>JACRPT010000137.1 GCA_016223045.1 Candidatus Eiseniibacteriota bacterium
CCAGCATGACGATCGCGCTCAAGTGCAACCGGCCGTCGGCCAGCATGGCGAAGAGGGCGGGGAACCGGCGTGCGGTGCGCGCGGCATGGATCCGTTTGAAGGCTGCCTCTTCCGAGAGGTGCAGCTGGTGGACGCAGTACGAGAACATCGAGGGGTGGCCGGCCGGGGCGTAGAGCCGCCGCGCATCCACTTCGGCCAGGTGGGCGAGCAACGCGGCGGTGGTGACGCGCTCCCGGGCGACCAGGGTGGCCAGCTCGCGCAGCAGGACCGGGTCGGGAAGATGGGACAGCGAGTAGCGGCTCACGGGCGTGACTCCGCGGGGGCGGGACGCCGGGGGCGACGCTCTCGTTCATAGCATGCCGCTTTCCGGCGCTCCTGGAGCCTCGCACGCGGGCGGGAAGAGAGCGCGGCGAGATCTGTCTCGTCGCGGACGATCCGAGGCGGACAGCGCGCAGCCGGCGCACGCAAGGGCGCGATGGCAGGAGCAGCGGCGAGGCATCGGTCCACCGCTCCCGCACGGCTGTCAAGGGGATTCTCGGGTCCGGACCGGGCACACTGGTAACAGATCAGACCGGAGAGATTGGTGACATCTCCGGCCATGATCGCCGATCCGTGCCGGCGCTACGCGTGCCACTCACCCCGAGACGTGTGGATGCCGGGCGAGGTGGCGGCTCGTGAACGGCAACCGGGACACCGGCGACGTGCAGAACGCACCGACACGATTCCCCGCAGCGCCGCTCTCCCGATCCCGGCGGCCTGTGGTGACGCTGCCTCGACACCAGGCTCCACCGGCCCTCGGCCTGCCCGGCAGGCAACCTGGTTGCGCCCGTGCCGCGTCCCCTCCTGCGGCGCCCGCGACCACGCGCCCGGCCGCCCCGCGGCGAGCCGACCGTGGCGCGGGCGCGGCGCGGCGACCACCGCGAGCGCCGCATCGCGGAGCGCGCGCGTCACCGCGGAGCCCTCCGGCGCGCCGCCGGCGCGCCGGCTCAGCGGCCCGCGCCGGCGTCGGCGATGCGGTGCAGGTTTTCCATCACCAGCTTGCCGGCCGTGGGATCCACCGCCACCGGATAGCTCCCGGTGAAGCAGGCGCGGCAGAAGCGCTCGGGCTCGCGCTCGCAGGCCAGCAGGCCCTCGAGCGAGAGATAGCCCAGCGAGTCCACGCCCAGGTAATCGCGGATCTCGTCCACGGTCTTGCGCGCGCCGATCAGCTCGCGGCGGCTCGGGGTGTCGATGCCGTAGAAGCAGGGATGGGTGATCGGCGGCGAGCCCACGCGGACATGCACCTCCTTCGCCCCGGCCCGCCGGATCAGGCGCACCAGCTTGCGGCTGGTGGTGCCGCGCACGATCGAGTCGTCCACCACCACCACGCGCCTGCCTTCGAGCACCTCGCGCACCGGGTTGAACTTGACGCGCACGCTGGAGTCGCGGCCCGACTGGTGGGGCTGGATGAAGGTGCGCCCCACGTAGTGGTTGCGGATCAGGCCCAGCTCGAAGCGGATCCCGGAGCGCTCGCTGTAGCCCAGCGCGATCGAGTTGCTGGAGTCGGGCACCGCGATCACCACGTCGCCCGGCGCCGGCTGCTCCTCGGCGAGCCGGTGGCCGATGCGGCGCCGCACCCGGTCCACGCCCTCGCCGAACACCCGGCTGTCGGGGCGCGAGAAGTAGATGTGCTCGAAGATGCAGTGCTCGAGCCGGGGCGCCGGCGGCCGGGCGGCGCGCGCGCGCACCCCCTGCGGATCCAGGCGCACCAGCTCGCCGGGCTCGACATCGCGCAGGTACTCGGCGCCCACCAGGTCGAGGGCGCAGGTCTCGCTGGCCACCACGTAGCCGTCGCCCAGCCGCCCGAGACACAGCGGCCGGAACCCGTGCGGGTCGCGCAGCGCCAGCACCGCCTCGCTGGTGAGCATCACCAGCGAGTAGGCGCCCTCCACCCGGCCGGTGGCCTCGATCAGGGCCTCCTCGGGAGCCGCCGCGCTCGAGATCGCCATCAGGTGGAGGAAGATCTCGGAGTCGAGGGTGGTCTGGAAGATCGAGCCCGACTCCTCGAGCCGCACACGCAGCTCGCGCGCGTTGACCAGGTTGCCGTTGTGCGCCAGCGCCAGCGACCCGCCGCGGTAGACCACCCGCAGGGGCTGGGTGTTCTCAAGCGTCAGGCTGCCGGTGGTCGAGTAACGGTTGTGGCCGATGGCCCGGTCGCCCGGCAGCTGCGCGAAGTCGGTGTCGCGGTAGACGTCGGACACCAGCCCGATGCCCTTGCGGACGTGGAACTCGCCACGCTCGTCGCACGATACGATCCCGGTGGACTCCTGCCCCCGGTGCTGCAGCGCGTGCAGCCCCAGTCCCACCACCTCGGCGGCTCGCGGCACGCCGATGGCCGCGAAGACGCCGCACTCCTCCCGCCACGTCTTCGCGGCGCTCCAGCCGTTCATCGGGTTCCTCCCCGGGCGGGGGTGGTCATCCACGGCAGCGGCACCGCGGCGGCGGCCGTGCGGTGTTCCTGCGAGTGCGGATTGCAGAGCAGGCCGCTGAGCCGGCCGCGCAGCACCGCGAGCTCGCACGTCCGCTCGGCGGCCGGCTCGCCCGGCTCGAAACGCAAGACGAAAACCACGCCCTCCCGCACCGTCACCGCCTCGCCGGTCTCGTGGCGCCACCAGCGCTCGGCCCCGTCGCGGCGCTCGCCGTCCCGGTCGAACACCAGCACCGCCTGCTCCGCCGGCTCGAGCGGCGCGGGATCCGCCGGCTCCATGCGCACCACGCAGCGCTCCTTGTGCGGATTGTAGAACCGGGTCGAGCGGTGCAACAGGTCCTCGGTCTCGCGCCGCGGCGGCAGCCTTCCGCCCAGCTCGAAGACCCGGAAGCGCCGCAGGCCCGCGAGCCGCGCGCCGGCGGCCAGCCGGGCGCGCGCCACCGCCAGGGCCGAGACCGCTTCGGGGTCGGCGGCGATGAGCTCGATCCAGGCCTGCACGGAACGCTCGACGCGCGGGCGCGCCATCACGCCTCCTCCAGGTGGAGCCGCAGGCCCTCGAACAGCAGCAGGCCGGGTCCCGGGGCCTCGGTCCGCCCCGCCGGCCCGGCGCTCGCGGCGCGCCGCCCCGCCGCTCGCGCCGGCGCCCCGGGCACCGCGGCCGGCGCAGCGCCCGCGGACTCCAGCGCCTGGTCGCGGCGGTCGCCCCAGGCGCCGCCGATCGCGCGGCTCAGCTGCCCCAGGTCCTGCGCGCGCTCCGGGTGCGGCATCATCGCCAGCACGTTGCCGGCGGCGTTGCACACCGCGGCCACCGCCCCCGCCGCCCCGTTCGGATTGGCGGGGAACCCGGTGGCCAGCGCTCCGCTGGCGTCCGTGTAGCGCAGCGGCGTCTGCCCCGCGCGCGCCAGCGCCGCGATCCGCCCGGGCACGCTCGAGGTGAAGCGACCCTCGCCGTGCGCCACCGGCAGCGCCAGCAGCGTGCCGGGGTCCAGCGCCCGGGTGAACACGCAGTGCGATCTCTCGACCCGCACGTGGACCCAGCGCGCGTAGTAGCCGCTGCGTCCCGGCATGCGGTTGCGCGCCAGCGCCAGCTCGACCTCGCCCCCGCCCGGCACCAGCCCGGCCTCCACCAGCACCTGCGCGCCGTTGCAGATGCCGAGCACCGGCCGCCCGCGCTCGGCGGCGCGCGCCACCCACTCGACCAGCGGATGCTTGGCGGCCAGCGCCCCGGCCCGCACCCGGTCCTGGTAGGAGAACCCGCCCGGGAGCACGCAGGCGTCGAACGCCGCCAGCTCCGCGGGGGCCCGGGTCCAGCGGAACACCTCGGCGGTCAGCCCCACCCGCTCGACGGCGCGCACGCTCTCCGCCTCGCAGTTCACGCCCGGGAACTGCACCACCGCCACCTTCGCACGGCTCATTCCAGCTCCTCGTTCCACAGCCGCGCCAGTGGTGCGGCCGCGGCCGCGGCGAGCTCGGCCACGCTCCACTCCATCGCCTCGCCGCCCGGCATGCGCGCGCGGAACGCCGGCTGGGAGCTCACCGTGCCCAGCGGCCAGGCGAGCAGCGAGCGCTCGCGCGCGCCCTGGAAGAGCCGCGCGGCGCGCTCCGCGCTCACCTCGAACACGATGCCCGGCCGCTCGCTGAACAGCGTCAGCTCGGGCTCGGCCTCGAGCGCGCCGAAGTCCACGTCGAGCCCCAGGGCGCGCTCCGCGGGCGCGGCCAGCAACATCTCGACCAGCGCGACGGCCAGCCCGCCGTCCGAGACGTCGTGCGCCGCGCGCACCCAGCGGCCCTCGGCCGCCAGCACGGCCAGCTCCTGGAGCCGTGCCTCGCGCGCCAGGTCGAGCGCGGGCGGCGCGCACGCGTCCACGCCCAGCACCTCGCGCACGTAGGTCGAGCCACCCAGCTCGTCGCGCGGCTCGCCCACCAGCACCAGGAAATCGCCGGCCCGCCGCAGCCCCAGCCCGACCGCCGCCGACACGTCGCGCACCACGCCGGCGCACATCACGATCGGGGTCGCCGGGATGGCCTTCTCCCCGACCTGGTTGTAGAGGCTCACGTTGCCGCTCACGAACGGCAGCGGCTGGCCGCGCGCCGCGAGGTTCCCGAGCGCTTCGGCCGCCACCGCCAGGCCCTCGAGCGTGGCCTCGAGGTCGCCCATCACCGCGGGGTCCTCGGGGTGCCCGAAGTTCAGGCAGTCGGTGAGCGCCCACGGCCGGCCTCCCGCGCAGGCCACGTTGCGCGCCGCCTCGGCCACGGCGTGACGCGCGCCCAGCTCGGGATCGCAGCCGCACCACCAGGGGTTCCCGCCCACCGCCAGCGCGATGCCGAGCCCGCGCTCCGGGTGCGCGCGGATCACCGCCGCGTCGGCCTCGCCGGGCCTCAGCCAGGTGCGGCCCTGCACCTCGCTGTCGTAGTGGCGGAACAGGTACTCGCGCGAGCCGAGGTGGAAGGAGCCGAGCAGCCGGAGCAGCGCCTGGTGCGGCTCCGCCACGTGGCGGCGCGGCTTGTAGGGGACCCGCGGGGCGCGGCGGCGCGCCGGGCGCTGGACGCTCCGCCCGGCGGTGATGGCCTCGACCGCGCAGTCCACCACGGTCTCGCCGTGCCAGGTCACGAGGTAGCGCCCGTCGTCGCGCGCCACCCCGATCACCGTGGCTCCCGCGCCGGGGTAGACACTGCCCAGCTCGAACTCGCGCTCGTAGATCGCGCACAGCTCGGCGGCGAAGGACTCCGGCACTGCCCAGCAGAAGCGCTCCTGGGTCTCGGCGCACAGCAGCACTTCGGGCGGCAGCGGGCGCGCGACGCGATGGAGCTGTTCGAGCCGGACGTGGGCGCCCCGCCCGCCGCCCGCGGCGATCTCGCTGGTGGCGCAGGCCACGCCGCCGGCGCCCAGATCCTTGAAGCCGGCCGGGATGCCGCGCCCGCGCAGCCGCGCGAACACCTCGGCGTTGGCGACGTGCAGCACGCGCTTCAGGAACGGGTCGGGCAGCTGCACCGCGCCGCGCTGGTCGCTGCCGCCCAGCTCGTCCGAGGCGAACGCGGCGCCGCCGAACCCGCTCTCGTCGGTGGGCTTGCCCACCACCACCAGGGCCCACGGTCCCGGGCCCTCGGGGACGCGGCTGCGCAGCACGCCGTCGCGCGGCGCCACCCCCACCGCCATCACGTTCACCAGGCAGTTCGCGTCGAAACCGCGGTCGAACACCACGTCGCCGCCCAGGTTCGGCACGCCCAGCGCGTTGCCGTAGTCGGCGATCCCCTGCACCACGCCGCGCGCCACGTCGCGCGCGTGCACCGAGCCGCGCGGGTCGCCGAAGCGCAGCGCGTCGAGCACGCCCACCACCTCGGCGCCCATGCAGCCCACGTCGCGCACGATGCCGCCCACGCCGGTGGCCGCGCCCTCCACCGGCAGCACCTGGCTCGGGTGGTTGTGGCTCTCGTGCGCCAGCACCAGCGCCAGGTCCTCGCACGGGGCGGGCAGCGCCACCACGCCCGCGTCCTCGCCCGGGCCCAGGATCACCTGGGGCGCGCGCGTGGGCAGGCGCCGGAGCAGGTGCCGGGTGGATTTGTAGGAGCAGTGCTCGCTCCACAGGATGCCGAACAGCACCGCCTCCGGCCACCGCGGCGGCCGGCCGAGCAGCTCCATCAGGAGCATCACCTCGTCGGCCTCGAGGCTGACGCCGCGCACGCGCAGGCGCGCGGCGATCGCCTGCGGGTCGGCGGCCTCCTCCGCGCTCCAGGCGGGCGCCACGTGGGCGGCCAGGCTCACGCCGGCTCCGTGGCCCGCGCGAACAGGTCGTCCACGCTTCGCAGGCACTCCTCGAGCACGAAGCACGCGGCCAGCCGTGCGCGGTCCAGCACCGCGCCGACGCGCGGGTCGCCCTCGAGCGCGGCGCGGAACGGGACGCCCCGGTCGAGCGCGGCCAGCGCGTGCTCCTGCACGATGCGGTAGGCCTCCTGGCGCGCCATCCCGGCGCCGGTGAGCGCCAGCAGCACGCGCTGCGAGTAGACCAGCCCGCCGCCCGCCTCGAGATTCCGGCGCATCGCCTCCGGGTCCACGCGCAGGCCCTCCAGGATCCCGGCCAGCTCGGCGGCCATGAAATCCGCGAGCAGGAAGGCGTCCGGCAGGATGACCCGCTCGACCGACGAGTGGCTGATGTCGCGCTCGTGCCACAGCGCCTGGTCCTCGAGCGCGGCCTGCGCGTAGCCGCGCAGCAGGCGTGCCAGCCCGCTCACGCGCTCGCAGCGCACCGGGTTGCGCTTGTGCGGCATGGCCGAGGAGCCCTGCTGCGCCGCGGCGAACGGCTCGGCGGCTTCGCGCACCTCGCTCCGCTGCAGGTGGCGGATCTCGACCGCGACCCGCTCCAGCGTGCCGCCGAGCACCGCCAGCGCGCACAGCAGCGCGGCGTGGCGGTCGCGCTGCACCACCTGGCTCGCCACCGGTTCCGGCGCGAGCCCCAGGCGCGCCAGCGCGTCGGCCTCGGTGGCGGCGTCGAGGTGGGCGAGCGTGCCGACCGCGCCCGAGAACTTCCCCACCGCGCAACCCGCGAGTGCCGCGGCCAGCCGCGAACGCCCGCGTCCCAGCTCCTCGCTCCAGGTCAGGCACTTGAGCCCGAAGGTGATGGGCTCGGCGTGGATGCCGTGCGTGCGCCCCACCATCGGTGTGCGCCGGTGCGCCTGCGCCAGCGTCCACGCCGCGCGCGCCAGCCGCGCCAGCTCCGCCTCCAGCACCCGGCCGGCCTCCCGCACCTGGCAGGCCAGCGCGCTGTCCACCAGGTCGGACGAGGTGAGGCCGGCGTGCAGGTGCCGGGCGTCGTCGCCCGCCGACTCCCCGACCATCGCCAGGAAGGCGATGACGTCGTGGCGCACCTCCGCCTCGATGGCCAGCATGCGCTCCGGGTCGAGCCGCGCGCGCTCGCGGATGCGCGCGGTGGCGCCGGCGGGCACCAGGCCGCGCGCCTCGCGCGCCGCGGTCGCCGCCAGCTCCACCTCCAGCCACAGCGAGAGCCGGCGCTCGTCGCTCCACACCGCGCTCATCGCCGGGCGCGAGTAGCGGGCGATCACGGCGAGCCCCGCGGCGCCTCGGCGAGCACGATCGAGAGCTCGAGCCGGCGCCCGCCGCGCTCCAGCTCGAGGTCGAGGCGGTCGCCCACCGCCGCGCCGTAGATGCCGCGCTGCGCGTCGTCCAGCGAGTTCACCACGCGGGCGTTCACCTTGCGGATGCGGTCGCCGCGCAGCACGCCCGCTTTCGCGGCCGGGCCGTCCGGCTCGACGCGCGTCACCACCAGCCCGCCACCGTCGGCCCAGCCCAGCTGCTTCGCCAGGGTCGGCGTCACCGGCTGAATCTGCATGCCCGGCCAGGCGACGCGCACCCGCCCGTAGGTCTCGACCTCCTGCAGCACGCGGCGCGCCAGGTTGACGGGGATGGCGAAGCCGACGCCGGTCGAGCCCCCGCTCGGCGTGAAGATGAAGGTGTTGATCCCGATCACCTCGCCGTCGGCGTTCACCAGCGCGCCGCCGCTGTTGCCCGGATTGATGGCGGCGTCGGTCTGGATCATGTTCTTGTACACGCCGCTCTCCGTGGCCTCGGACTTGATGTCGCGCCGGGTGGCGCTGACCACTCCCGCGGTGACGGTGGGCCGCGTGTCGCTGAGCAGGTTGCCGAACGGGTTGCCGATCGCCAGCGCCGGCTCGCCCACTACCAGCTCGTCGCTGTCGCCGAGCGGCGCCACCGGCAGGCGCTCGCCCTTGATCCCGAGCACCGCCAGGTCGTAGATCGCCGAGCCCCCCAGTACCTTCGCCGTGAACTCGCGCCCGTCGGGCAGCGTGACCCTGACTTCCTCGGCGTCGCGGATCACGTGCTCGTTGGTCAGCACCAGTCCCGCGGCGTCCACGATCACGCCCGAGCCCAGGCCGGAGACCCGCTGGCGGATCCCCGACTGCGGGAAGAAGCGGTCGAAGAACTCGTCGTGGAACATCCCGCCGAAGGGATCCGTGCGCACCACCCGCGTCGCCGTCACGCTCACCGACACCACGGCGGGGCTCACGCGCTGGGCCGCCGCGACGATCGGCGTGCGGCGCGCGCCCGAGACCGGGCGCGCCGCCGGCGCCGGCGCGATGGCGGTGGAGTTCGGGGTGCCCGCGCGCGCCGCGCGCGGGTCCGGCTCGAGCAGGCCGGCCATGACCAGCGCGCCCAGCATGATCCCGCTCAGGAAACCGGCGTCCGCTCGCCCTGATCTCATCGCTCGTCCTCCGGATAGAGCACCTGTTCCAGGCACAGCCCGTGCGGCGGCGCGGTCGGCCCCGCCGCGGCACGGTCGCGCGCCGCCAGGATCGCGGCCATCGCGGCCGCCGGGTCGGTTTCCCGGGAGACCGCCAGCGCCGTGCCCACGATGTTGCGCACCATGTGATACAGGAAGCGGTCGGCGGTGACGTCGAGCCGCAGCCCGCCCTCCCACGGCCGCCAGCGCGCCTCGCGCACCACGCACACCGGCGGCGTCTCCGAGCTGCCGGTCGCGCGCAGCGACGTGAAGTCGTGACCGCCTTCGAGCGCCGCCGCGGCGCACCCGAGGCCCGCGCGATCGTACGGCAGCCGCGGACGCCAGGCGATGCGCTGCAGCAGCACGTCGTCGCGCTCGAGCAGCCGGTACGCGTAGCGCCGCGCCGCCGCCGAGCGCCGTGCGTCGAACTCCGCCGCCGCCTCCAGCGCCGCCACCACCCGCACGTCCCCGGCCAGCCGCGCGTTGAGCGCCGGCGCGAGCGCGCCCGCCGGCAGCGTCGTCGCCGCCGCGAACGACGCCACCTGCCCGCGCGCGTGTACGCCCGCATCGGTCCGTCCCGCACCCTGCACGCTCACCTCCACGCCCCCCAGCACCTCGCCCAGCGCCCGCTCCAGCACGCCCTGCACCGTGCGCTGACCCGGCTGGCGCTGCCAGCCGTGGAAATCGGTCCCGTCGTACGCCACCACCAGCCGGAAGGTCCTCACCTCAGCCGCGCCACAGCAGCGCCACCGCCGCCACCGCCAGCCCGGCCGCCGCCCACGCCGGTCCGCCGCGCGCCGGCGGCGCGGGCGGACGCGCGCGGTAGTGCCGCGCCTCCAGCGCCAGCCCCACCCGCTCCGCGCGCTCCAGCGCGTTGACCAGCGCGGGCACCACGATCGCGCGCCGGCGCACCAGCTTCTCGCGCCAGCCGCGCGCCGGCCGGCCGGCCCGCAGCTCCTGGACCCGGGCGATGCGCCCGGCTTCGCGCGCCAGCAGCGGCGCGAAGCGCAGCGCCAGCCCCAGCACCATGCGCGCCTCCCGCACCGGCACGCGCAGCCGCTCGAGCGGCGCCAGCAGCCGCGCCAGCTCGTCCGCCGCGCGCTCCCCCGGCCACGCCGCCCTGAGCCCGTGCAGCGCCACCGCGGCGCCCGCCAGCCGCAGCGCGAGCAGCAGGCCCAGGCGCAGGCCCTCGACGCTCGCGTGGAGCCCCAGCGGCAGCGATCCGCCGAGCGGGCTCCCGCGCGTGAGCAGCGCGTTGAGCACGATCGCCACCAGGGCGCCGCCGCCCACCAGCCGCAGCCACGCTCGCGGCGGCCGTGGCGCCCCGGCCGCGGCCGCGGCGAGCGAGCCGAGGATCACGCACGCCACGCCGGTCTCCAGCCGCGCCGCGCACAGCGAGCCCACCAGCGCGCCCAGCAGCAGCGGCGCCAGGCGCGCGGGGCGGCTCACCGGGCCCTCGCGCCCCGCGGCGCGGCGAGTGCCGCCGCCAGCCCCTCGGCGATCTGCACCGCGTTCAGGGCCGCGCCCTTCCTCAGGTTGTCGGAGGCCACGAAGAACTCGAGGGCGTTGGCCTCGGCCAGGCTCGCGCGCGCGCGGCCCACCAGCACGGGGTCCTGCCCTGCTGCCTCGAGCGGCGTCGGGTAGCGCTGGTGCGCCGGATCGTCCACCACCCGCACGCCGGGGAAGGCGGCCCACAGCGCGCGCGCTTCGTCGGGCGGGAGCGCGCGCTCGAACACCGCGGTGACCGCGGCGGAGTGGCCCACCCGGACCGGCACGCGCGCGGCGGTGGCGCTCACCGGCAGATCCGGCAGCCCGAGGATCTTGCGGGTCTCCCACACGATCTTCATCTCCTCGCGGGTGTAGCCGTTGTCCTCGAAGCGGTCGATGTGCGGCACCACGTTGAAGGCGAACGGCGGCAGCCCGCCGGGTCGCGCGGGCGGCGGCCCCGCGAGGCCGGCGCGCACGCCGCTCTCGAGCTGGTCGAGCGCCTCCGCGCCGGCCCCCGAGACCGACTGGTAGGTCACCGCGGCCAGGCGCGTGAGAGGCACCGCGCGTGCCAGCGGCGCGACCACCATGACGATGCCGACGGTCGAGCAGTTCGGATTCGCCACCAGCATCGGGCGCGCCCCGAGCAGCCGGCCGTTCACCTCCGGCACCACCAGCGGCACCTCGTCGCGGTAGCGGAATGCGCTGCTGTTGTCCACCACCCGCGCCCCGGCGGCGCGCGCCGCCGGCGCCCACCGCTCGGCGAGCGGGTTGGCGACCGCGAACAGCACCAGGTCGAGGCCGGCGAAGGCCGCGGCGGAGACCGGTTCGATCGGCAGCTCGCAGCCGCGGAAGCGGAGCGTGCGGTCGCCGGCGCGCTCGCTCGCCAGCAGGCGCGGCCGCTCGACCGGGAAGCCGCGCTCTTCCAGCACGGCCAGCATGGTGCGGCCCACCAGCCCGGTGGCTCCGAGGATCGCCACGCGCAGGCTCATCGCACCACCGAAGCTGGCGTCACGGCACCGACACTCCGAGGAAGGGACGCCTTCCGGCCGCGCGGCTCGACCGGCGGGACGGCGATGGGGAACGGACGGATGCCGCATGGTAGTCATCCGGCTTCCGCGGTGTCAACGCGGCGGGCAGCCTTCCGCCGGCCACCAGACGCCGTACCGTCTTTGGGCTGACGCCGAGATATTCTGCGACCTGCCGACACTGCGTTCCAGGCCATCCCTCGCCCGGCGAGATCGGGACTGGAGAGCTGTGGACCGGCCTAGAGAGACTTGTACGTCGGCATGCCCTGCTCAATCAGGTAGTGGAGGAACAGGCGGCCGAACTCGCTGGTTCTGAGCCCCTGGCCTTGCATCTCGACCAGCCCCCAGGAGCTGAGGAAGGCGAGCCATTGTTCGAAGGGGTAGGCCGCATAGAGAGCCGGGGCGCTGGCGGCGGCGGTGTTGTAATAGGGGCGGATGATCTCGGCGGAAACCAGGTTGGGACTGTTGAGCAACTGGAGGGCGTCAATCTGGCTCCCGAAGATCAATCCGTAGATCCGCTCGCACCTCGCCGAAAGGCTCCAGACGGCGACATCGTCCACCAGGGCTCGGACGCGGTCAGCCTCAGTGGACAGACCTCTCGCCTCAAGGCTCTCCCGAATCGCATTCCGCACGAAGGAAAGCAGGGGGCCTGCTTCCTGCTCAGGGAGAGGGGGACGCTGCTTCGTAGGATCTGGGGCCCCACCTGGGCCTTTTTCCTGCGGCGCCCGCGTGCCGATCCTCGCCTCGCCAAGACGGAGGTAGCGGATCCGGTCGAGCAACCGGTAGAGAGGCCGACAGAAGATCAGCAGGATGATGAGGACCGTCACCGGCCATGCGAGGTACTTGAGGGCCTCCATCTCTAGCTCCATCTCCTATCGCGGGCGCTTCGCACCACGCCTCTTGGAGAGCTTGCGCGACGGCTGATTGGGCTCGGCATCGAACAACGGCAGGTTCTCCGCGCCCCGTGACTGGACCGCCGGCGCGCGTTTGAGCGTCACGTTGGAGGCCTGGCCCGGGTAGTCGATGCCCTTGCCCTCGAAGAGCTCCTTGATCGTGAGCAGTTGGAGGCGAGGATGGTTCCGCTCCGTGTAGGGCGAGCGGTAGAAGCCGGCAGAGGCCGCCTCCTTCCGCATGTCGCGCGTCGGCTCCTGGAGCGAGATGAGCACGCCGATCTGGGCCTTTTCCCGATCCAGCACGCCAACCAGATCGCGGACGTGCGGGGAGCTCGTGCCGCCGCCCTTCACAGAGAGAATGATCTGCTTCGTGGCTCCGCCGGGGCCTTCGTCATGGAAGAGGAGACGCCCGTCGATCCCGCGATCAGCGCCCTTCTTGTGCTCGGAATGTCGGGCTCCCACAAGGCCGAGCGCCCAGCACTCGAACTGGAACTTGTCCTCGACCGCCAGTTGCTCGGCGCCGGCTAGATCGGTGGGTTCCCCGATCACCTGGTACTTCGCACGGCCTCCGAAGGCGGCGGTCAGACGTGCCTTCATAAGGCCCACAGCAAGGTGCGTGACGTCGATGCCAATCCAGCGGCGCCCTTGCTCCTCTGCGACCTCGACGGTGGTCCCACAGCCACAGAAGGGGTCGAGCACCAGGTCGCCCTTCTTGCTGCTTGCGAGGATGATGCGCTCGAGCAGTGCTTTGGGCTTCTGGGTCGGGTAGCCGAGGCGCTCAGCATGCCAGGAGCGCAAGGCCTCGAGGTCGGTCCATACATCCTGCATTGGCAGCCCCTTCGACTCGTCGAGATAGCGTTTGAGCCGGGGGATCCCATTCCGCGTGTAGAAGATCTTCCTCTCTCGATCGAGCTTGCCCATCGTCTCCTTCGGGCAGCGCCACTCACGTGTGACGCCCTTCCACTCGTAGACGTAGCCGCCGCCCTGGAGGCCAGCCGCCCCAAGATCTCCTGACATGAAGCGGCGACCATCGGGGTCGGAATAACGGTAGTACTGCTCGACGTACGCCTCCTCGTAGGGCTGGAAGGTCGGGTTCCAGGTGGCCTCAGCGCCCTTCACGTAGAACAGAAGGATGTCGTGGACGCTCCCGTAGCGCTCAGCGTCACTGTGCCCGCTCGTGCGCTTCCAGATAATCTCGTTCCTGAAGTTCACCGGCCCGAAGATGGCGTCCATGACCATCTTGAGGTAGTGGCTGGCGGTCGGGTCGCAGTGGAGGTAGATCGAGCCGGTGGACTTGAGCACGCGACGCAGCTCTAGGAGTCGCGGAGCCATCATGGCGAGATAGGCCATCATGTCGTTCTCGCCAAGGAAGGTGCGGAAGGCGCGCATCGCGTCGGAGACCTTGCCGCCGGCTTCCACGATCTCTTGGTAGGCGGCCGCGGCCCCCTGGTCCCAGTGCCAGGTGTCTTCGAAGGCCCCGATCTGCGCGGCGGACCCGACGCCGGCGCGCTCCTTGAACAGCACGTTGTAGTCCTGCTGGCTGTTGAACGGCGGGTCGAGGTACACGAGATCCACCGTCTCGTCCTTCACGTGCCGGCGCAGGACGTCGAGGTTGTCGCCGTAGTACAGGACGTTCTCAGCGGGCATCGCAGCTCCCTCCCTGGTGGGTGCTCGGAGCCCACGCTAGCACGGCGACGCGCGCGCGTGTAGGCGCCATCGCGGGTACTGCCTGATCACGAGGAGTCTCCCCACGGCCTGCCAGGACCCGCTCCGGAGCCGCACGAGGTAAGTGCCGGAAGCGGCCGCGAGAGAGAGAGGACGCCGCCCGCTACGCTGCCCGACCACCATCACCCGCCAAACGGTCGCTTCCGCCGCGCCGCCGCGAGCCCGAGCGCCGCGAGCGCGACGAGGTCGAGCGCCCCCGGCCAGTCGCCGAAGCGCGTGAACGGCGTGGGGAAACCGGCCGGGTTCCACGGCGGCAGCGGCGACGCGAGCACCGCGCCGGTGAACACCGGCAGCTTCTGCACCACCCGCCCGTTCGCGTCCACCAGCATCGTGAGCCCGGTGTTCGCGCAGCGCGCCAGCGGCACGTGGTTCTCGACGGCGCGGAACACCGCCATGGCCGCGTGCTGGTAGAGCGCGGCGCTGTCGCCGAACCACTCGTCGTTGGTGATGTTCACCAGCCAGCGGGCCCCGGCGCGCACGTCCACGCGCGACAGGTCGGGGAAGATGGACTCGAAGCACACCAGGCAGCCGAACGGCCCCGCGGCGCTCGGGAACAGCACGGGACGCCGCCCGGGCGTCCACTCCGCCTGCCCGAGCGCGAGCTTCCCGAGCGCCGGGAAGAGGCGCTGGAACGGCATGCGCTCGCCGAAGGGCACCAGGTGGCGCTTGGCGTAGACCTCGCCGAGCGCCCCGTCCGGCGCGAACAACCCGGCCGCGTTGTAATGGCGCTGCACCCCGAGCGAGTCATACGCGTAGTCGGCGAAGCCGGCGAACACCGGGATCCCGGTGCGCGCCGCGAACGCCGCCACCTGGAGCGCCTGGTCGAGCTGTTTGCGCAGGTAGCTGCCGGTCGCCGTCTCGGGCCAGATGATCACCGCGGGCCGCGGCTGCGACCGCGCCGCGCGGGCCGAGAGCGTGAGGAACGTGTCGAGGATCGCGGCCTGGTGGTCTCCCGACCACTTCACCTCGCCCGCGATGTTCCCCTGCACCAGCGCCACCGCCGCTCCCGTGCCGCGCGGCGCGGCGTCCAGCACGCGCAGGCCCCACAACCACGGCAGCAGCAGCAGCAGCAGCGCCCCCAGGCCGACGCGCAGCCGCGCGCTCCCGGCCAGCGCGCGCCACAGCAGCACGTTGAGCACCAGCACCCACAGCGTCACCAGCGTCACCCCGCCCAGGCTGGCCATCTGAATGAGCGGCACGCAGGCGTGCTGGGTGTAGCCCGGCTGGAACCAGGGGAAGCCCAGCTCGCCCGAGGCGCGCAGCTCCTCCACCGCCAGGAAGGCAACCGGGAACGTCAGCGCGAGCGGGGCACGCGCGCCGCGGGCCAGTGCGCCCGCGAGCAGCGCGGCGAGCGCGGGGAACAGGGCGAGGTAGGCCGCGGCGGCCAGCCAGGCCGGGTACTTGAGCCACGGCACGGTGATCGCGACGTCGCTGAGCAGCGCGATCCAGTGCGTGCCGAGCAGGAAGAAGGCCAGGCCGAACGCGTAGCCGAGGGCGAACAGGCTGCGCAGCGGCGCGCCCTCGCGCAGGCGGCGCGCCAGCCGGTCCAGCAGCGGCACGAACGCCCCCCAGGCCAGGAAGGCGAACGGCCCGGGCAGGAAGGCGGCGCCGAGCAGGAGCCCCGCGGCGACGGCCGGCCCGGTATCCCTAAGCCTGGGTGGGAAGGCGGACCTCCTTGCCCTGCTCCGCCGAGCGGTACACCGCGTCCATCAGCTCCATCACCGGCAGGATCTCCTCCGCCGCGCCCATCGGCTTCACGCCCTTGCGCAGTGATTCCGCGAAGTGGGCGATCTGCGCCTCCATGGACTGCTTGTACTGGTTGCGCGAGGTGTCCACCTGCGGCGTGACGTTGACCAGCGCGCCATGCATGCCCTTGTGGACGCGCAGCGGGTTCAGCAGCGCGGCGCCGCCCGAACCGAAGAGGTTGAGGTAGGCGAAGTCCTTCTCCATCAGCAGGCCCCAGGTCAGCTCGAGCGTCAGCGTCGCGCCCGAGGCCAGCCGGAGGAACGCGGTGGCGCTGTCCTCCACCTCGCCCTTGCGCGAGCGGTGCACGCTCGCGGTCACCGACTCGACCTTCGGGCCGCCCATGATCCACAGCGCCTGGTCGAGCATCTGGAACCCCAGGTCCAGGACCACGCCGCCGCCCGACTCGCGCTTCTGGCGCCGCCACTCGTCGGAGTCCCACTCGGTGCGCTGGCGCAGCCACCCCGCCTTGGCGAAGAAGAGCTCGCCCAGCTCGCCCTTCTCCACGAACTTCCGCAGCAGCTGCGCGTCGGCGCGGAAGCGATGCTGCACCGCGCACATCAGGGTGCGGTCGTTCTTCTTCGCCACCCTGAGCATCGCGGTGGCCTCCTCGGCGCTGCGCGCCAGCGGGCGCTCGCACAGCACGTGCTTGCCGGCCTCCAGCGCCGAGGTGGCCATGGGCGCATGGAGGAAGTTCGGGGTGCAGAGGTCCACCGCGTCCACCTCTTCGTCGGCCAGCAGCTCCTCGAAGCGGCTGTAGTACCTGGGCACCTGGAACTTCTGCGCGACTCGGGATGTCTTCTCGGGATCGCGGTCGCACAGCGCCACGAGCTCGAGCTCGGCGGTCTTCTTGAGCGCGGGGATGTGGTTCACCTGCGCGGCGGCCCCGACGCCGACCAGGCCGATGCGAAGCGGTTTGCGGGTCACCAGCGACCTCCACGGAAGTCCGAAACGCGCACTCTAGGGACCACGCCGGGGAGCGTCAAGGGCGATGGCGACGCACTCGTCGGCGGTGAGCCCGTAGCGTCGCAGCTTCTTCAGGAGCCCCTGGCGCGACAGGCCGAGAGCGCGCGCCGCCTGCGACTTGTTCCCGCGCGTGCGCTCCAGCGTCTCGCGCAGCCGCCGCTCCTCGAGCGCGCGGGTCTCGGCGTGGAGCCCGGCGCGGCCCGGGACGCGCGCCTCGCCGCCGGCGCCCGCACCCTCCGGCCAGTGCTCCACCCCCACCTCCGCCTCCGCGCCGGCGACGTGCACCGCGAAGGCGCACGCGTTGGCCAGTTCGCGCACGTTGCCGGGCCACGGGCTGGCGAGCAGCCGCTCGGCGAGCCGCGGCTCGAGCGCGGGCGGCTCGCGGCCCGCACGCGCCGCGGCGCCCGCGAGGAAGTGGCGCGCCAGCAGCAGCACGTCCTGGCCGCGCTCGCGCAGCGGCGGCAGCCGCAGGCGCACCGCGTTCAGGCGGAAGTAGAGGTCGGCGCGGAAGCCGCCGCCCGCCACGCCCGGCTCGAGCGAGCGGTGGGTGGCCGAGATCACGCGCACGTCCACCCGGCGCAGGCGCGTGTCGCCCACCCGGCGCGACTCGCCCTCCTGCAGCACCCGCAGCAGCTTCATCTGCAGCAGCGCGCTGGCGTCGCCGATCTCGTCGAGGAACAGCGTACCGCCGTCGGCGGCCTCGAACAGCCCGGCGCGATCGGCCACCGCGCCGGTGAAGGCGCCGCGGCTGTGACCGAACAGTTCGCTCTCGATCAGGCTGTCCGGCGTGGCGCCGCAGTTGTGCGCCACGAACTCGGCGCGGTGGCGCGACGACAGCGCGTGCAGCGCCCGGGCCACCAGCTCCTTGCCGGTCCCGGTCTCACCCAGCAGCAGCACCGGCAGTCCGCTCGCCGCGATGCGCGGCAGCGCCGCGCACGCCTCGGCCCAGGCCGGCGATTCCCCGAGCATCTCGGGTGGTGTCAGCTCGCGGCCGGGGGCGGCCCCTCCCTCGTGACCTCGCGGATGGCGCTCCATCCCCTCCTCCTTCCCGTCCCCGCCCACGGCACCCCGCGGACTCCGGTCATGGCCGTGCCTCCTCCGCCCACTCCACGCCGCGCTCGCCGGCCACGATCGAGCCGAGCGCGTGGACCTTCTCCCCCGCGGCGGCCAGCTCGCGGGTCACGCCCTGCGCCTGCTCCGCCGCACACACCACCACCATACCGATCCCGAGATTGAGCGCCCAGCGTGCCTCCTCCTCGGGGACCTCGCCCGCCTTCACCAGCCAGCGGAAGATCGGCGGACGCGGCCATGCCCGCGGGCTCACGCGCGCGCGGCACCCCGCCGGCAGCACGCGCCCCAGGTTCCCGGCCAGCCCGCCGCCGGTGACGTGAGCCAGGGCGCGCACCCGGCCCGCGTCCACGAGCGGCAGGAGCGCGCGCCCGTACCAGCGGTGGGGCGCGAGCAGCGCCTCGCCCACGCTCTCGCCGCCACCGCCCGGCAGCGGGTCGCCCGGCGTGAGGCCCGAACGCGACAGCACCGCGCGCGCCAGCGAGTAGCCGTTGGTGTGGAGCCCGGTCGAGCCCAGCCCCAGCACCAGGTCGCCGGGCCGCACCGCCGCTCCGTCCAGCAGCCGGGCGGGCTCGAGCGTCCCGATCATGCAGCCCGCCAGGTCCACCACGCCCGGCAGGTAGGTGTCGGGCATCTCGGCGGTCTCGCCGCCGAGCAGCACCGCGCCCACCTCGCGGCAGGCCCGCGCCAGCCCGTCGATAGCGGCCAGCACCACGTCGGGGTCGAGCCGCGCCTGCGCGACGTAGTCGAGGAAGGCGAGCGGCCGCGCGCCGTGCACCAGCAGGTCGTTGGCGCCGTGGTAGACCAGGTCCGCGGCGGCGTCCGCCACCCGCCCGGCAGCCAGCGCGAGATGGAGTTTGGTGCCCACGCCGTCCATGGTGGCGGCGACCAGCCCTGGGGCGCCCGGGAAGCGCATCACCCCGGCGAAGCCGCCGGCCAGCGGCGCCACCCCCCCGCCCCACGTCGAGCGGACGGCGCGCGCGAGCGCCGCCTTCACCGCCTCGGCCCGCACGATGTCCACCCCCGCGTCGCGGTAGCGCATCAGCCCTGCGCCTGGCGGGGCTTGACCCGCAGCATGAGGAGATCCTCGCTGCTGGGGCTGGGGACCAGCGGGAACTGTCCGGCGGCGTGGAGCCGCAGCAGACAGGCGACCACGTCGCGATCGAACTGGCTGCCGGTGCCGCGCCTGAGTTCCTCGAGCGCGGCCTCGACCGAGAGGGCGCGCCGGTACGGGCGGTCCGACGTCATGGCGTCGAACGCGTCCGAGACGTTGAGGATCCGCGCCCCCACCGGCACGTCGGCCGACCGGAGACCGAACGGATACCCCTGGCCGTCCGGGCGCTCGTGATGGGTGCGCACGATCTCGGCCGCGCGGCGCAGCGCGCGCACCCGGGCCACGATCTCGGCGCCGGCGCCGGGGTGCGCACGCAGCGTGCGCTGTTCCTCGTGCGAGAGCGAGCCCGGCTTCTGCAGGATGTGCTGGTGCTGCGGCCCGATCTTGCCCAGGTCGTGCACCAGCGCGGCGTACTCGATCTCCTCGACCTCGCGCTCGGAGAGCCGCATGCCGCGCGCCAGCCGCACCGCGTACTGCGAGACCCGACTCGAGTGGTGGCGGGTGTACGGATCCACCTCTTCCAGCACCTCGGAGAGCGCGCGCACGAAGTCCTTGAGATCGGCGCGGATCTCCATGTAGGCGCCGAACGAGTGGCGCGCCACCAGGAACGGGATGCCGCACAGCGCCACGCCCCACGGGCCGACGTTGAAGTAGACCACCGCCACCAGCGCGCCCAGCGTGATGAACGAGATGTGGTGCAGGATCCCCTGGAGGAAGTTGCGCTGCCAGATCCGCCACGGGCCGGGTCCGGTGGTCAGCCCGATCACGGTGGAGACGAGCGCGGAGTTGAACAGGAAGTAGACGACGCCGCAGACCAGCACCGGCACGATGTCGTGCGGGAACGACAGCCGGCCGACCTCGCCGCCCGCCGCGAGGTACGCGTAGCCGGCCGCGAACGAGGTGATGGCGAAGATGGACAGGTTGTGGAAGACGCGCACCGCGGGCTTGCGCAGCAGCAGCCCCTGCACCACCAGGGTGCTCGCCACGTCGAGCCACGCGGTCCACAGCGGCCCGAGGATGATCAGGCACGCCAGGTCCAGAACCGCGCTCGCGGTGGCATAGCCCCCGCTCGGCAGCGGCACCGGGCCGGCCTCGCTCACGATCATCAGCGCCAGCGCCACGGCCAGAGCCAGCGGCTGCACGGCGGGCGCGAGCGGCGTGACCACCACGAACAGCAGCGTGGCGGTCAGCAGCACCGCGGCATAGTAGAGACGGAAGGCCCGCGGATGCAGCGCAGGCACTGGTGTCTTCATCGCGTCCCGATTATCGGAGGCGTGACCGCGTTCCGGGAGGGAAAAACCGAGACCGGCATCCGCCAGGAGGCTTACTTACCGCCTAGGTCCGTGTCCGGCCTACCAGCCGGCGCGGCCGAAGAAGGTCACGAGTTCGAGGATGAGGTCCACGAAGCCCACCTCCTTTTCGAAGGATTCTGTTGGGGAAGACTGCAATGTCCCGACAGGTGGGTCCGCTTCGCTTCCTGAATGTCGTTCCGCTCCGCTGGTCTCCTAGGTTGATGCCGGTCTCAAGACGTATTCGATCGGTTCCCTGGTCTTCAGGCCGCCCACCACGCGGTTCAGGGCCGCCAGCGTGGCGAGCACCACGGCCTGCTGGACATCCTGTCCCACGGTGCAGCAGCCGGCCAGGACCTTCTCCTGCCTGTGCGCGATCAGGGCGAGCGTCACGACCACCACCTGGTGACGGCCCACGCGCACCATCTCCACATCCTCCACCCCGAGGGCGATGTCGTCGCTCAGGTACTCCTGGAGCGCCGCCAGCGTGGCGGAGGCGATCAACCCGTGGGCCGCCTCCCGGGTGCACCATCCGCTGGCGCTCCCCATGCGGGGCACGCCCTTCCAGCGCAGCTCCACCTGAGCCTGGGCACGGGCCCCCGCGACGTACAGGTTGACGCTGCCGAAGCGGATGCGGCCGTCGTCCTCGACCTCCGGCTCCGGCTCCGGGTCCGGCGTCCGCGCGGCGGACGCGACCGGGCGCGCCGGTCCGCCCCGCGCCTCGATGTGGGCCACCGAGACCACCCGGTGGTCGATGCTGCGGTCGAACCGGGTGAGCAGCAGGGTCTGGACGTCGCGGACGATGAGCCGGGCCGGCCGGTTGGAGGTGGTCAGGACGTGCAGCTCGCGGATCTCTTCGCCCTCGGCGAGGATCCGAACGTCCTCGACGCCCTTCAGGGCGCGAATCGCGTCCTCGGCCCTGGCCGTCCACGACAAGCGCGTCGTCTCCACCCCGCAGCGTCCTCCTTCCCGTCAGCGAACGACGGCGCGAATCCTAGCACAGGGCGTCGGGCCGGTGCCACGGCCCCGTTTCACCTCGCGTGGAGCTTCAATCGATCGGCTCCAAGTCGAAGTGGATCATGCGATGAAGCAGGGCCACCCTGGCGGCGATCTCGGTCCGGTCGGTCTCCACCAGCCGGCGCGGGCTGAAGTCCTCGATGGCCAGGGAGGCGGTGGTCGTCCCGCACACCATGGCCTGCTGGAGCATGTCGCCATCGGCGCGGCCGCAGCGCGCCAGCCAGCCGAGGAAGCCTCCGGCGAAGGAGTCCCCCGCCCCGGTCGGATCGCGCAGGGACTCGACCGGGTAGGCCGGGGTCATGAAACGCTCCTCGCGGGAGCGGAAGATGGCTCCGTGCTCGCCCTTCTTGACGATCACCGCTCGCGCCCCCTGCTCGAGCAGGCGGTCGGCCGCCCGGATGAGCAGGGTCTCGCCCGCCAGGGCGCGCGCCTCCTCCTCGTTGAGCAGGGCCACGTCCACCTGCCTGAGCACCTCCAGCACCCGGTCGGGCTTGCGCGCGATCCAGTAGTTCATGGTGTCACTCAGCGAGAGCCGGGGCTTGCGCATCTGGGCCAGCACCTCGAGCTGGAGGTCCGGGTCGATGTTGGCGAGGAACACGAAGGGGCAGGCGCGGTGCTCGTCCTCGAGGTGCGGGTGAAACGTCGAAAACACGTTGAGCTGGGTCTCGAGCGTGTGCGCGTGGCCCAGCTCGGCGGCGTACTCGCCGCGCCAGCGGAAGGTGCGCCCCGGCGCGGTCTCGAGCCCCGAGAGGTCGATGCCCCGGCTCTCGAAGAGCCGCCGGTGCTCCGCGGGGAAGTCCTCCCCCACCACCGCCACCACCCGCACCGGGGCGAAGTGGCTGGCCGCCAGGGCGAAGTAGGAGGCCGAGCCGCCCAGCGCCTCCACCGCCTCGCCGTAGGGCGTGCGCACCGAGTCCAGCGCCACCGAGCCCACCACCAGGATCTGGTTGCCCGCGCTCATGACACCGCCTCCGCCGCACGCTCCATGCGTTCGGGCGCCGAGACGCCCAGCAGCGCGAGGCCGTTCGCGAGCACCACCCGTGCGGCCTCCGCCACCGCCAGGCGCCGGCGCGAGCGCGCCGCGTCCTCGCCCACCACGCGGCAATGGTGGTAGAAGCGGTGGAACTCCGCGGCGGTCTCCATCAGGAAGGCGGGGATGCGGTGCGGCTCGCGCGCCGCCGCCGCGCCGCGCACCACCTCGGGGAAGGCCGCGAGCCGGCGCACCAGGGCGATCTCCTCCGGCTGCTCGAGCGCCGCGCCCGCGCCCGGCTCGGGCGCCAGCCCCCGCTCCGCGGCGTAGCGCAGGATCGAGGCGATGCGCGCGTGGGCGTACTGCACGTAGTACGCGGGATTCTCGTCGTTCTGCCGCTTCGCCAGGTCCAGGTCGAAGTCGAGGTGCGCGCTGGTCGAGCGCATCAGGAAGAAGAACTTCGCGCAGTCGGCGCCGACCTCGTCCATCAGGTCGCGCAGGGTGATGAACTCGCCCGCGCGCTTGCTCATGCCGACCGGCTGGCCGCCCGCCAGCAGGTTCACCTGCTGGACGATCAGGACCTCGAGGAAGTCGGGCTCCAGCCCCAGCGCCGCGAGGCCCGCCATCAGCGTGCCGACGTAGGCGTGGTGGTCGGGCCCCCACAGGTCGATGGCGTGACGGTAACCGCGCGCGCGCTTGTCGCGGTGGTAGGCGATGTCGGGCAGCAGGTAGGTCGGCAGCCCGGTGCCGCGCACCACCACGCGGTCCTTGTCGTCGCCGAACCGCGTGGTGCTGAGCCACCGCGCGCCCTCGGCGTCGTAGAGCATGCCGCGCGCTCCGAGCTCGGCCAGGGCCTGGTCCACCGCTCCCGAGCCGTGCAGCTCCGACTCGCGGAACCAGCGGGCGAACTCGGCGCCGTAGGCGTCGAGGTCGGCGCGCTGCGCCGCCACCATGCGCTCGAGCGCGCGGTCGCGGAACCAGGTCGCCCCGTCCCCGCCGAGCGCGGCGCGCGCTTCCGCCTCGGGGAGCGCCGCCGCGAGGTCGGCGACGTAGCCGCCCTGGTAGCCGGCCTCGGGCAGCGGACGCGGCTCGCCGATGCGCTGGGCGAAGCGCGCCGCCACCGATGCGCCCAGCAGGTCCACCTGGGTGCCGGCGTCGTTGACGTAGAACTCGCCGTCGCAGCGGTGGCCGGTGGCGCGCAGCAGGCGCACCAGCGCCGCACCCACCGCCGCGGCGCGCGCGCTCACCACGTTGAGCGGGCCGGTCGGGTTCGCGCTCACGTACTCGACCAGGCAGGCGTGGTCATCCCCCACCTGCGAGCCGCCGAAGCGCCCGCCCGCGGCGATGATCCGCGCCGGCAGACCGTCCAGGAAGGCGCGCGCGTAGCGGAAGTTCAGGAACCCCGCTCCCGCCACTTCGACCGCTTCGAACGGCGACCCGGCCAGCGGGAAGCCGGCGGCGAGAGCCTCGGCGACCGCGCGCGGCGGGCGCTTCAGCTCCTTGGCGATCTGCAGCGCCAGGTTGGTGGTCCAGTCGCCGTGCGCGCTCTCGCGCGGGATGGCCAGCTCGAGGCGCGCGAACCGCGCGGGGTCGTACAGGCCGGCGGCGCGCAGCGCCTCGGCCAGGCCGTCACTCAGCGCTTCCCAGACCAAGGTCCACGCTCCGGGCGTCGCCCCACAGGCGGTCCAGCATGTAGTACTCGCGCGTCTTCTCGTGGAACACGTGCACCACCACCTCGACGTAGTCCAGCAGCACCCAGCGCCGCCCCTCGAACCCCTCGATGTGCCAGGGGCGCGCCCCCTGCTCGCGCAGCTTCTCCTCGACCGCCTCGGCCACCGCCTTCACCTGCACCTCGCTGGCGGCCGAACAGATCAGGAAATAGTCGCACACCGCGTTGAGGTCACGCAGGTCGAGGGCGGTGAGATCGCGCGCCTTCTTGGAGAGCGCCGCAGCGGCGGCGGTCTTCACCAGGGCCGGAGCGGAAAGGCTCGGGACGTGACGCGGGCGGGAGGTCAATGCGGGCGCTTTCGCCGGGGGTGGCGCGCTCAGCGGTTGCGCCGGACCGCGTAGTCCACCGCCCGGTCGAGCGCGCGCAGCGCCCCGCGCGACGCGGGGGTCACCGCCGGATCGGGCGTGGCCCCGCCGTCCAGCAGCGCGCGCGCCTCGTCGGCCAGCGCGAACGCCCGCGCGCGCGCGTAGGCGAAGCCGCCGCAGCGGTCGATCAGCGCCCCCAGCTGGCTCCACTGCGCCCGGGTCCAGCGCTTGCGCAGCGCGATCCGCTTGAGCCGGCGGCGGTCGGCCTCGGTGGCCGAGCGCAGCGCGGCGATGAGCGGCAGCGTGACCTTGCCCTCGGCCAGGTCGTAGCCCACCGGCTTGCCGGTGACCGCGGGGTCGCCGAGATAGTCGAACAGGTCGTCCACGATCTGGAACGCCACGCCGACCAGGTCCCCGAACGTCCGGTACTTCTCGCGCAGCCTGTGGTACTTCGCCGCGCCGTTCAGCCCGGTGCCGATCTCGGTGGCGGCGCCGATCAGCGAGCCGGTCTTGGCGCGGATCAGCTCCTCGTACTGCGCCTCGGTGACGTCCAGGTCGTAGGCGTACTGGAACTCGAGCGCCTCGCCGCACGACATCTCGCTCACCACCCGCGCCAGCACCTCCATCGCCGTGTCCTGCCGGTGCGCGATCAGCAGGCTCATCGCCTGGGCGTAGAGATAGTCACCCATGATGATGGCCATCTCGTCGGTCCACAGCCCGTTCACGGTCGGGACGCCGCGCCTGAGCCCGCTGCGGTCCACCGAGTCGTCGTGGATCAGCGCCGCCGCGTGCACCATCTCGATCGCGGTGGCGCACAGCACCGCCGCTTCGTCCAGGCGGTTGCGCAGCCGGGCCGTGAGCAGCAGCAGGGTGGGACGGAACTTCTTCCCGCGGGTGGCCAGGACGTGGCCGCCCACCTGGTTCAAGATCGGGATGGAGGTGCGGAACGCCTCGCGGAGTCGGCTCTGGACCTGCTCCAACTCGCGGCGCACCGGCTTCTGGACCGCGGAGATCGACATGTCGCTTCCGTGGGGCGGGTACGGGAGGCCCCCTGCTCATGAGCGCGCGGCAGGATACGGGCCGGTGTCGAACAGTGTCAAGCGTCGGCGGCGCGCTCGGCTTCCGAGCGCCACGCTTCGAGGCGCGCCAGCAGCCGCTCGCGGGTGTTGCGCGACGGATCGTCGAGCACCTCCTCGAGCAGGGCCTCGAGCGCCGCGCGCACGCGCGGCCCCGGGCCCGTGCCGAGCACTCGCATCACGTCGTGGCCGTCCAGCACGAGGTCCCGCACCGAGAGCGCGTGCTCCTCCGCCACCAGCCGCATGATGCGCGC
Source organism: Candidatus Eiseniibacteriota bacterium (assembly GCA_016223045.1). GTDB lineage: Bacteria > Eisenbacteria > RBG-16-71-46 > RBG-16-71-46 > RBG-16-71-46 > JACRPT01. The sequence goes on from JACRPT010000137.1 coordinate 25,384, forward strand.
GCGCATCTGCTCGAGCCCCGCCGGGAAGGCGCTCTCGAGTCCTGTCCCGAGCACGTCGGCGATGCGCAGGTCGAACAGGTCGGCGACCGCGTCCTCACCGACGCGGCGCAGCCAGCGGCGGAGCGCCGCGTCACCCCAGCGCGGGCGGTAGTCGAACATGTGCTCGCGCACCAGGTGGACGATGCGCGCCCGCAGCTCGCCCGGGAACCGCAGCCGCTCGAGCAGCACGCCGGCCAGCTCGGCGCCCACGAACTGGTGGTCGTAGAACGTGCCCTCGCCGCGCCGCTCGACCCGGGTGTCGGGCTTGCCGAGGTCGTGCAGCAGCGCGGCCCAGCGCACCGCGTCCTTGCCGGCGGGCGCGGCATCGCAGGTGGCGAGCGCATGCAGGTAGACGTCGTGGGCGTGGTAGCGGTTCTGCGGCACGCCGAAGCAGCGCTGGAGCTCGGGCATCCACAGCTCGAGCAGCCCGGCCTCGCGCAGCAGCTCGATCCCGGTCGAGGGGGCGCGCGCGCGCAGCAGCTTCATCAGCTCCTCGCGCACCCGCTCGACCGCGACCAGCCGTGCCCGGTCCGCTACCCGGCCGAGCGCCGCGCGGGTCGCCGGGTCGGGCTCCAGCTCGAGCGTGGCCGCGAAGCGCGCCGCGCGCAGCGGGCGCAGCGCGTCCTCGCGGAAGCGCGCCACCGGGTCGCCCACCGCGCGCAGGCGCCGGCGCTCCAGGTCCTCCAGCCCGCCGTGCGGGTCGAGCAGCACGCCGCTCAGCGGGTCGAAGGCGAGCGCGTTCACGGTGAAGTCGCGGCGCGCCAGGTCCTCGAGCGGCTCGCGGGTGAATTCGACGTGGTCAGGATGGCGCGCGTCGCGGTAGGCTCCCTCGCGCCGGAACGTGGTGCACTCCAGGCGCAGCGCGTCGAGCAGCACCAGCACCGTGCCGTGGGCCAGCCCGGTGGGCTCGACGCGCTCGAAGCGTTCCATCACCGCGGCCGGCAGCAGGTCGGTGGCGACGTCGAGCGTGTCGTCGCTCTCGCGGCCGAGCAGCGCGTCGCGCACCGTGCCCCCCACCAGCCAGGCCTGGTGGCCGCCGGTCCGCAATCGCTCGAGCGCGGCCAGCACGGCGGCCGGCCACGGCACGGCGGCCAGGCGGCGGCGCGCGGCATCGTGCCGCGGGTCGGCGAGCGGCGGGCGCGCGGAGCTCACGCCGTCAGGCTCCCGGGGATCCGGGAGCGGTCACGGGATCGAAAGGAGCCACGGACATGAGACGCATCCTCCACACCGGGCTGGTGGTCATGGCGCTCGCCGCGGCGCGCGAGGCGCGCGCGGCGGACGCCCCGGCACCGCCCCCGGCGCAGGTGCGCGCGTGGCAGACCGGCCTCACGCGCGCGGACCGCCTCCAGCACGCCTCGCTCGCCTTCACCAGCGGCCTGGCCGCGGGTCTCGTCTCCCGCCGTCCCGCCGGCGCCGGTGGCGTCGCGCTGACGCTGGGCCTGGCGAAGGAGCTGTGGGACGCGCGCCGCAGCTCCTTCGATCCCGTGGACCTGGCCGCCGACCTGGCCGGCGCCGCCCTCGCGACGCTGGCGACGGCGGCGTTCGAGCGGTAGCCCGCGCCACTCGCGGGGTGCCGGCGCCGACCGCGTTGGCGCCCCGGCCCGCGCCAGTCTCCCGCTCTCACGGCTGCGGGCCGCACGGCTCGCGCGGGCAGGGAACCCCGCCGCCGCCCTGGTTGTTGTTCCTGGCGCTCAGGCCCGCCGCGATCACGGCGGCCAGCGACAGCCCGCCCACCAGCCCGGTGCGGTACCAGTCGATGCGGCGCGCGCCGATCGTCCTGACCTGGTCGAGCGGCAGCTTCAGCGTGCTGAACTCCTCGACCGGGCCCTCCACGTCCACGCGGTGGTAGCCGATCAGCGTGTCGGCCTCGATGCGCGCGGACTCCATCTCGTAGACCAGGCCGTCGGTGGTGGTCACCCGCACCGTCAGCTTCTCGGGTCTGGCCGCCACCTCCTCGCGCGGGATCTCGCGC
>JACRPT010000138.1 GCA_016223045.1 Candidatus Eiseniibacteriota bacterium
ACCCGCAACCATCGCCATCGGACGATGCACGCTCTGCTCGCGGCCGTGCTGCGCTGGCTCGAGGCCCGCTTCACCGCGACCGAGGAGTACGCTCATGCAGCCTGACCTCAACCTCGCCGATTCAGGCGAAACGATTTAGCTCGCACCGCTGGAGGACGTATGCCCCCGACCGCTCGACTGGCCGGCGCCCTGCTGCTGGGCGCCGCACTGGCCGTGCTCGCCGCAGTGCCCGCGAGCGCGGTGACCCCCAATGGCAGGCTGCAGATCATCCACCTGGATGTCGGCCAGGGCGACGGCACCGTGATCATCACCCCGCAGGGCCAGGTCGTCCTCATCGATGGCGGGCAGTCGTACGCCACGACGCCGGCCCAGCTGGCGGCACTGGGCGTCACCCACGTGGACCTGTACTTCGCCAGCCACTACCACTCCGACCACATCGGCTGCATCAGCCAGATCGTGAACTCCGGGGTGACCATAGATGCCGGCTGGGACCGCGGGGAGTCCTACACCACCGGCGCCTACACGACGTACGTCAACACGCTCGGACCCAAGCGCCATACCCTGGTCAAGGGCCAGGTGTTCACGCTCGACTCGCTGTCCGCGCACCCCGTGATCATCAAGTGCGTGGACTTGAACGGCGCGGGCATCGCGACCAGCGACGAGAACGCGAAGAGCGTGGTGCTCAAGGTCAGCTACGGCGAGTACGACGAGACCTTCGGCGGCGACCTGCAGGGGAGCGGTTCGAGCAACATCGAGGCCGTGGTCGGGCCCGAGGTGGGACCGGTCGAGTGCTACAAGGTCCACCACCACGGCTCGCGCTACTCGACCAGCGACGTCTGGCTCAACGCGACCACGCCGAAGGTGGCAGTGGTCCAGGAGGGCAACGGGAACTCGTACGGGCACCCGACCGCGGAGGCGATGGGGCGGCTGCACGCGCACGGCGTGCGGGTGTACTGGAACGAGCTCGGCGCCGGGGCCACGCCGGACCCCAACTGGGATCGCGTGGCCAACGGCCAGGTGATCATCCAGGCCACCTGGCAGCCGGCCGGCGTGGACACCGTCCGGGGCCCGACCTTCAACGAGACGTTCACCAATTCCGGGACCGCCGACCTGACCTCGCCCACGGTGACCGTGCTCGCGCCGAACGGTGGGGAGGCGTGGGAGCCGGGCAGCGCCCACGACATCACCTGGAGCGCCAGCGACAACATCGGGCTCGACTCCGTCAACGTGGACTACTCGCTCCACGGGGCCGCGGGCCCGTGGGAGCCCGTGCAGCATGGCCTGGCCAACAGCGGCCTCGTGTCGTGGGCTCTGCCCGTCCAGGCCTCGGACAGCGTGCTCGTGCGCGTCGCCGCATACGATCACGTGCTCAACCAGGGCCAGGACCTGAGCGACGGCCTGTTCCGCATCAACCCGGGGCCGGTGGGCGTGCCCGTTGGCGGAGCGCCGCTGTTCGCCCTCTCTCCGCCGGTCCCGAATCCCAGCCGGGGTTCCGCCGGCCTCGAGTTCTCGCTAGCCAGCGGCGGGACGGCGCGCATCGAGGTGCTCGACGTGTCGGGCAGAAGGGTCCGGAGCTGGGAGCAGGCCGGCCTCGACGCCGGAGCGCATCGCATCGCCTGGGACGGCCGGTCGGCGGCCGGTGTGGTCCTGGGCCAGGGCCTCTACTTCGTGCGGCTGACCGGTCCCTCCGGCACCCGCACGGTGAAGCTGCTCCGGATGCCGTAGTGCCGCAGGAGCGGAGCGGGGGCGCGGCCCGGACTCACCGTCCCCCCGCCAGCTCCGCCAGGTACCTCCGCGCCGCCGCGCTCTCGCGGTCGTGGAGGCCGACGCAGGCGCTCACCCAGTCGGCCACGCGCGTGAGCGTGTAGGCCATGCCCGGGGTGCTGCGCTTCTCGTCGCCGAAGAACGCGCGCCCCTTCTGCAATCGCTCGACCGAGCATCCGCCGGCCACGTAGACCAGGAAGTCGCGCGCGTAGGGCGGCATGTGGCCGGCGATGACGTCGAAGTTGTCCGTCACCCAGCGGAACACGAGGTCGTGGATCTCCTCGTTCCCGCCGGCCGCCCGGAGCATGGTACCGACCTCCTGCGGGCGCAGCGCTCCGCTGAGCGCGTAGGCGAGCGCGCGCGCGGCCAGCGCGGTGTCGCGGAAGCTGCCGAGCGCTTCGAGGTAGCGCTGCCGCTCGGCGGGCACCTGGGCGGTCTCGAAGCCCTGGCGCAGGCGCTCGAACAGCGTCGAGTCGCCGTGCTCCGCAGCGAGGTCGAGCGCGACACTCGCCAGCGACGCGTCCACCGAGGCGGGATCGGCGAGATAGCCCTCGGCCAGCGTCTGCGCCCGCGACAGCACGTTGGGATCGCGGCCGTACTCGGCGAGCCAGCGCGTGAGCCGCGCGCGCAACTCGGTCACGGTGCCGGGCTCGCCCTCGGCGCGCGCGGCGCCGATGCGGTCGAGCGCGCCGCCCAGCGTGCGCCGCACGTAGAAGGCGAACGCCTTCTCGTCCTCGTGGCCCACCAGCGGCCGGCGCACGCCCTCGAGCGCGTCGAGCAGCGACGCCACCACCTCGGGCTCGGGGTCCCCGCCGAACAGCGCGAACAGCCGCAGCGCCTCGTCGCCGTGCAGCAGGCCGGCGTCGAGCTGCGCGGCGATGTCGTTGATGCAGTCGGCGCGCTCGCGCGGCGTGAGCAGGCGCGGGCCGCCCTCGGCGAGCGCGCTCAGCATCGGTGCCGGCACGCGCCAGCGGAAGTAGCCGCGGGCGTCGGCGTTGGGCACGATCCAGCGCGGCGTCGCGCCGCTCGTGAAGCTGACGGTCTGCACCGAGTCGGCGAGCAGCGTGGTGACGGTCGCGAACGAGTCGCCGGCCGCGTAGCGCAGGGTCACCGGCACCTGCCAGCGGACGGGCGCGACCTGCGCGCCGTAGTTGGCGAAGCGGCTCTGCGCGAGCTCGACGCGCCCGCCGTCCTGCGGGGTGACGGTGATGAGCGGCGCGCCGCCCTGGTCGAGGAAGGAGGTGGCGACGCCGGAGACGTCCTTCCACGACGCCTTCGACAGCGCGTTCCACAGGTCGGCGCCCACGGCGTTGCCCCACGCGTGCGCCGCGATGTAGTCGCGCACGCCGGCGCGGAACATCTCGGGCCCGAGCCACTGCTCGAGCATCCCGAGCACGGCCTGACCCTTCGAGTACGATAGCTCGTCGAACAGCCGGTCGTAGGGGTCGAACGCGTCGAAGCTCTGGCGGATGGCGTGCGTCGAGGGCTGCGCGTCGGTGAGCAGCGCGCGCTGGGTGCCGCGCAGCTCCTCCACGGCGAGGTCGAACTCGGGATAGACCTCGTGGCTCACCTTGTCACCCATCCACGAGGCGAACGACTCGTTGAGCCAGATGTCGTCCCACCACTCCATGGTGACGAGATCGCCGAACCACAGGTGCGCCATCTCGTGCGCCATGGTGGTGACCAGGTGGCGGCGCTCCCCGGCGGTCACCTGCTTCGGGTCCAGCAGCAGCCGTTCCTCGCGGAACGTGATCGCGCCCGGGTTTTCCATCGCGCCGGCCCAGAACTCGGGCACCGCGAGCAGGTCGAGCTTCCGGTACGGGTACTTGCGCCCGAAGTAGCCTTCGAGCGCGGCCAGCAGCTTCGGTGCGGTCTTCACGGTCTCGCCCGCGAGGTGGGTCTTGCCCTTCACCGTGACCACGCGCCCGGGCACGCCCAGGCCGGGGATGGGCACGGTCTCGAGCGGGCCGGTCGCGATGGCGAGCAGGTAGGAGGGGAGCGGCGGGGTCTTCTCGAAGGTGATGCGGCGCTTGATTCCAAGCACGGTGTCGCGCGCCACCGGCGTGTTCGAGATGGCGAGGTGCGCGCGCGGCACGGTGAGCGTGAGCTGCCAGGGGATCTTGAACTCGGGCTCGTCGAAGCACGGGAACGCCTCGCGCGCGGCGATGGACTCGAACTGGGTGAAGGCGTAGGCGTGCCCGCCGGTCTCGAGCCGGTAGAGGCCGTTCGCGCGCGTGTCGAAGTCGTTCGTGAACTCGAACTCGAGCGTCGCCGCGCCCGGCGCGAGCGGCGCGGCCGCGCGCACCGTGAGGATGCCGTGCTCGCCCGTGGTCCAGGTCACGGGCACGGCCTTCTTCCCGGTCCGCAGCGTCACCTTCACCAGCTCGAGGTCCTGGGCGTGGAGCTGGATCGAGTCGGTGGCCGTGGCCACCTTGAGGGCGATGCGTGCCGTGCCGGAGTAGCCGGGCTTCCCGGCATCCAGGTCGAGCCGCAGGGACTCGAAAGTGGGGACCACCTCGTGCCCCAGGCGGTGCTGGGCGGTCAGGGCGGTGGCCGGCGGGGCCACGAGGGCGCCGGCCAGGGCCAGCGCGGCGGCGGCGGACGGGATCCGAGGCAGACGCATGGGACCTCCCGGATTGGAATGGGTGTAGGAACCCGGGGAATGTACGCTCCGAGCCCCCTGCCGTCAGCCCGGAAGATGACCCCGAGCGCAGGGAATCCATTGACAGGCGCCGGGCACGGAGCGAATCATCTTCCTCGACAGCCCCCACCCGACCGGGCAGGCACTCCCTCGCCGGTTGCCCAGGCCGCCGGCCGAAATGGCAGGTGAGACATGAGACCCATTCCACGCATCGTGCTCCTCGCGCTCGCCCTGACTCTGCTCGGGCTGGTCGCGCTCTTCATCCCGGCCCCGGGCGCGCTCGCCGCGCCCTGTCCCCAGGACCGTCCGATCCCCTACTGGTGGCACCTGCGCCCCGCCCGGCCTTGCGCGGGTGACAGCGTCACCATCGTCTTCGGCTCATGCAAGCCGTGCGTGGACCTGATCGGCGTCGGGCCGCTGCCCGACGGCGGCCTCGCGCTGCGCGTCCGCATGGATGAGGTCTGCCCCGCGATCGCCGTGTGCTTCCCGGACTCGGTCGAGCTGCCGCTCGGCGCGCTCGCCGCGGGCCACCACTTGCTTGCCCTGGAGGTCGTGGCCGACGTCGTGCAAGGTGACAGCAGCGCCATCTGCACCATCGTCCACCACGACTCGCTGGCGTTCGAGATCGGCTGCCCGCCGCCGCAGGGGCTGCTGCCCTATGTGGACATGATCCGCATCGGACCGCCGACGCCGTGCCTGGAGTGTCCGCCGCCGCCCATCTGCCCGGGCCAGCCCATCCCGGTGTTCATCGCGGGCACGTTCCCGAGCAACTGCCTCCAGTTCCGGCGCATCGAGCTGGTCCCCTCGCCCGAGGCGAATCCCCTCCCCGGACCCCCCATCGTGCGCATCGTCGCCGCGGTCAACGACTGCATGGGCTGGCCGTGCGACAACCTGCCGCACCCCTGGGCGGGTGGGGTCGCGCTGCCGCCGCTGCCGCCCGGGGCCTACCAGCTGCCGGTCCAGCTCATGATCGTCAGCATGTGCGACTCGACGCAGGTGGACACCACCTACGCCACGCTCGTCCCGTTCCGCGTGGCCGAGTTCTGTCCGCCGCCCGTGGGTTGCTTCCTGGTGGACTGGGACCACACGGGCCGCACCGGCGGTCCGTGTGACGCGCTGGTCTCGCCCGACCGTCCGGCGCAGGCCCTCATGACCATCCAGACGAACGTGCCGCTCGCCGGGCTCCAGGGCGCGCTGCATCTGGGCGGGCCCGGACTGCGCATCGCGCAGCTCGAGCCGGTCGGCCCCGCGGCCGGCATGCGTCTCACCTGGCAGCAGACGCCCGACGGCGCGCGCTTCGTGATGTTCGCCGACCACGGCGCGCCCATCCCGGGCTGCCCGCCGGGCGGCGGCAACAACGTGGGCCTCTGCCCGCCGCTGTTCTTCCTGCGCGTCACCGTGGCGATCGTGCCGGGCGGGACGCCGCAGCCGCAGACCCTGCTCTACGCCACCGAGCTGCTGGGCGCGGATTCGACCGGCACCGGCGTCCCCGAGTGCCCGATCGCGACGCTGGTGATGCCCGCGGCCACCATCTGCCTCGGCGCGCTCTGCGACTTCAACGGCGACGGCCACGCCGACGTGCGCGACCTGGTCATCATGGTGCACTGCGTGCTCGGCAGCGGGCCCTGCCCCGACACCTCGAGCGCGCACCTCGACTGCAACCGCGACGGCCGGGTCAACATCGAGGACGTGCTGTGCTGCGCGCGCTCGATCCTGCGCGGCGGCGGGCGCGACACCATCCCCGGGCGGCCGGAGCCGGGCGTGCAGGTGAGCTTCGGGCCACCGGTCGTGACTCCGTCCGGCGTGGACGTGACCGCGCGGCTCTCGGGCGCCGACCGGCTGGGCGCGGCGCGGCTCGCGCTCGACTTCCCCGCCGACCGCTACGACGTGAGCGCGGTGGACCTGAGCGGCGCGCCCGCGGACTGGATGCACCTCTACGAGGTGGACGGCTCGCAGCTCATCGTGGGCCTGATCGGGCTGCCGCAGGGCGGCACGCAGGCCGCGACCGGCGAACTCGCGCTGGTGCTCCGCCTGGCGCTCAAGCCCGGGCAGTCGCCGGGCGGAGAGGTGAGGGTGGCGGAAGGCGAGTTCTCGGGTCCGGACGGCGCCGCGCTCGAGGTGAAGCTCGGCCAGCCGGGCCTGCGCCTGTTCGGGCCGCCGCGGCTCAAGCTGGCGCCGAGCCAGCCCAACCCGTTCACGCGCGAGACGCGCTTCGGCGTGACGCTCGACCACGCGGCCGACGTGGACGTGGCGATCCACGACCTGAGCGGGCGGCTGGTGACCACGCTGTTCCACGGCGCGCTCCCGGCCGGGACGCGCACGTTCACGTGGAACGGCCGCCGCGCCGACGGCACCGCCGCGCCCAACGGGCTCTACTTCACGCAGGTGCGCGCGGGTGGCGAGCAGGCCGCGCGCAAGATCGTCTACCTGCGCGGCAACTGAGCGAAGCTCGAAGCACCGCGGGCGGGGCGCGAAGGCGTCCCGCCCGCGGGCGCGTCCGACACGAGCGCCGCACGGTGGCGACCGAGCGAAGCTCGAGAACTGCGGGCGGGGCGCGAAGGCGTCCCGCCCGCAGTGTCATGGCGCCGGGCGCGGGAGGGCGGAACGCCGGCGCGTCCCCCCGCCCTGGCTACTCCATCCGCCGCCCGGTGATGTCCTGGCCGCCCTGGTGGAGCGTGAGACTCGTCACCCTGCCCGCGGTGTCCTTCACGAACTCGATCCGGGCGTCCACCACCTTGAGGAAGAACTTCGTCTCCGCCTCGGGGAAGAGCTCGACCCGGTCCTGTCCCGTCGCCTGCGCGAACATGTGGTCGCCATCGCGCGCGATCTCCATGACGAACCCGGGCGCCAGCTCGTAGCGGCCGACGTAGCGGTCGCAGATGGCGGGGTCGAGCACGATGACGGTGCGCTCCACCGGGATCGGCAGGTCGGTGCGCGGCGCCACCTCGGCGGGCCCGTAGCGGGCGCGCGCGCGCATCGCGGTGACCCTGCCGGCCGCGTCGCGCACGAAGCTGAGGCGCGTCTCCGTGCCCTGGAAGAAGAACTCGTCCGCCGCGAGCGCGAAGATCTCGCGCTTCTCGCCGCCGCTGCGCTGCGAGAACAACCGGTCGCCCTCGCGGGTGATCACGCGCTGCTCGTTCGGACCGAGCCGGTAGACGCCGGTCAGCGGCTCGAGCTGGCCGGGCGCGAGCTTCACGGCGACCGGCTCGCGGTAGGGGCTGCCGATGGCGAGCGCCGCCAGGCGCAGCGCCACGTCGGAGGGCGCGGGCGGACCGGCGTCGCGGTTCGAGAGCACCGCCACGTAGGTGTGGTCCTCGGGCAGTCGCATCACGGCGGTCGCGAATCCGTTGATGCCGCCGCCGTGCTCGATGCAGCGATGGCCCTGGACGGTGGTCATCATCCAGCCGTAGCCGTAGCCGGTGGTGTCGCCGCTCGCGAGCACGTACGACGTCCACGCGCGCTCGAGCGACGACTGCTTGACCAGCCTCTCGCCGTAGAGCGCGGCGTCCCACAGCGCCAGGTCGTCCACCGAGGACAGGAGCGAGCCGGCCGCGTAGGGCTGGGTCATGCTCAGGTAGGCGGCATTGAGGAAGCCGTCGGAGGTCTTCGCATAGCCCGGCACGCGGCGCGCGATCACGCGCTCGGTGCTGCCGTACCGGGTGTGTTTCATGCCGAGCGGCTCGAAGATCCGTTTCCGCACGAAGTCGGCATAGCTCATCCCCGAGACCTTCTCGATGATGGCGCCGAGCAGGATGTAGCCGGAGTTGCTGTACGACCACTTCGCCCCGGGCGCGATGTCCGGCGGTTGGTCCTTGAACAGTGCGATCAGCTCGCCGAGCGACAGGTCCTGGCGCCACAGCTTCAGCCACTCGGGCAGCTCGGTGTAGCTCTTGATCCCCGAGGTGTGGGTGAGCAGGTGCTCGATCGTGATGGTCTGCCCGTGGGTCGGGTAGCCGGGCAGGAACTTCGTGATCGGGTCGTCGAGCGCGAGCTTGCCCTCCTCGGCCAGCATCAGCACGGCGACCGCGGTGAACTGCTTGGTGACCGAGCCGAGGCGGAAGACCATGTCGGGCTCGATGCGCACGCCGAGCTCGAGGTCGGCCAGCCCATAGCCCTTCCTGAGGATGGTCTTGCCGTCCCTGACGACGATCACCGCCGCGCCGGGCTCGTCCGGCCGGTAGCTCGCGGTGAGCAGAGAGTCCATCGCCGCGGCGACCCCGCGCGCGGCGCGCGCGGGCGGGGTCGCGACCGCCGCGAGCCCGAGGGCGAGGACCAGCACGAAGGCGGCGAGGCGGCGCAGCGGGGCGAGAGCATTCCTCGCGGACATGATCAGGGCCTCCAGGGCAAGGGGTGGATCGGACGCGGGTCTACTGTCCCTCTACGTTCCTCGGCTGCCCGGGTTGCGCAGGAATCCCGGGAGTCGGTGCCGGCGTTCGCCAGCACCCGGGGCTGCGGGCCGGCGGGCGCGAGCGCCGTCCGGTGCCGGGCAGCTCTACGCCACCTCCGCGACGCAAGACGCTGACCTCCGGGCATGTGCCCGAGGCAGGGCCTGCTCTCCGGACAACCGCCCGTGCCGCGGCGAGCGAGCCAGCGGACCGCCGGTGCCGCGCTCCTTGCTCCGGGTTCCTCCTCTCTTGCCTTTCCGGACCGGACCGTGGAAGGTTGCGACGGGAGGATCGTCCATGGCCGTGGACATGCGGCGCATCGAAGAGCTGAGCGAGCGGATCGCGAAACGATACAAGCCCGAGCGGATCATCCTGTTTGGCTCCTACGCCTACGGGAATCCTTCGGCGGACTCGGACGTGGATCTGCTCGTCATCATGCCGTTTGAGGGCCGGGCCCTGAGGAAGGCGCTCGAGATCCTCAACGACGTGAACCCTGACTTCGGCGTGGATCTCCTCGCCCGCCGGCCGGACGACACACGGCGGCGCTACTCGGAAGGAGACCCCCTCATTCGTGAAGCCCTCGATCGTGGAAAGGTGCTCTATGAACGACACGACGCGGGAATGGTTCACGAAGGCTGAAGCCGACTTCCGCACCGCGCAGCGGGAGATGAGAGCGACAGACGATCCCAATCTCGATGCGGTCTGCTTCCACGCCCAGCAGTGCGTCGAGAAGCTCATGAAGGGCCTGCTGCTCCAGCATGGTGAAGTCCCTCCACGAACGCATGATCTGATCGAGCTGGCGAAGCTGGTTCGAGCCCGATGTCCGGCATGGTCGGCGCCGGTGGAAGACCTCCGGTTCCTCGTGCGAGCAGGGGTGGCCTACCGGTACCCGGGGGAATCCGCAGACAGGACGGACGCGGAAGAGGCCCTGGCGGTCTGCTCGAAACTGCGGGCCTCTCTGCTGGCGCTTCGTGCGGAGTAGGGTAGCGAGCGGGGCGCGCCAGTGTTCCGCCCGCTCGCCCGGTCGGGGGAGGGTGGAGGCATTTCATCTCCGGGGCGCCTCCACCGGCGCCGGGAGCGATGCCGCCGCCGCCCGGGTTGCAGCGGAGTCTCGGGAGTCGGTGCCGACGCTCACGGGCTCGTGCTCGCCTTCGGCAGCACGCGGAACCGCGCTCTCTGCGGCTCGAACATCACCACCGGGAGCGCGGTGCGGCGGTTGATGCTCTGGCCGAACTCGTCGATGTAGTGCGTCATCGCGGTATCGCCGGGGAACGTGCCGACGGAGAAGGGCGGCGGCGGCAGGCCCGCCATCGGATCGAAGCCGAACCGCCGCGCGAACCGCGCGGACGCCTCGGCGTTCATCAGGCTGAGCGGGTTGTCCACGTAGAGCCGCGGCTTCTCGTGGCGGAGGAGCTGGTACTCGTAGAGCCGGTAGTACATGTCGTCGGCCCAGAGCAGGAACCCCGAGTCCGCGGGCACCGCCATCCACATCGAATGGAGCAGCCGGTCGTAGGTGATGAAGCCGCTCCGCCGCTCCAAGCCCTTGCCGATCCCGGGCCACGCGAGCGCGAGCGCCAGCACCGCGAACGCCGCACCCGCCGCGCGCGCCGCGCCGCGCGAGGCGGCGGCCAGTGCGCCGCCCGGCGGCGCCAGAGCGGCCAGCCCGAGCGCCATCGCAGGGAGGAAGTAGGACGCCGGGTCGGCGACGCCGTAGCTGAAGCCGTAGAGCGTCACGATCGTCGCGGCGGCGAACAGGCTCCCGGCCAGCGTGCGCCCGCCCCGGCCGCGTGCGAGCAGCGCGGCGACGAGCAGCAGCAGCAGGCCGGGGAAGAGCACGGGATAGACCCACCGCGCAAGCTCCACCTGCTGCTCGACCGAGGGCGCGAAGTGGCCGAAGAACCGGCGATACTGCCCGCCGGTCGCATGCTGGAGGACGCTCGCGAGCGAGGGCGTCAGCAGCGGCCACTGCACCGGCGCCGGGTGGAACGCCCGCCAGTAGAGATAGCCGTAGCTCGCGAGCGGGACCAGCGTGGCGGCCAGCAACGCCGGCAGCAGCGTCCAGCGCAGCTTCCTGAGCGCGGCGAGCGCCACCAGCAGCCCGAGCGAGAGCGGTGCGGCGACCAGGATCGCGGTCACGTGGTGAGCGCCGCCCAGCCCGCACAGGAATCCCCAGCCCGCGGCGTGCGCGTGGAGCCGGCGCGCGGGCCATTCCCCGTCGCGCGCGTGCAGCGCGCGCACGAGCCATGCGAAGTAGAGCGCCGCGCCGCACACCCAGGCCAGGTGCCAGCTGTAGACCTCGGCGAAGCAGGTCTCGCTGGTCCACGAGGCGTTGAGGCCGAGGAGCGCGACCGGCAGCAGGCCGATCACGAATCGCGCGCGCCGGGACGAGCGCGCTGCGGGCGGCGCCAGCCGCGCGGCGAACGCGTGCAGGAACGCCATCGCCACCGCGCCACCCAGCGCGCTCCAGGCGTTGGCGCCGAATGCCCAGGTGGCGCCGGGCGCGTGGAGCAACGAGACGAACCCATGCCCGAGCATGGTGTAGAGCGGGTACCCGGTGGGATGCGCCACGCCGAGCGTCGCCAGCACCAGCGTGAACTCGGCGGTATCGCGGTCGGCCGAGACCGGCGGCGCGAGCGCGAGGTAGATGGCGAGCGCCGCGAGCCCGACGCCCGCGGACCAGAGCGGCGGCACCGGTGCGCGCGCCTCGGCGGCGGAGAGCGCCGGTGCGGCCGGCGCGCGCACGCCCTTCGTGCGCTTGGCGGCGCGCGCGTTCACGGGCGCACGGCCGCGCGCGGGCTCACCGGCCGGCCCTCCCCGCGCCGGCCGCCGCGGCGCGCGCGCTGTCGGATGCGTCCGGTGGAGGTGCGGCCCCCGGCTTGCGCAGCAGCCGCACGGTGGGGACCTCCGGGTCGAAGTGGATGACCGGGTAGCGCGTCCCCGCGTTGACGGCTCCCTCGGCGCGCGCGACCGCCTGGCGCGTGAGCGAGTCCCAGGCGCCCGGCCCGAGCGGGAAGCGCGCCTTGAGCACGATGCCCTCGGTCGGGTCGAAGCCGAAGCGGTCCTGGAAGCGCCGGCGCGTGCCCGGAGTGTAGAGGCTGAGCGCGTGGGTCACGTAGATCCCGGGCCGCTCGTGCCCGAGCATCTGGTACTCCTGGAGCTTGTAGTACATATCGTTCGTCCAGAACACGATCGCCGTGTCCATCGGGATGGACGTCCACATCTCATGCACGAAGCGGTCGAACGACACGTAGAGCCCGACCCGCTGCGAGCCGACGCGGAGCCACGGGACCCACAGCACGGCCGCGGCGAGCCCGACCAGCGCGCCGGCCGCGAGCGCCGCGCGCCGCACGGTGGCGCCACCCGCGAGCAGCGATGCGCCCACCGGCGCCCCCGCGGCGAGCCCCAGCGCCATCGGGTAGAGGAAGTACGAGGACGGGTCGCCGACGCCGTAGTCGAACGCGTAGGCGCCGCCGGCCAGCGCCGCGGCGCACAGCGTCCAGCTCAGCACGCGCTCGGCCAGGCCGCGCGCGGTCACCGCCGCCGCCGCGAGCAGCACCAGCCCCGGCACCAGGAGCGGCCACACGTACCAGCGCAGGAAGCGGATCTGCTCGAGCGAGGGGGCGAAGCGCCCGAGGTTGTGCGCGTACTGCCGCCCGCTCACATGGACGATCAGCCCCTGGAGCCCGGGCGTGAGCGCCGTCCATTGGATCTGCGCGGGATGCGAGGCGCGCCACAGGATGATGAGGTAGCTCGCGAGCGGCACCAGCGCGGCGCCGAGCACCGCGAGCCCGAGGCCGAGCGCACGCCCGAAGCCCGGGCGCTGCCTCGCCAGCAGCACGATGAAGAGCGCGAGCGAGAGCGGGACGGCGACGAAGATCGCGGTCGCGTGGTGCGCGCCGCCGATGCCGCAGAGCAGTCCCCACGCCGCGGCGCGCGCGTACAGCCGGCGCGCCGGCCACGTTCCGCCGGCCGCCAGCGCCCGCACCGAGTTCACGAAGAAGAGCGAGCTGCCCAGCACCCACGCCACGTGCCAGCTGTAGACCTCGGCCAGCGTGGTCTCGATGGTCCAGATCGGGTCGAACGCCAGGAGCGCCACCGGCAGCAGTCCGAGCAGGAAGCGCGAGCGGCGCGCGAGCGGCGCGCTCGCCGGGACCAGCGCCAGTGCCAGCCGGTGGAGGAAGAACATCGCGAGCGCGCCGCCCACCGCGCCCCAGGCGTTGGACGCGTAGGCCCAGCTCGCCCCGAGCGCGTGGACCAGCAGCACGAACTGGTGGCCGAACAGCGTGTAGAGCGGGTAGCCGGTCGGGTGCGCGACGCCGTTCAGGGCGAGCACCAGCGTGAACTCGCTCGAGTCCTTGTCGCCCGAGACCGCGGGGGTCTGGACCAGGTAGACGACCAGCGCCACCAGCGCCACCGCCGCCGACCACGCGAGCGGCACCCGGGCCGCTGTCGCCCCCGCGGTCGCGGCATCCGGCGCGGCCGCAGCATCCGGCGCGGGCGGCGCGGCCGGCGCCGCGACCGGCGCGCGCGTGTCCTTCCTGCGTTTCCTCCTGGTGGGGCTGGCCAACCGTTTCCTCCCGGAGTTTCGCGGAGCTCGGGAGCGTCGCCGCTCCCGGTCAGGCCGCAGCGCGCGCCAGTGTAGCAGGGACACGCGCCGCGCGGCCGGGCCGCGACTGGCGCGGGGCGCATCGCGTTCCCGAGCGTCCACGCAACGAACCGGGCGAACGGGCTGCGCCCGTGGGACCGCGGGAGCGGCGCGGGCCCGATGATCGGGAGAGAGACGCGCCCCTGGCCCGTCGGAACCGCTGCTCCGCTTGCCTTGGTTCTCGGCGGGATGGTAGTTTCCTCCGCCTGCAAGCGGTACTCGGTCACTCCACGGGTGCTCCCGCGCGCGTCCGCGCGGCGGGGCCGTACCTCGTGCGGGCCGATGCAGGGCGTCCGGCGGGAGCGCAGCGGCCGGTTCGACTCCGCGATGAGCCGTCAGCGTTCTTCAAGACAGCCGAGAGCTGGCCTTCCGGAAGCCGGAGGGATGGCCGAGTGGTCTAAGGCGGCGGTCTTGAAAACCGCTGAGCGAAAGCTCCGTGGGTTCGAATCCTACTCCCTCCGCCAGACGTTCAGGAGAGGTGGCCGAGTGGCTGAAGGCAGCCGCCTGCTAAGCGGTTGATCGGGTAAGACCGATCCGGAGGTTCGAATCCTCTCCTCTCCGCCAGTCGTGCAGGCCGTGGGTCGAGACGCGCCCTTAGCTCAATTGGATAGAGCATCTGACTACGGATCAGAAGGTTGCGGGTTCAAATCCTGCAGGGCGCGCCACTCCACCTCGCGGCCGCGGCACCCGTGAGGAACCCGTCATGCGCCGCACTCTGAGGGTCGCGGTCCCGCTCGCCGCGCTCACCCTGATCGCGGCGGTCGCGGTCGCGGGCAAGGGCCCGCGCCCGGTGGATGCCATCGTCCTCTCGCCCGAGTTCGCGGGCGCCAACGTGCGCAGCATCGCGATGCTCCCGGTCGTGAGCTACACCCACGACGTCCAGGTCGAGAAGCTGGTGGCCGGCCTGTGGGGGCAGAGCTTCCGCGAGTCCGGCTACCGCTGGGTCTCGGCGCCGACCGCGCGCGACATGCTGATGGCCGGCGGGAGCGACTCACTCTTGAAGTCGGTGCGCGAGGCGCTGCTCAAGTCCCCGCGCGTGGACTCGGCGCAGGCCGGGCCGCTGTGCGCGAGGTTCCGCACCCACGCGCTGCTCGCGGTGCGCGTGGACCGCTGGGACCAGAACCAGATCGAGTGGAACCAGTCCGGCAGGCCCTCGACCACCGTGCAGCTCACCGCCGCGCTGGTGGATTCGGCCGGCCGGCTGCTGTGGAGCGCGGCCGGCAGCGAGACGGTGCAGGGGCCATTCCACGATCCCAGCACCAACCCCATCGGCGTCACGAGCGGCGGGCTCAGCACCCAGCCCATCACCGGCGAGGGCGGGCCGCCCGCGTACGATGACGTGCTCCGGCGCATCCTCGCGCGCTGGGTCGAGCAGTTCCCGAAGGCCGTGATCGCCGCTCCGGCGAAGTAGCGGCAGGGCGCGCCCCACCTTGCTCATCCTCGACGACGAAGCCGGCATGCGCGCGGCGCTGCGCGACGCGCGCGCCTCGGCCGAGGCCGACGAGGTGCCGGTCGGCTGCGTCATCGTCCACGACGGGATCGTCATCGGCCGCGGCCACAACCAGACCGAGTCCCTGCAGGACGCCACCGCCCACGCCGAGATCATCGCCATCGGCGCGGCCTCGAACGCGCTCGGCTCGTGGCGGCTCAGCGACTGCACGCTCTACGTGACGCTCGAGCCGTGCGCCATGTGCGCCGGGGCCATCGTGCTGGCCCGGGTGCCGCGCCTGGTCTACGGGGCCTTCGACCCCAAGGCCGGCGGCTGCGGCTCGGTGCTGGACGTGATCCACGAGCCGCGGCTGAACCACCGCGTCCAGGTGACCCCCGGCGTGCTGGCCGCGGAGTGCGGCGAGCTGCTGCGCGAGTTCTTCCAGAGGAAGCGCAAGCGCGCGGCGGAAGAACCCGAGGCCGGCGAGGCCTGAGCCGGGTGCAGTCCGCACACCGGCCCCCGGGTTCGCGCATCCGAAGCGGGACGGCGGGCCCGGGCGTTCCCCGCCGCGCCAGACCCCCAACCCCACGGAGGACACTCATGAGGTGGAATCGCATCATCCCCGCCGCCCTGGTCGCTGGCGCACTCGTCATCGCGCTGGTGACGCTGGGAGCCAGCGCGCCCGCCAGGTCCGCGGCCGGCAAGCCCGCGGCCGACCGCAGGGCCAGGATCGAGCACGGCGAATACCTGGCGACCACCATGGGCTGCAACGACTGCCACACGCCCGGCACGCTCTACGGCGCACCCGACTTCAGCCGCAGGCTCTCCGGCAGCGAGCTGGGCTGGCAGGGTCCGTGGGGGGTGAGCTACGCGCGTAACCTGACGCCCGACCCGGAGACCGGCATCGGCAAGTGGAGCGAGCAGGACATCGTGAACGCGCTGCGGACCGGTCTGAGGCCGGACGGCACGATGCTGCTGCCGCCCATGCCGTGGCAGAACTCGACCCGGATGACCGAGCAGGACATCCACGCGCTCGCGGCGTACCTGAAGAGCATCCCGGCCGTGAGGCACAGGGTGCCCGACCGCCTGCCGCCGGGCCAGACCCCGACCGGATCGTTCATGGCGTTCCCGCCGCCGAGCGTTTGGGACTCGCCGAGGACCGCGCCGGCGGGAGCGCCGGGCGCGGGAGAAGGGGATGCGAAGAGCAGGTAGACGGCAGCATGGCCGAAGCCGGCAGGCCCGCGGGGTAGAGGACCTCGCGGGCCTGGCGATTCTCCAGGAGCAGGAGCGCTGTCGGTGGGGAATTCCCTGCGAAGACCATCGTGAGTGAGGGGAGTCGCCGCGGACTTGCGGTTCCATCCGCGAGTTGCTAGAAACTCGCACCCGGAGAGGTACGAGAGTGGTTGAATCGGACGGTCTCGAGAGTCCCCGAGCCTCAACCGCCGCCACGGCCGGGAAGACGGTGGCAGGCAACGCGCCTTGGCAGGTTGCCTCTGAATCCGAGCTTCCCGCGTTCCGGCCAGAAGGGGCCGAGAGTGGCCGGAAGCGGCCGCTGATGAGTCAACCGTTCGTCACCCTCTGTCTGGAGGTCGATTGATGACGGACCCGATCCTCGAACGCGACGCCAGGCTTGGCCTCGTCGTCCAGCGGCTGGTCCGGGCCTACCAGCCCGAGAGCATCTACCTCTTCGGCTCGGTCGCACGTGGCGACGCGGACGCGAACAGCGACTACGATCTCCTGATCATCGTCCCAGATGATGCCCCGCCGGAACGCCGGCAGAGCCGCCTCGCCTACCAGGTGCTGCGGGGCACAGGAACGGCAGTGGACGCCCTCGCTTGTACGCACGGCTGGTTCTTCGCGAGAGCCCACCTCCGGGCCTCGTTGCCAGGAACCGTGCTCCGCGAAGGAAGGCTGATCCATGCCGCATGACCCCGCCCGGATCGCCGACACGAAGGTGAACAAGCCGGAGGCAGCAGTTCAGGAGAGACAGCGCTGATGCTGTCCGATGGTCAGATCGCTGCCCGGTTGTCGAAGCTCGACCACGTCAAGACGATTGCGCTCAATGTCGTGAACACGATCGTGAGCGTGGAGCACGACACAGTCCGGGTCCGGTCTGAGCGGACGGGCAACGACCGTCGCATCCGGTTCAGCGAGATTCGTGCTTGGCGAAGGCGGGGCTCGAACGGCCGTGTTCGGCGTGCGCTGGCGAGAGCCGTTGGTCTCGACGGGGCGTGAGCCGGTGGGCCGGCCTCGGGGACGTCAATCCGTTGGCAGGTCCGTAGCCACCGCCCTCCGCGCCGGCTTGCACGAACCCCGCACCGTCGTGTAAACACGCCCCCGGAGAGGTGCGAGAGTGGTTGAATCGGACGGTCTCGAAAACCGTTAAGGGCGCAAGTCCTTCGAGGGTTCGAATCCCTCCCTCTCCGCCAGTTTGCGCGGAAAAGCCGCAGAAACCGCTGAGAACGGCCCCGGTCTTCGGATCGGGGCCTGTTCTGTTCATGGGCAGGAGTGGACAGCCGAGGACGGGAGGAGACGCTGAAGGGGTACCCCAGGGGTACCCCTTCAGCGATGGGCTGCCGGGCAGAAGCCCAAACGGGACGCTCGCGGGCAAGTCACTGGAACACACGCCGAAGCCCCGGATTCATAGCAAGGAATCGCTGCCACCCGACTCGAGTGGTCCGGTCACCAGTGGACACCGGAGGGCGGTGCT
>JACRPT010000141.1 GCA_016223045.1 Candidatus Eiseniibacteriota bacterium
ACGGCGACCGCATGCCGCGCCCGCTCGTTGTGGTGCGCGCCTACCGCTGGCCGGCGTGGGTGGGGAAGGACGCGCTGGCGCTGCTCTCGTCGTACTCCGGCGGCACCGAGGAGACGCTGGCGCTCTACCGCGAGGCCGGCGCGCGCGGCATCCCCCGGCTGGCCATGACCAGCGGCGGGATGCTCGGCCGCCTGTGCGCCCGCGACGGCGTGGGCGTGCACCTGCTGCCCGGCGGCGCGCAGCCGCGCGCCGCGCTGTTCTCCTCCTGGGTGGCGCTCACCGCGCTGATCCACGCGCTGGGCTGGTCCGACGATCCCGTGCCGCTGTGGCGCGAGGCCGCCGCACTGCTGCGCTCGCTCGACGGCGAGCTATCGCCCGGCGCGCCCGAGGAGCGCAACCCGGCCAAGCGGCTGGCGCGCGCGCTCCATGGGAAGCTGGTGCTGGTCTACTCGGGCACCGAGCGCATCGCCCCGGTTGCCCTGCGGGTGCGGCAGCAGCTCAACGAAAATGCTAAGCTGCCCGGCCATTCGGCGGCGGTGCCCGAGCTCGACCACAACGAGATCGTGGGCTGGGAGCGCCCGGGGGCGCTGCACGAGATGCTCGCGGTGCTGGTGCTGCGCGACGCCGAGGACGCGCCCGCGGTGGCCAGGCGCCTCGACCTGACCGCGGAGTACGCGCGGCGGCAGGGCGCGCCGGTGTTCGAATGGGAATCGCGCGGGGAGGGACGCATCGCGCGCCTGGCCTCGCTGGTGCAGTTCGGTGACTACCTGAGCCTCTACCTGGCGCTGCTGGGCGGGGCGGACCCCACGCCGATCCCCAGCATCGACGAGTTCAAGCGGCGTCTCGCGACGCCGGGGGAGCCCGCGTGACCCGAGACACCATCGCCATCATCCCGGTCGCCGGCGTCGGCACGCGGCTCAGGCCGCACACGCACACCTTGCCCAAGGTGCTGCTGCACGTCGCCGGCAAGCCCATCCTCGCGCACATCCTCGACGACCTGCCGGCGCTCGGGATCTCGCGCGCCGTGCTGATCGTGGGCTACATGGGCGAGCTGGTGCGCGAGTACGTGGACGGGCACTATCGCAACCTGCACGTGGACTACGTCGAGCAGCCCGAGCGGCTGGGCCTGGGCCACGCCGTCTCGCTCGCCGAGCCCTTCGCCGGCGACCGGTCCGTCCTGATCATCCTCGGCGACACCATCTTCGAGGCGGACCTCGAGGGCGTGCTGGCGGGCGGGCAGGACTCGATCGGGGTCAAGGCGGTTGCGGACCCGCGCCGCTTCGGCATCGTCGAGGCCGACGGGCAGGGCCGGGTGACCCGCATGGTCGAGAAGCCCGAAGAGCCCACCTCGAACCTGGCCATCACCGGGATCTACTACTTCACGCGCGGCCGCCCGCTGTTCGAGGCGCTCGCCGAGATCCAGCGCAAGGACATCCGCACCCGGGGAGAGTTCCAGCTCACCGACGCCATGCAGCTGCTGGTCGCGAACGGGGCGGTCATCACGACGTTCCCGGTGCAGGGCTGGTACGACTGCGGCAAGACCGAGACCCTGCTCGAGACCAACCGGGTGCTGCTCGACAAACGGGCGCAGCCGGTGCAGATTCCCGGATCGGTGGTGCACGATCCGGTGCTGGTGGCCGCCGGCGCCACCGTCGAGAACTGCATCCTGGGGCCCCACGTCTCGGTGGCGGCGGGGGCTCTCCTGCGCAACTCCGTGGTGCGCGACTCGATCGTCAACGAGCGCGCCACGGTCGAGGACATCATGCTCGAGAGCTCGGTGGTGGGCGAGAACGCCGTGGTGCGCGGCGGCTTCCGCCGCGTCAATGTCGGCGATTCGAGCGAGGTGTTCTTCACCTAGTCGTCATCACGATCCCCGGCTGCCTGGTGGCGCCGGGCGCACAGCCGACCCCAACATCCTGGAGAACGTTCATGGGTTCGCGTCACCTGTTCAGCTCCGAGTCCGTCACCGAGGGACATCCCGACAAGATCGCCGACCAGATCTCCGACTCCGTCCTGGACGAGCTGATCGCGCAGGACAAGCAGAGCCGCGTCGCGTGCGAGACGCTGGTCACCACCGGCCTGGCCTTCGTGGCCGGCGAGATCACCAGCCACGGCTACGTGGACATCCCGACGCTGGTGCGCCGGGTGATCGGGGAGATCGGCTACGACGACGCCGACTACGGCTTCGACTGCCACACCTGCTCGGTGATCACCGCCATTGATGACCAGTCGCCCGACATCGCGATGGGCGTGGACAAGGGCGGGGCCGGCGACCAGGGCCTGATGTTCGGCTTCGCCTGCCGCGAGACCCCGGAGCTGATGCCGATGCCGATCATGCTCGCGCACAAGATCACGCGGCGGCTCTCGCAGTTGCGCCGCAGCGGCAAGCTGCCGTACCTGCGCCCGGACGGCAAGTCGCAGGTCACCATCGAATACGACGAGGACCGCAACCCGGTGCGCATTGATACCGTGGTGGTCTCCTCCCAGCACGACGCGAAGGTGAAGCACGCGCAGATCGAGCGCGACATCATCCGGCATGTCGTCCTGCCGATCCTGCCGAAGCGTCTCATCAAGCGCGACAAGCCGATCAAGTTCCACATCAACCCGACCGGGCAGTTCGTCAAGGGCGGCCCGATGGCCGACACCGGGTTGACCGGCCGCAAGATCATCGTGGACACCTACGGCGGCGTGGGCAGCCACGGCGGCGGCGCGCTCTCGGGCAAGGACCCCAGCAAGGTGGACCGCTCGGCCTGCTACGGCGCGCGCTGGGTGGCCAAGAACCTGGTGGCGAGCGGGCTGGTGGACCGCTGCGAGGTGCAGATCGCCTACGCCATCGGCGTGCCCGAGCCGGTGAGCATCATGGTGGACTCGAAGGGCACCGGCCGGGTAAGCGAGGAGAAGCTGACGCGGCTGGTCCGCCGGCACTTCGACCTGAGGCCGCTGGCGCTCATCAAGGCGCTCAACCTGCGCCGGCCGATCTACCGCCTGACCGCGGCCTACGGCCACTTCGGCCGCACCGAGCCGAGCTTCACCTGGGAGCGCACCGGGAAGGCGAGGCTGCTGGCGCGCGACGCGTAGGAAGCGCGCGTCCACGGGCTGCACGAGCGCGGAGCCGGTCCCGCACGGGGCCGGCTTCGCGGGTTCGGGGGCCGCGCCCCACGGGCGTGGCTCGCGAGCGCGCGGGCCGCGTGCGCGGGGCGATTGAGGCGCGCCCGCCCCTGTGCGATAGTCCCCGGCGTTTGTTCCGGCCCCCACGTCTTCGTCCTCGTCCTCAGGGAGGAAGCATGCGCAGTCAACACGAGTCGCACGCCCGCCGCACGGCGGGTGCGAGGCTCCTCACCGCCGCCACGGTCGCGCTGCTGGTCTCTGCCGGCACGGCGCTCGCCGCCGCCGCGAAGGTGGCGCCGCACAAGGCCGCGCCGGTCAGGACCGGCCTCGAGAACCTCGAGAAGCAGGTGAAGGAGTTCACGCTCGCGAACGGTCTCAGGTTCCTGGTGGTCGAGCGCCACGAGGCACCGGTGTTCAGCTTCCAGATCGTGGTGAATTCGGGCTCCTCGAACGACGGCCTGGGCACCACCGGGATCGCCCACATGATGGAGCACATGGCCTTCAAGGGCACCACCGTGGTGGGCACGAAGGACTGGAAGGCGGAGAAGCCGGCGCTCGTCGCCACCGAGCAGGCGTGGGCCGCGCTGCTGGCCGAGCGCCAGCAGGGCGCGCGCGCCGACTCGACCAGGCTCAAGGCGCTCGAGAAGGCTTTCGACGACGCGCAGCAGGCCGCCTACCGGCACGTGGTCTCGAACCAGTTCTCGGTCGTGCTCGAGGGCGCGGGCGCGCAGAACATGAACGCGTTCACCGCCGACGACATCACCGCCTACTTCTACTCGATCCCCTCGAACCGGCTCGAGCTGTGGGCGCTGATGGAAGGCGGCATGCTGGCGCGCCCGGTGTTCCGTGAGTTCTACAAGGAGCGCGACGTGGTCTACGAGGAGCGCCGCATGCGCACCGAGTCCTCGCCGGTCGGACGCCTGGTGGACGAGTTCATCCACGCCTCGTACGTCGCCCATCCCTACGGCTTCGGCGGCATCGGGCACCCGTCCGACCTCAAGAGCTTCAGCATGACGCAGGGCGAGGAGTACTTCCGCCGCAACTACGTGGCGAAGAACATGACCTGCGCCGTGGTCGGCGACGTGACGGCCGCCGAGGTGCAGAACGTGGCCGAGAAGTACTTCGGCGAGATCTCGGACGCGCCGATCCCGCCGCCCCTCGCCACGGTCGAGCCGGAGCAGAAGGCCGAGCGCCGCGTGATCCTCGAGGACCAGGCGCAGCCCATCGTCTTCATCGGCTGGCACATCCCGGCCGCGAGCGATCCCACCTACGCCGCCTACAAGGCGCTCGCCGACCTGCTGGGCGGCGGCAACTGGGCGCGGCTCAACAAGACGCTGGTGAAGGAGCGGAAGATCGCCACCCAGCTCCAGGTGTTCACCGGCTTCCCCGGCGAGAAGTACCCGAACCAGATGGGCGTGTTCGTGGTGCCGGCGGCGGGCCAGGACCCGGAGAAGGTCGAGCAGGCGGTCTACGGCGTGCTCGACTCGGTGGCGACGATGCAGCCGCTGACCGCCGAGGAGCTGGCCGGCTACAAGGTGCGCGTGAAGGCGCAGAAGATCGGCGCGGCCGAGAGCAACTCGAGCCTCTCCGGCGAGCTGGCGCAGGCGCAGATCCTCTATGGCGACTGGCGCGAGTTCTTCCGCGAGCAGGAGCGGGTGCAGTCGCTCACGCCCGACGATCTGATGGCGGCGATGAAGCGCGCGCTGGTGCGCAGCAACCGCACGGTCGGGCTGATCGTGAATCCCAAGACGGCCTCCAACCAGGGAGGGCGCTGACATGACGACCGCACGCTTCGCGCTCAGGGCTGCGCTCGCGGCGCTGCTGCTGGCCGCCGCCCGGCCCGTGCTGGCACAGGACGACTCGAAGTACGACCCCTCCAAGCTGGTGACGCCGCCGATGCACCGCATCCCGGCGATCAAGCCGGAACGCTTCGTGCTGCCCAACGGCATCGCGGTGTACCTGCTCGAGGACCACGAGCTGCCGGTGGTGCAGGGCACGGCCTACGTCAGGACTTCGCCGGTCTGGTTCCCCAGGGACAAGATCGGCATGGGCCGCATCACCGGCAGGGTGATCCGCTCGGGCGGCTCGGCCGCCCACTCCGGCGACTGGCTCGACGACCGGCTGGCCGCGATCGGCGCCTCGGTCAGCAGCAGCCTCGGCATTGACCAGGCGAACGCCGGATTCCGCTGCCTCAGCGACAACACCGACGAGGTGGTGAGCCTGTTCGCCGAGGTCCTGCAGAAGCCGGCCTTCCCCGAGGACAAGATCGAGCTGGCCAAGGTCGAGCTGAGGCGCGAGATCGCGGGCCGCAACGACGAGATGATCCCGCTGCTGATCCGCGTGGCCCAGGAGGCGGTCTACGGCGAGGGCAGTCCCTACGCGCCGCGGCCCGAGTACGCCACGGTCGAAGCGGTGACGCGCGAGGATTGCGTCGCGCTCCACGGCCAGGCCTGGGAGCCGAGCCGCGTGGTGCTGGCGGTGTACGGCGACTTCAAGTCGGCCGAGATGAAGAAGCTGCTGGCCGCCAGGTTCGGCGCGTGGCAGGGCCGCAAGGTCGCGCTCCCCACGCCGCCGCCGCTGCCGGAGAACCGGCCCTCGCGGCTGGTGTTCGCGCCCAAGGAGGACGTGACCCAGTCCGGCATCATCGTCACCCACCCGGGCTTCCGCGCCGACGATCCCGACTACCCGTCCATGGACGTGCTGCAGATGGCGCTGGGCGGCGGGTTCCAGTCGCGGATGGTGAACGAGATCCGCTCCAAGCGCGGGCTCGCCTACGCCACCGGCGCCGCCGCGGGCGAGGGCTACGAGCGGCCCGGGCTGTTCCTCGCCTACTCGCTCACCAAGAGCGAGTCCACCATGACCGCGCTGCGCCTGGTGCGCGAAGAGGTGAGGAAGGTCACCGAGGCGCCGTTCACCGCCGAAGAACTCAAGACCGCGAAGGAGTCGGTGCAGAACACCTTCGTGTTCAACTTCGAGCAGCCCTCGTCCGTGCTGTTCCGCGCCGCGTACTACGAGATCGTGGGCTACCCGCAGGACTTCCTGCAGCGCTACCAGCAGGGGCTGGAGGCGGTGGACGCGCAGAGCGTGCTCGAGGCGGCGAAGCGCAAGGTGCACCCCGACCAGATGG
>JACRPT010000142.1 GCA_016223045.1 Candidatus Eiseniibacteriota bacterium
CCGCGGCTGCGGCGCGTTCGGGGGATGAAGCATCTGCCGCTGCTGCGCGTGGCACTGCAGCGCGAGATGGGGATCACGAAGCGTCAGGCCGCCGCCTGACTTGAGGAGCCGTCATATTTCAACGAAGAATGGCATTGACTCGGCATCGATCCGCTCAGCGCGTGCCCAGTAATTGAAGTCGCGGTGTCCAGCCGGAAGTCGTAAGGGAAACCTACTTCACGACCCGGAACCTGTCAACGACTTTGAGAGGGCGCAGCTTCTTCCCAATCTTGAGTGAGCCTGAGGCCCGCCGAAAGGGCTTGGCGGGCGGCAGCAGATGAGCTGTTCTCCTGGGAGGTCAAGAACGATCGCTAGGACAGCGGTCGCGGGAGGAACATCACGGGCCGGCTTCTCGGAAGAGGTGCGGCGGCTGGCGGTGGAACTGGGGGGGCGGTGTGGGAGCAGGTGGTCGAGCAGGGGCAGACCGCCGACGTGGACCGCGCGCAGGGAGCGGCGGAGAGTGAGCGGTCGCTGT
Organism: Candidatus Eiseniibacteriota bacterium; assembly: GCA_016223045.1. Taxonomy (GTDB): domain Bacteria; phylum Eisenbacteria; class RBG-16-71-46; order RBG-16-71-46; family RBG-16-71-46; genus JACRPT01. The sequence goes on from JACRPT010000142.1 coordinate 515, forward strand.
GAATGCGGCGAGACGCTGGGTACCGAAGCATCGGAATCTGGGACACCTTCTGGTGCGCCCGCGCCGCGTGATTCGGAAGAAGGTTGCGCCCGTCGGCGCCCCCGCCGACTTATCGGTTGACACCCCCCTGACGCCTCCCTAGTATCGCCGCTCCGTGCATGCGCACCTCGTTGACCGCGCGCATTCCCGTCGGCGGGCGGGAGCCTGTTCCTCCGCACGGCCGTCGGCCATCCAGTAGGACCAGCCGGAAAGGAGTCGGCATGAGCCCCAGGCGCAGGGTTCGGTTGAGCGCGCTCGTCATCAGTGCCCTGATCCTCGCGGTCATGGCGGCTCCGGCCTCGGCCCAGTTCTACGAAGCGGCACTCCGCTCGCTGGACCTGTCGCCGGACCCGCTCGCGCGCAGCCCGCGTCTGGTCGGCATGGGGCGCCTCACCTACGTCGGCAACGACCCGCACAACCGGATCCGGATGTGGGATTTCGCCGGCAACCCGACGGGCATCGCCGAGGCCGAGTCCACTTCCACCTTCGAGCTGCGTCCCCTGACGGGCTCGGCGTCGGGAGTGCGCGACCTGCGCGCCGGCGCCGCGCTGCTTGAGCGCCAGGACCTGGCGGCGCGCGCCACGCGGTTCGGGTTCGAGGGCTGGCGCCGCACCTCGGGGAACACCGCCTACGGAGTGGTGGGCGACTTCGCCTCGCTGCGCTCCGACCAGCTCTACAGCGACGACACCGAGCGGCGCAGCCAGCTCGGCATGCCGCGCGCGATGCCGGTGCTCACCGGGCACCTCCCGTACGCTTCGGGCCGCTGGAGCTACGCGCTGCGCCTGCTCTACTCGGGCGAGAGCACCGCGGACCGCTACCTGACCCTGGTGCGCAATGGCGCGGGCGAGTACCTGGGCCGCGACGGCATGGAGCTGGATCCGCCCGACTTCTTCCGACCCACCGACTACGACGTGCGCTCGCTCGGCGCCGGCGTCGCGCTGTCGGCCTACGTGAACCGCTGGCTGACCGCGGCGGTTGGCGTGGACCGTTCCGGCAGCGACATCGCCGGCACCAACGAGGACCCGCGCCACGCCTCCGAGGTCTCCGAGAAGCGGCCGTACGGCACCGGGCAGGCCACGTTGATCGGTCGCATCGGCAGGGAGATCGAGTGGGGTGTGGATGGCCGCGGCTGGCGGTCCAGTTCGGAGCAGCGCTGGGCCTTCAGCATCTCGGCCGGCATCGGGCAGGATCCGCTGACCGGCCGTGGCAAGCTGCTCGAGCGCGAGGAGACCGGCAGCGCCCTGCGTTCCCGCGTGCGCTGGGTGCACGGGCCGCTCGAGCTGGGCGCGGGCTTCAACACCGGGTTCCGCCGCATCACGATCACCCCGCCGGCGGCCGGCGACCCGACCTCGTTCAACGCGTTCCGCAACCGGGTCTTCTACCGCTCGAACACCGACTCGCTCGCGCTCTCCGACAGCGTGGTCTACAACCGCTCCGATGAGCGGTCGTGGGAGGCGGGCGGCGGGCTGGCGTGGCGCCTCCTGGGCGGGCGCGGCACCTGGGGCGCGGAGTTCCATCGCCGCCACGGCGTGCTCGATCAGGTCGTGGGCGGACACGGGCCGGTGCAGTCGGGCTGGGACATCCGGACCGGGCTCGAGTATGCGTGCACACCGGTGCTTTCCGGCCGCGTCGGCTACCTCCACCGCTGGGACGACCGCGACCTGCTGACCAGGCAGAACGAGTTCCTCGGCAACGGGCTGACGCTGGGCCTGGGAATCGGTCCGGCGGGGTCGGCGTGGAGCTTCGAGTCGGGCTATGTGGTCGAGTGGCAGCAGGCGGACTACGGCGACCCCGACCGTCCCCGCTCGAGCCGCCAGCAGCTCGCCGGGCAGCTCCGCTGGACGTTCTGAGCGCGGAGGTCCCGGTCCGCCGGGGCGCCCGGGCCACGGGCCGCGGGCGCACGACAAAAAGAATCGTTGACAGTTGGAGGGGATGGCGTGATAGTGACGCCCGACTGGGCGTGCGGCACCGCCGTCCAAGTGTGTTCCCGCCGGTGCCTCTCCGTGGCGAACCCGCCAACCCTCGCTTCACCGACCCGCGTTCCGGCCGTCGGATGCTCCGTGTGTCCGATGACGACCGCGCGTGCGCAGTCGTCGCGCCCGGTACGCGAGCGCTTCAGACACCGGGAAAGGCGTTGACACTGGATGCATGGCTTGGCATCGTGGGTCATTCATTTCGCCCGTGCGACCTGGTTCCTCCATCGTGGTGAGGTCGAGACGCATGTTCGCTGATGGCAGGCGTTTGGTTGTGGCGGTCCTGGCGCTCGCGCTGGGGCTGTCCATGGTCGCCCCCGCATTCGCGCAGCAGACGGCGCCGCCACCCCCGAAGAGCGCGGCACCGGCTCCGAAGCCGGCCGCGTCGAAGCCCGCGACCCCGGCCGCTGCGACGCGGCCCGCTGCCCCGATCGCGGCCGGCTCCGGTCGCGTCACCGGCACGATCACCGAGAAGGGCAAGGAGCCCATCGCCTATGCCAACGTGATCGTGCTCGGGACCAAGCAGGGCACGCAGAGCGACGAGAACGGCAACTTCGTGCTGGTCGGCGTCCCGATCGGCACCGCGCAGATCAAGGTGATGGCGATCGGCTACGACGCCCAGGTCCAGTCGGTGCAGGTGAACGCCGGCGCCACCTCGGTCGCCAACTTCAACTTCGGCGAGTCGAAGGTGGTGAAGCAGATCGAGGAGATCGAGGTGCGCGCGGAGAAGCGCATCGACACCAAGTCCTCGACCACCAAGCAGAGCTTCACCGCCGAGAAACTGAAAGAGATCCCGGTGGACAACCTGCGCGAGGCGGTGGCGGTGAAGGCCGGCATCGTGGCGCAGGGCGGTGAGCTGCACTTCCGGGGCGGCCGCGGCGGCGAAGTCAAGTTCCAGTTCGACGGCGTGGAGGTCTCGGACCCGCTGTTCGGCCGCGGCGCCAACATCGCGACCCTCGCGGTCGCCGGCACCGACGTGCTCTCGGGCGGCTTCGACGCCGAGTACGGCAACGCGCTCTCCGGCGTGGTGAGCGTGAGCACCAAGGAAGGCACCGACCGCTTCGGCGGCGAGGTGCGCTGGGACACCGACCGCTACGGCGACCCCACCAAGACCTTCGACAACTACGACCGCTTCACGTTCGGGTTCGGCGGGCCCACGCCCGTCAAGAACCTGACCTACTTCGCGACCTACGAGGGCAGCTTCTCGGACACGTACCTGAAGAGCACGCTCACGAAGCCCAGGCGCACGCTCGTGGACTTCATCCAGCTCGGCAACCGGCAGAGCAACCTGATCAACACGAACTTCAAGCTCGCCTACCGGGTGAACCCGAAGAACAAGGTCACCTTCGAGACCATCAATAACCGCACGATCAGCACCCCGTACAACCACATGTGGAGCCGCCAGGGGTTCGTGCAGGTGACCTACGACACCGTGAGAGTGGCGGGACAACCGGACGCCTACCAGCCCCGCTACGGCGGCTGGAACTACACGAAGGTGGACTCGACCTACCAGCCGGTGAACCTGCCGGATCACGTGCCGACGCTCGACGACCGCTTCAACCAGGAGACCGTGGTGTGGACCGACCAGCTCTCCGACAAGTCCGTGTGGTCCACGCGTGTCTCGGCGCTGAACTTCCGCACGCTGTTCTCGATCGGCCGCAAGCAGCCGTGGGAGTACTGGATCCAGAGTCCGTTCTACTGGAGCGGCAACACCCAGTTCGGCACCGAGAACAACCCCTACTTCGCGACCCACGGCGACTACCCGACCTACTTCAGGCGCAACCAGACCACCTGGACGATGAAGAGCGACTTCTCGACCCGGCACTGGAAGCAGCACACGTTGAAGACCGGCCTCGAGACCAAGTACAACCGGGTGCGGAACCTGTCGCTGACGCTGCCGAACTCGGAGACCAACGGGCTGCCGGGTGGCTCGCGCTCCGACTTCGTCAACTACAACCCGGAGGGCGCGGCCTACGTCCAGGACCGCTGGGAGTACGAGGGCCTGGTGCTCAACGCCGGCGTGCGCTACGACGTGTTCACGCCGGGCGAGCAGGTCGCGGACAAGGATCTGCGGAGCGGCAAGCGCTACAAGGAGCAGTTCAGCCCGCGGCTCGGGATCGCCTACCCCATCTCCGACAAGGACGTGCTCTCCTTCCACTACGGCTGGACCTATCAGACCCCGGCGCGCAACTACGTGTTCGAGAACCGGGGCGTCTCGACCAGCGTGGCGGTGCGCGGCAACCCGGACCTCGAGCCGGAGACCAACATCGCCTACCAGGCCGGTGTGCAGCACCTGTTCTCGCGTGACCTCTCCGGCCAGTTCTCGGTGTTCTTCAAGGACATCTACGGCCTGATCACGGTGCGTCAGGAGCGCGACGAGTTCGGCAACCTGGTCAACGTCTACTACAACGGCGACTACGCCAGCTCCCGCGGCTTCGAGGCCAGCTTCATCAAGAGCTTCAGCCACAAGTTCTCGGCCGAGATCAACTACACCTTCTCGCTGGCGACCGGCGTGGCCTCCGACCCGAACCAGGCGCTCCAGTTCTTCAACGGCGGCCGGCTGTACCTGCCGATCTCGGAGCAGGCGCTCGACTGGGACCAGCGCCACACCCTGTCGGTCCAGGCGGTGGTGCGCGACCCGGGCAAGTGGGGTTTCCGCGTGCTGTGGCTCTACGGCTCGGGCTTCCCGTTCACGCCGAGCTTCCGCAACGACCGCCGTCCCGACCCCGTGCTCAACAACTCGCGCCGGCTGCCCTCGAGCGCGCGGCTCACCCTCGACGGGGACAAGTATTACAGGGTGTGGGGTCAGAACGTGACCGTGTTCTTCGACGCCCGCAACGTCCTGAACTCGAAGAACATCTCGAGCCTGACGCAGGGCGGATTCCCGAACCCGTACATCAACACGGCGGGCGACGACTACACGATCTACTACACCGAGACCGGGCGCGCAGGCGGCGCCTACCTGCAGGACGTCAACGGGGACAACATCCTCGACTGGGTGCCGGTGCGCGATCCGCGGGTCTTGGAGGAGCAGCGCAACGTCCGTCTCGGCCTGAGCATCACCTTCTAACCAGCGACCGGACAGCGAGGGAGCATGAGACCTTCAGGTTGGGATGGCAGGTTGCGCAGGCTGCTGGCCGCCGCGCTGCTTCTTGCCGCGGCGGCACCGGCGCTGGCCCAGGAGGAGGAGAGTCGCGGCGTGCTCAAGAAGGGCGCGCTCGACGGGACGACCGATGCGGAGTTCAAGGCCGCCTACCCGGAGTACTTCCCGAAGGTGGGCGAGGGGAAGGCCCGGCCCGCGGATATCCCGAACATCTTCGAGAACGGCTGGTACCTGAACGTCGGCAACATCTACATGAAGGTTACTAACTACAGTGTGGTGGGCAACCCTTTCACGAGCGTGTCGAGCGACCCGTCGGGCCAATGGCCGGGGGCCTCCGGTATCGAGTACCTCAACGCCATCGTGCTCGCCGTGGGCGGCGTGAACCCGCAGGCGACCGATCCGAACGCGGTGCGCCGCGTGAGCTATTTCTCGGAGTGGCGCCCGCCCTCGCTGGACCGGGAGGACCGGGTCTACCGGGCCTACGACGGCATCATCAACGGCACCCGGTTCTCGAACGACGACGGCGACCAGGACCCGATCACCGGGGAGCCGCGCATCGACGAGGACTTCCTGGACGGGCGCGACAACGACGGGGACGGGAAGATCGATGAGGACTACGCGGCCATCGGCCAGCAGATGTTCTCGTGCGTGATCCGCGACGACACGCCGCAGGCGATCAACGCGACGTTCAACGAGAAGCACGTGCCGCTGGGGCTGGAGGTGCGCCAGCTGGCGTGGGCGTACTCGATCCCCGGGTTCACCGATTTCAACGTGGTGGAGTGGACGGTGTTCAACCGCTCCGGCCACACGCTGGACAGCATGGTGGTGGGCGGTCTGGTGGACATGGACAGCGGCCCCGTGGAGAAGTCCAACTACTACTCGGAGGACGTGGACCTGGCGGGCTTCCCGAGTGGCGAGTTCATCCACCTGACGACGGCGACCGACAAGCGGATGCAGGACTCGACCATGCGCGCGGAGAACGTCCCCCGGGGGTTCTCGCCCGATTCCGCGCTGTGCCCGCGCTTCAAGGTCCGCGTGAACGCCTTCTCGATCGTGGACGACGACGGCGACGAGGGCAAGACCCCGGGCCTCCCGACCTTCCTGCTGGTGGACCACACGCTGGACCCGCTGGGGCTCACCGGGCCGTCGCGGGTGGGCTTCACGGCGTTCCGCTCCTACGTGGGCGGCACGCCGTACACCCAGGGCGGACGGCCGAACATCGACCAGCAGCGCTTCGAGCTCATGACGGGCACGGAGCCCAACGGCATCAGCGAGGAGACGGGCCTGATCGACCAGCCCCCCGGCGACCAGAAGGGCGACTACGTGGAGTGGTGGTCATGCGGTCCGTGGCTGAACGTCCCGAACGGCGGCAGCGTCCAGGCGACGATCGCCTTCGCCGTAGCGCGGGGCGACCGGCGCACGGCGATCCAGTACGCCGCCGACTACCAGCAGTTCGTGGCGGGGACCCTGCAGGGCGGCGCCGCGGCGCTGTTCGCGAAGTACCCGTCGCTGGACAACGCCTACGCGGTGCAGGTGGCGCGGGAGGGGGTCTACGAGGACCGGCCGGACTGGCCGCTCCTGACCAACGGACACGGGCGCGAGACTCCGCTCAAGCCCAAGGCGGGCGAGGGGGCGATCACGGCGCAGGACTGCCACGACGAGTTCGTGCGCACGGTGACCTCGACGCAGCCGGAGCCGGACTGGTTCGATTTCGACTGCGACTACTGCACCGGCGCCTACGACAGCCGGGCGGGGCGCGGGATGTTCCACCGCACGTGGAACGCCGATGCGCCGCCGCCGAGCCCGAACCTGAACGTGGGGACCAGCTACAACTACAGCGACAACCCGGACCGCCGGGTGGTGGCGGCGGGGGACGACCAGGTGACGCTGGCGTGGGACAACCTGTCGGAGACCTCGGCCGACCCGAAGTCGGGGTGGTTCGATTTCCGGGGCTACCGGGTGTGGAAGGCGGCGAACTGGATGCGGCCGGTGGGCTCAGCGGGGCCGAGCGACGACGACTGGTCGCTGATCGGCGAGTTCCGCCAGTTCTCCTACCGGGACGCCATCACCAACGATCTGATCCCGCGCAACTACACCTGGCAGCAGTTGGCGCCGGATGAGTCGGTGAAGGTGTGCCCGCGGATCTTCGTGCCGAACTACAACTACCCGGCAGGTTCGGCGCACTGCCAGAACGGCTGCGTGGACACCGCGACGGTGGAGCTCTGCCTGGACCTGGGGGACCTGTGGGATCGGCAGAGCGGTATGGTGATCAAGCCCGACACCTCGGTGCACTGCGTTGGGGATCCGGCGTGCGTGGCGGAGGTGGCCTGCATCAACGGGCGCGATGACTGCCAGAACGTATTCAACAGGGAGGCGCGCATCCGCTATCCGGTGGGGCGCTTCCGGCTGGTGGACCGCGAGGTGAAGAACGGGTTCGTGTACTTCTACTCGGTGACGGCGTTCGATTCGACCGGGTTCCGAACCACGAAGCTGGAGCTGTCGGGGCGGCGATCGGCGGTCGAGGCGGAGGGGGTGACGCCGCAGCTGGGGACGCGGACGGGACGGCGGGTGTGGGTGGTGCCGAACCCGTACCGGGGTTTCCGCCGGATCGTGGACCGCCCCTCGGCGTGGGACCTGACGCCGAACGGGACCGATCCGACCGGGACGCACATCGACTTCCTGGGGCTGTCGCGCGGGAAGTGGACCATCAAGATCTTCACGGTGTCGGGCGACCTGGTGGCGGAGATCAAGTCCACCGACCCGGTGAACGAGTCCATCCGCGCGCCGGTCACCGATTCACAGGGCCAGCAGCACCCGGGGGTCAACCGCCAGCAGGACAACCCCGACGACGGGCAGGCGCGCTGGAACCTGATCTCGCGCAACGGCCAGGACATCGTCAGCGGCATCTATCTGTTCACCGTCGAATCGAGCGAGGGTACGCAGCGCGGCAAGTTCGTCGTCATCCGGTAGGGGGCTTCTCGGCAGCCTGCTGAGCGTGGGAGCGAAGGAGGAACCACATGAGAAAGACCATCGCGGCGCTGGGCCTGGCGGGGATCCTCGTCCCCGGCTGGGCCGGCGCAGCCAACATCTTCGAGAAGGTCGGGACCTTCGACGGGCAGTTCCTCAAGATCGCCGTGGGTGCGCGTGCGGCCGCCATGGGCGGAGCCTTCGTCGGCGTGGCCGACGACGCGACGGCGCTGTTCTGGAATCCCGCGGGGATCGCCCGCATCGATCCCGACAAGTCCGAGATCTCGCTCAACCACTCGAACTGGCCCGCCGAGCTCTCGTTCGACCAGGTCGGCTACGTCTTCCATGTCAGGCACATCCCGGGCGCCTTCGGGGTGCACGCGCGCGCCCTTTCGATGCAGCCGATGGTGGAGACCACGGCCTACCAGCCCGATCCCAACATCGGGACGGGGCGCACGTTCGACGCCGGGATGATGACCGCGGGGGTCAGCTACGCGCGGTCGTTCACCGACAAGTTCAGCGCCGGCGTCACCGGGAACCTCGTCAGCGAGGGCCTCGCCGAGTTCACCCAGCAGACGTTCGCGTTCGATGTCGGCACGCTCTACGACGTGGGCACGCTCGGGATGAAGATCGGCATGGCGATCTCGAAGATCGGCTCGCAGATCAAGTTCATCGACCGCTCGGCCCGCATCCCGATCTTCCGAGTCGGCACGTCGATGAACCTGCTGCAGACGGCCGACCAGCGGCTCCTCGGCTCGTTCGAGTTCTCGCATCCGCCGGACAACGCGGAGCGGATGAACGTCGGCGCGGAGTACGCGTTCAAGAAGTACGTGTTCCTGCGCGGCGGCTACAACATTAACTACGACGCCGAGGGCATCGCGGGCGGCGTGGGGTTCCACTTCCCGGTGGCGGTGGCGGGGCAGGCCAACCTCGACTACGCGTTCACGGACATGAAGGACCTGGGTGGGGCGCATCGCTTCTCGCTGCGCTTCGAGTTCTAGCCCGGGCCATGAGTAGCCCGGGCTGACGGACACGCTCACGTGCTGAACCGGTTCCTCCGGGCGACGCGCTCCCCAGCGGGAGCGCGTTTCGCTTGCGCGCTGGTGCTGCTCTGCGCGGCCGGCGCGGCCGGCGCTGAGCTCGCGGACCGCGAGCGCAGCCGCGACTTCGGGCCGGGACCGCTCCCCTGGCGCGTCCCGGGGCGGGTCGGCTTCACCGTGGACGCGGCGGCCTTTCCCGACTCCGCCGGCCAGCTGCTGGAGGTCTACGTGCGCATCCCGCCCGGCACGCTCGGCTCGCTCGCGCGGGACTCGTCGGGCCGCGGCGAGCTGCGGGTCTCGGCGCGCCTGCGCGGCGCCGGCGGCAGACCGGCCGAGCAGACGCAGGGGTTCCGCATCGAGCGCGCCGACTCCGCGGATGGTTTCGGCAAGGTGGTGGCGATCCGCTTCGCCGTCCGCCCGGGTCTGCATCGGCTCCAGGTCCGCGTCGAGGACGCGCTCTCGCGCAAGCGGGGGATCGTCTACGCCGGGCGGCAGGTCGCCGAATCGAACCGCGTGGAGGGAAGCCTCACCGTCCCCGGCCCGCAGGCCGGGCGCGACCTCTCCGACCTCGAGTTCGTGTGGACCGAGGACCCGGGCGGCGCGCCCAGCACGTTCCTGCGCGCCGGGAGGACCGTGCTGCCGAACCCGGAGCGACTCTACGGCCTCTACGCCGGGGAGCTGCGCGCCACGTTCACCGCCCGCGCGCGCCCCGCCGACCAGCGTCCCTGGCACTGGGTCGCCCGGGTGATCGACCGTGAAGACCGCGTGGTCGCGGAGCGCGAGAGCACCGCGGCGGCCGGGCGCTGGCTGCACGGAGACGTCGCCTTCGACGTCTCGCAAGAGCCGGCGGGCGGCTACGATCTCGAGCTCAAGGCCTGGCAGGAGGGGGACCCGGGTGCGCTGCTGCGCAAGGCCCGCTTCAGCATCGCCTGGCAGCGCCTCTCCTGGGAGCGCAACCCCGGCGATATCGCGGACGAGGTGCACTTCCTGCTGGCGCCGGACGTCGAGGAGGTCTTCGCGCTGCTGCATCCTGGCGAGCAGGAGCGCTTCCTGGGCGAGTTCTGGCGGGAGCGCGACCCGACCCCCGAGACCGCCGCGAACGAGGCGCAGGAGACGTTCCTGAAGCGCGTGGAGATCGCCAACCGCACCTGGGGGCGTGCGGGGCTCGGCAAGGGGATGTTCTCGGACATGGGCCGGGCCTTCATCCGCTACGGCGAGCCGGGCGAGATCGTCCACCAGGTGATGCCGACCGGCGACGAGACGCTCGACCGCGTGCTGGCCGAGCTGTCGGCCACCGAGGACCGCCCGCTGGGCGACGTGCACCAGAAGGGACCGGGGGGCGATCAGCGTCCCTTCGAGCTCTGGATCTACCAGGGTGAGATCGGCATGCCGCCCGACGTGGACCCGAAGGCCGCGGGCCGCACGCGCCGCCGGCGGATGGTCTTCCTCTTCGTGGACGAACGGGGGATCGGCGACTACCGCCTGAGGTACTCCACCGAGTAGCGTGTCCGCGCCCGGCCCGCCACCTTGACCCTCGGGGGTCCTTCCGCCATATTGCCGCGGATTCTCTGACGGACCCCCACGGTTCCCGGGACTTCGTGCATGCCCCAGGGGGCCAGGAGCGCCCCTTCCCATGCGACTCGGCATCCTGACCGGTGGAGGCGACTGTCCCGGGCTGAACGCCGTGATCCGCGCCGCCGCGGTCCACACCGTCCGCACCTACCAGAACCAGATGCTGGGTTTCGAGGACGGCTGGCTGGGCCTTCTCAAGTCGCGCGTCCGCGAGCTCGACCTCCCCGCCGTGAAGGGGATCCTGCCGCGTGGCGGGACCATCCTCGGCACCTCGCGCGTGGACCCCTTCCGCGAGGAAGGGGGCGTGCAGGCGGTGCGGGACGCATTCGGCCTCCACGAGCTGGACGGCCTGCTGGTGTGTGGCGGAGACGGCACGCTCGCGGCGGCCGCGCGCCTCCACGCCGAGGGGCTGCCGATCGTCGGTATCCCCAAGACCATCGACAACGACGTGCCGGGCACCGACTGCACGTTCGGCTTCGACACGGCGCTCGAGCACGTGGTGCGCGCGGTGGACGCGCTCCACACCACGGCCGAGTCGCACGACCGCGTCATCGTGCTCGAGGTCATGGGCCGCAGCACCGGGTGGCTCGCCGTGAGCGCGGGGATCGCCGGCGGCGCCGACGTGGTCGTGGCGCCGGAGCACCCCACCAGCGTCCACGACGTGTGCACCTACATCCGTCACCGCCTGGCGCGCGGGCGCTACTTCAGCATCGTGGTGGTGGCCGAGGGGGCGACGTTCGTGCCCGATCCGGACGGGAAGGCCCTCGAGGTCCAGCACCGGGTGGATCCGTTTGGACGGCCGCGCTACGGCGGCGTCGGCGAGCTGCTCGCCCGCGAGATCGAGTCGCGGCTCCGGATCGAGACGCGCACCGTGACGCTGGGATACGTGCAGCGCGGGGGCACGCCGACTCCTTTCGACCGCCTGCTCGGCACGCGCATGGGCATCGCCGCGGTGGACCTGGCGGTCGCGAAGCGGTTCGGGCGCATGGTGAGCCTGCAGGGCGGGTGCATCACGTCCGTGGAACTCGCCGTGGTCGGTCAGGGCCCGCGCCCGGTCACCCCGGAGCTCTACGAGGCGGCGAAGGTGTTCTTCGGCTGAAGCGGACGCAACGAGTGACGGATGTCCACCTCACGCGGACGGCGTGGACAGGGAGGAGGAACCACATGGCCCTTCGGATCGGCATCAACGGTTTCGGACGCATCGGCCGGCTGGTCGTGCGCGCCGCGGTGGACCGCGGCGCCCCGCTGGAGTTCGTCGCGGTGAACGACGTCACCGATGCGCCGACTCTCGCGCACCTGCTCAAGTACGACTCCGTGCACCGCGTCTGGCCGAAGGCCGGGCCCGCCGTGGAGGGCAGCCTGCAGGTGGCGGGAAAGCGCATCCAGGTCCTGAGCGAGAAGGAGCCGGCCCGGCTGCCGTGGAAGGCGCTGGGGGTGGACGTCGTGCTCGAGGCCACCGGCAAGTTCACCGATCGCGCGGGCGCGGCCCAGCACCTGGCTGCGGGCGCGCGCAACGTGCTGGTCTCGGCGCCGGCCAAGGGCGGGGACCTGATGTTCGTCATCGGCGTGAACGACAAGCTGTTCGACCGGTCGAAGCACGCGGTGGTGAGCATCGGCTCGTGCACCACGAACTGCCTGGCGCCGGTCGCCCGGGTGCTCTCCGACAGCTTCGGCATCGAGCGCGGTTTCATGACCACCATCCACGCCTACACCAACGACCAGAAGATCCTCGACCTGCCGCACAAGGACCTGCGGCGCGCGCGCGCGGCGGCGATGAGCATGATCCCGACCTCGACCGGCGCGGCCAAGGCCATCGGCGAGGTGCTGCCCGAGCTCAAGGGCAGGCTCGACGGCGTGGCCGTGCGCGTGCCGACCCCGAGCGGCTCGCTGGTGGACCTGGTCGTCGTGACGAAGAAGAGCACGAGCCGGGATGAGGTCAACGCGGCGATGAAGGCGGCGGCCGACGGCCCGCTCCGGGGCATCCTCGAGTACTGCACCGACCCCATCGTGTCCACCGACGTGATCGGCAATCCGCACAGCAGCGTGTTCGACGCGCTCTCCACCAGCGTCATGGACGGGAACCTGGTCAAGGTGTTCTCGTGGTACGACAACGAGTGGGGCTTCTCGCAGCGCGTGGTGGACGCGCTGCTCATGATGGCATGACGGGGGCGCCGATGAGCGACCGCAAGCGGAGCGTCAAAGATATCGAGCCGGCCGGGAAGCACATACTGGTGCGCGTGGACTTCAACGTGCCGGTGAAGGACGGCGCGGTGACCGACGACACCCGCATCGTCGCCGCCATCCCCACCATCCGCTACCTGCTCCAGAAGGGCGCGCGGGTCATCCTGATGTCGCACCTGGGCCGACCGAAGGGCGGCCCCGACGCGAAGAACAGCCTCGCGCCGGTGGCCGCACGGCTGGAGCGGCTGCTGCGCCAGCCGGTGGCCTTCGCGGCGGACTGCGTGGGGTCGCAGGCCGAGGGCGCGGCGCGCGGGCTGCAGGACGGTCAGGTGCTGCTGCTCGAGAACCTGCGCTTCCACCCCGAGGAGGAGGCGAACGACGCCGGTTTCGCCGGGCGGCTCGCGGCGCTGGGCGAGCTCTACGTGAACGACGCGTTCGGCACCGCGCACCGCGCGCACGCCTCCACCGAGGGCATCACGCGGTTCCTCAGGCCCGCCGTGGCCGGGTTCCTGATGCAGAAGGAGCTCGACTACCTGGGCCGCGCGCTGGACCGGCCGGCGCGCCCGTTCGTGGCGGTGCTGGGCGGCGCCAAGATCTCGGGGAAGATCGACGTCATCACCGCGCTGCTCGGCAAGGTGGACCGCCTGCTGGTGGGCGGCGCCATGATGTTCACCTTCCTGCGCGCGCAGGGGAAGGCGACCGGGCGCTCGCTGGTCGAGGAGGACCGCGTGGACATGGCCAGGTCGCTGCTCGAGCAGGCCGCGGCGCGCCAGGTCGAGCTGGTGCTGCCGGTGGACTGCGTGGCCGCGACGGCGGCGGACGGCAGCGCGCCGGGCCACGCCGTGCCGCTCGACCGGCTGGGCCCGGACGAGATGGGCGTGGACATCGGGCCGGGGACCGTGGATCTGTTCGCAGCGAGGCTGCGGGACGCGAAGACGGTGGTGTGGAACGGGCCGATGGGCATCTTCGAGGTCGCGGCGTTCGCTGCGGGCACGCTGGGCGTGGCGCGCGCGCTGGCGGAAGCCGGCGGCCGCGGCTGCGTCACCGTGGTGGGCGGGGGCGACTCGGTGGCCGCCGTGCAGCAGGCGGGGCTGGGCGAGAAGTTCACGCACCTCTCCACGGGCGGCGGGGCCTCGCTCGAGTTCCTCGAGGGCAAGGTGCTGCCCGGCGTCGCCGCGCTCGACGACGCGGAGGGGGCATGACCGCTCCGTGGCCACGCCGGCCGCGGCTGGTGGCCGGCAACTGGAAGATGAACAAGACCGCGGCCGAGGGCGCCGCGCTGGCCAGGGAGCTGGCGGGCCTCACCGGCGGCGGCGCCGCAGCCCCGGGCTGCGGGATCGCGGTGTGTCCGCCCTTCACCGCGCTCGAGTCGGTGGGCGCGGCGCTGCGTGGGAGCGCCATCCACCTCGGTGCGCAGGACCTGCACCCCGAGCCTGGCGGCGCCTTCACCGGCGGCATCGCCGGCTCCATGCTGGCCGCGCTCGGCTGCCGCTTCGTGATCGTCGGGCACTCCGAGCGCCGGCACGGGATGGGCGAGGACGACGCGACGGTGGCGAGGAAGCTGCGCGCCGCGCTCCGCGACGGCCTCACTCCGATCGTGTGCGTGGGCGAGACCCTGGCCGAACGCGAGGCAGGGCGCACGGCCGAGGTCGTGGTGCGCCAGACCCACGCGGCCTACGACGGGCTCGAGGCGTCGCCGGCGCTCGCCACCGTGATCGCCTACGAGCCGGTGTGGGCGATTGGCACCGGGCGCGTGGCCACGCCGGAGCAGGCGCGCGAGGCGCACCGCATCGTGCGCGCCACGCTCGATCGCGTGGTGGGCGCGGGCGCCGGCGCGCGCCTCGCCGTGCTGTACGGTGGCAGCGTCACGCCCGCCGGCGCGCCCGCGCTGTTCGCGGAAGCGGAGGTGGACGGGGCGCTGGTGGGCGGGGCGTCGCTCGAGGCGGCGTCGTTCTGGCGCATCGCGGCAGCCGCGGCCGGCGCCTGACGGCGCGCCGCCCGGCGGTTGACGGCCCCGGCGCTGGTTGATAGTCTCCACGCCCGCTTCGACACCCGGCCTGCCGGGACGAGGCGGTGCGAGCGGTTGCGGCCACCCGGTCCGGGGGATCCATGTACGTCGGTCTGATCGTCTTCCATCTGCTGGTGTGCCTCGCCCTGGTCGGCGTGGTGCTGATGCAGTCGGGCAAGGGCGGGGGCCTGGCCGGAGGCGCCTTCGGCGGCTCGGCCCAGACCGTCTTCGGCGGCCGTGGCGCCACCGACTTCTTCACCAAGGCGACCATGGTGCTGGCCGGGATGTTCTTCCTGACCTCCGTGGTGCTGGGCCTGATGTCCTCGAACCGCGCCGCCTCCACCCAGAGCGTGGTGCAGAAGGCGGCGAAGAGTGCCGCGGCCACGTCGCCCGCCCCGGTCCGCACCGGGCCGGCGGGCGGGATCCCCGCCCCGGCCGCCCCGGCGGGCGGCGGGCAGCAGGCGCCCCCGGCCGCGGGAGGCCGCTAGCCGCAGCGGAGTGACGCGACGTGCCCGGGTGGTGGAATTGGTAGACACGTACGTTTGAGGGGCGTATGGGGAAACCCGTGCGAGTTCAAATCTCGCCCCGGGCACCACTGAAGCGACGAAGCCACGCGGGCGCCCGCGTGGCTTCATGGTCTGGCGCCGGGGCAAAGCCGCCGCGCCGTCCCTCCCCGCCGGATCTCCGCTACAGGATCTCCTTCACGTAGCCGTCCAGCGTCTCCTCGTCGATGTAGCCCACCACCCGGCGCACGACCTGGCCGCGGCGGTTGATCAGGATGGTCGTGGGGATCGTGCGGATCGGGCCGTAGTCGTCCAGCACCTTCTCCTCGGCCATCGCGATGGGGAACCGCACGCCGAGCCGGTCGGCGAAGCGTCGCACCGCCACCGGCCCGTCGTCGTCCACGGACAGGCCGAGCACCATCAGCCCGCGCGTTCCGTAGCGCCGCTGCATCGCGTCCAGGTTGGGCAGGCTCGCGCGGCACGGCGCGCACCAGGTGGCCCAGAAGTCGAGCATGACCGGCCGGCCCCTGAGGTCGGAGAGGCGCTGGGTCCTGCCGTCGAGCGTGCGTACGGTGAAGGCCGGCGCCTGATCGCGGCTCGCCGCCGTCGGGGTGAGCAGCTGCCACCCGGCGCCCAGCCCCACGACCACGACGAGGACGACGATGGCCAGCACCAGCCGACTCACGGAGGTTTCCTTTCCCGGTTCCGAAGGGGCCGGGCCATGGGGATGGCCGGGCACGCATCCAGACTCTAACCCTTCGGACGCCGGCACGACGAACCGCGCAGCCGTTCTTTGCAGCCATTTGACCCTGACATCGGCATGACGGGCGTATGAGCATGAGTCGGCCGCGCCGCGCCGCGCGTCCGGTCGCCGCCCGGGGCCGGCGTGAGGATGCGGGCGATGCGCGGAGGCGCTCCGGGGCCGGTCTTTCTTGAGGGGCCTGCGACCGTGTGCTAGCGTCCGACCCACTGCAATCAGGCATCTTCAGTCCGTTCTCGAGGCCCGGTCCCCGGCCGGGAGACGCTCGCGGACCGACTTCACAGGGAGCGTGAAGCCGATGGAACTCGGCGCTTGGATCCTCATCGGCGGGGGCGGGGTGCGGGGCACGGTCCCGGCCCTGGTGGCCAGTTCGGGCCCCTTCGCCAAGTTCATCCTGGTCGTCCTGCTCGCCGTCTCCGTCTACTCGTGGGCGGTGATCGCGGAGCGCCTGCGCCTCTATGCCCGCGTCGTGCGGGAGGACCGGGGGTTCCTCGCCGCGTTCCGCGTGATCCCGCCGGGCGCCGACCTGCGCCTGGTCGCGGAGCAGCATCCGCAGAGCATGCTTGCGCGCGTCGCCCAGGCCGGCCAGAAGGCGCTCGACCAGCACCCGGCCGAGACCGGCGCGTCCCTGGCCATGCGATACGAGGTCACCCAGCGCGCCATGGACCGCGCCGCCGGCGAGGAGGCCGCGCGGCTCGAGCGGCACGTGGGGTTCCTCGCCACCGCCGGCAGCGTCTCGCCCTTCATCGGCCTGATGGGGACGGTGTGGGGCGTGATGAGCTCGTTCCTGAACATCGGGGCGCAGGGCTCCGCGTCGCTCGTGGTGGTGGCACCCGGCATCGCCGAGGCGCTCATCGCCACCATCGCCGGACTCGCCGCGGCGATCCCGGCCGTGGTCGGTTACAACCACCTGCTCCAGCGGCTGCGCGACATCACGAACGGCACCGCGGCGTTCGTCACCGAGTACCTGGACCGCCGCCTGGGGGGGCGCCTGCCGTGAAAATCGGGTCCGGGCGGATGCCGATGGCCGAGATCAACGTGACGCCGCTGGTGGACGTGGTGCTGGTGCTGCTCATCATCTTCATGGTGACCGCGCCGTTCCTGCAGGGCGGGCTCGAGATCGACCTGCCCAGGGTGGCCTCGCGGGGGCTCGACGTGCGCGAGGGCCTGATCGTGAGCGTGCGCGCCGACCGTACCGTGGCGGTGGGGGACGCGGTGGTGCCGGTGGCGCGCTTCGAGGACGCGCTGGCGCGCGCGGGCGCGTCGCAGCGCCCGGTGTTCCTCAAGGCCGATCGCGGCGTCTCCTACGGGCTGGTGGTCGAGCTCATCGCGCGCATGCGCCGGGCGGGGATCTCGGCGCTCGGCCTGGTGACCGAGCCGCCGCCGCCGGGGAGACGCTAGGGCATGCGGGGCGCGCTGCTCGGCTCCGGGCTGGTGCACGTCGCGATCGTGGCCGCGCTGTTCGTGGTGCGCGCCTCGGCGCCGGTGATCGTGCCCGGCCCGGACGTCGTCCAGGTCTCGCTCACCGACCTGGCATCGCTCCAGGCGCCCGCGCGACCGGCGCCGGAACCGGCCCGGCCCTCGCTGAAGGCGGCCGAGCTCAAGCCCACCGACGAGGAGGGTGTGAAGCTCGCGCCCCCGAAGCAGCCGCCGGCGAAGCCGGAGAAGCCGCGAGAGCAGGAGCCGGCCCCGGAGCCCGCGCCCCAGCTGCCCTACGCGCAGATCGGCAACTCCGGACTCGCCGGCCAGGTCGCGGTGGACGCGCGCGACTTCGAGTTCACCTATTACCTCATGCTGGTGCGCAACAAGGTGGCGCAGGCGTGGGCGGCGCCCGCCGGGCTCCCGGGCGGGCGCCGCGTGCGGGCGGCGGTCTACTTCCGCATCGGGCGTGACGGCGGGCTGTCCAGCATCCGGCTCGAGGAAGCGAGTGGCATCGAGTTCTTCGACCGTTCCGCGCTGCGCGCCGTCACGCTCAGCGACCCGCTCCCGCCGCTGCCGCTCGGCTATCCGGGCGGCGCCCTCGGCGTCCACTTCGGCTTCCAGTACGCGCAGCCATGACCCGACGGCTCCTGCTCTCCCTGCTGGCCCTCGCGCTCGGGGCCGCCGCCGCCGCGGCGCAGACCGAGGTGCGCATCGACGTGTCCGGCGGCGGGCGCCGGATCCCGCTTCACTGCGAGCCGCTCGCGGCGGCCGGGGACCGCAACCCGAAGCTGCCTTCGACGCTCGCCGACGAGGTGCTGGCGAGCGACCTCGACCAGTCGGCGGTGTTCGTGGTCACGCGGGCGTGGCGCGGCGAGCAGCCCTTCGACGTGCAGGCGATCGTGAGCGGGCGCTGGACCGTGAAGGGGACCGAGGTGACGCTGACCGGCGAGGTGCGTGACTTCCCGGCGCGGCGCCCGATCCTGTCGAAGGAGTACCGGGCGCCGCTCGCCGGGTGGCGCGCGATCGTCCACCAGTTCGCCGACGACGTCGTGCTCCAGTTCACCGGCGAGCCGGGGATCGCCGGCACCCGGATCGCGTTCGTGGTGCGGGAGGGGCGGGACAAGGAACTCTGCGTCATGGACGCGGACGGCGCGAACCCGGTCGCCCTCACCGCCGACCGGTCGCTCGCGCTCTCGCCCTCGTGGTCGCCCGACGGGTCGCTGCTGCTCTTCACCTCGTACCGCGGCGGCGGGGGGCCGCGCGTGTGGGTGATGCAGGCCGCGGGCGGCAGGCCCTATCTGGTCTCGGGCCGGCCGGGCAACAACACCAGCGCCGCCTATTCGCCCGACGGCCGGGAGATCGCGCTGACCTTGAGCGCGGACGGCAACTCCGAGATCTACGTGCTCGACGCCCGGGGTGGCTCGCCGCGGCGGCTCACCGACAACCGGGCCATCGATACCTCGCCATCCTGGTCGCCCACCGGCCGGGAGATCGCCTTCACCTCCGACCGCGGCGGGACCCCGCAGGTCTACGTGATGGAGCGCGACGGAGGCAACGTCCGGCGCCTCACCTACGATGTGAACTACACCGACTCCCCGGCCTGGTCCCCCCGGGGCGACCGGATCGCCTTCGTGGCCCGCACCGGCTCGGGCTTCGACCTCTACGTGTGCCGCGCCGACGGCGGCGACGCGCGACTTGTGGTCGGCGGCGGAAGCAACGAGAATCCCCACTGGTCTCCGGACGGCCGGCATCTGGTCTTCGCTTCGAACCGGGACGGAGGCTTCGCCCTTTACGTGACGGACCTGGACAACCGCGCTCCGCGCAAGCTCGACACCGGCGGCCGGCCGGCGATGTCGCCGGCCTGGGCGCCGCGACTGGCGGGCCTGGTGACGGCGCAGGTTTCGACTCCCAATCACTCGAACAGCGGAGGAAAGCCATGAAGGTCGTCCCTCGATATCTCGTCGCCGTGCTGGTCGTGGCCGTGGTCGGCGCGTTCGCCGCGGGATGCGCGAAGAAGGCCAGGGAGGCCCCGCCCGTGCCGCCGCCGGCGCCGCCCGTAGTCCAGCAGGACACCACGCCGACGCCGGTGCCGCCGCCGACACCACCGCCGGTGACCCCGTCCGAGTCGAAGGTGACCTCGTCGGACTTCCAGCCTGCGTTCTTCGAATTCGACTCCTACGCGCTGCGCGACGACGCTCGTGCCGCGCTCGACGGGGACGCGAAGCTGCTGCGGGAACATGCCGAGGTCGCCATCACCCTCGAGGGCCACTGCGACGAGCGCGGCACGGTGGAATACAACCAGGCGCTGGGGGAGAAGCGCGCGCAGGCCGCGCGCGACTACCTGGTGGCCGCCGGGATCGGTGCCTCGCGCATCCAGACCATCTCGTATGGCAAGGAGCGGCCGTTCGCCGACGGCCACGACGAGACCGCGTGGGCGCAGAACCGGCGCGCGCATCCCGTCGTCCGATGAGAGCGCGGGTGCGTGATGGGGCGGGCGGCGGGCGCCGCCCCCCCGCCCGCCCGGCACGGGGCGCGACGGGGCTCGCGGCCCTGGCCCTGCTGCTGGCCGCCGGGGTGCTGTCCGGCTGCTACGCGCCGCAGCTGATGCTGCTCAAGTCGGGACTCGACAGCCTGCGCGCGGTGGTGGACACCATGACCGTGCGCGACTCGGTCGCCTACCGCGCCCTCGCCGACACGCGGCGCGAGGTCGCGGAGCAGCGCGACATCCTGCTCAGCACCCGCGCCACCGCGGGCAGCACCACGCAGGATCTGTTCGAGCAGATGAGCCGCCTCGAAGGGAAGCTGGACGAGGTGATGGGGCGCTTCACGCAGATCGCGCAGCGGGTCGCGGCTCCTGCGACCCCGCCCGCCGGGCCCGATCCGAACCAGCTCTATGACCAGGCGGCCCAGGACCTGACGCAGGGGCGCTATCCGCTCGCCCTCCAGGGGTTCCGCGAGTACGTGCAGCGCTTCCCGGGCGCCGAGCTCGCGGACAACGCCCAGTACGGCGTGGGGGAGTGCCTCTTCGCCCAGTCCGCCTTCGACAGCGCCGCCGTGGAATACGCGAAGGTCGAAGCGGTGTGGCCGCAGGGCGACAAGGTCCCCGCGGCGCTCTACAAGCTGGCGCTCAGCCAGGAGAAGACCGGGCAGACCACGCAGGCGCGGAGGACGCTGGAGGATCTGGTGAAACGCTTCCCGCTCTCCGGCGAAGCTCAGCTGGGCCGTGAGCGCTTGGGCAAAGCGAAACATCACTAGGCCCGGGTCTTCCGCGGCCGGCTTCGCCGCCGCGGCGTGCGCGCTCGCCGTGGCGGTCGGCGTCATGGCGCCGGCCGCCGCGTCGGCCGGCCGCCGCGTGGCGACCGACACCGCGCCGGGCGCCGACTCCGCGGCCGTGGCGCCCGCGACGCCGCCCGCGGGCCCGGCGCCACGCGGGCGGCCGGCGCGCGTGCGCCGCGTGGCGCCGCGCCCCGGAGCGGTCGAGCGGCGGCCCATCCGGCGCGTCGAGGTCCTGACGCACGACGTGTTCGACTCCGAGACGCCGGCGCGGCTCGCGACGCTCCAACGGGTCGCGAACCGCCTGCACGTGCGGACCCGGCCCTCCACGGTGCGCAGCCAGCTGCTGTTCGCGGCGGGCGATCCGTGGAGCGAGCGCATCGGACGCGAGACCGCGCGCAACCTGCGTGCGCCCGACTTCCTGGTGCCGCGCCGCATCGAGGCGCGGACCGAGAACGACTCGGTGGCGGTGACGGTGGAGACCCGCGACCTGTGGACCACCGCGCCCGAGATCAACCTCGAGACCAGCGGCGGCACGCGCACCGGCTCGGTGGGCTTCACCGAGCGCAACCTGCTGGGGCTCGGCAAGGCGGTGTCGGTGGCCTACCGTGAGGACGCCGCTGGGGTGTCGCGTCACCTGGGCTACGACGACCCCAACGTGGCGGGCTCGCGCCGCCGCTTCCACTTCGACGCCGGTAAGGGCTCGGAGGGCGCGTCGGCCCGGCTCGACGTCGGGCTGCCGTTCTACGCCGAGGCCGCGCCGCGCGCCTATGGCGTCTCGTGGAGTCGCGCCACCGCGGTCGCGCACCTCTACGAGGACGCTCACGAGGTCGCGCGCCTGGACGAGCGGGCCGAGGAGTTCTCGGTCTCGTACGGGGTGCGGCTCGCCGCGGACGGCACCATCGCGCGGCTCACCGGGTCCTTCGAGCTCAACGACCGGCGCCTCGGCCCCACCCGCATGAGCGCGGGCGCGGCGCCCGAGTTCGCGGGGTCCGAGCAGAACGACCGCCGGCGCCTGCTCGCCGCGGAGCTCAGGCTGTGGCGCCCGCGTTACCTCGAGCTGGTGGACATCAACCGGATGGACCGCGTCGAGGACTTCGACCTCGGACCCTCGCTGCGGCTGAAAGCGGGCTTCGCACCCCGGCTCCTGGGCAGCACCAGCGACGAGGGCTACGCGCGCGTGCGCTTCGACGGCGGCACCGAGCACCCGCTCGGCTTCGCTTCGGTGCGCTCGGGCCTCTCGACCCGCCTGCGGCCCGAGCTGCTCGACCTGCTCGCCAGCGCCGACACCCGCGCGTACCTGCTGACCGGCGGCCACACTGTCGTGCTGGCGGCCTACGGCGTGGCGGGCGCCCACACCTCGCGTGACTACCAGGCGGTGGTCGGAGGCTTGAACGGCCTGCGCGCCTATCCGGTGCAGGCGGTGGCCGGGCGGCGGCTGTGGCGGCTGAACGCCGAGGACCGCTGGATCGTGAGCCCGGCCGACTGGCAGGTCGTGAAGGTGGGCACCGCGGCGTTCTACGACGCGGCGCGCGCCTGGGGACCGGGCGCGGCAGGCACCGGCTGGTTCCAGGACGCGGGTGTCGGCCTGCGCGTCGGGCTCCCGCAGTTCGGGCTCACGCAGGTGATGCGCTTTGACGTGGCGTGGCCGGTGCGCCCCACCCGCGACGGCGGCCGCATGCCCGTCTTCTCGTTCGGCTCCGCGCAGGCCTTCTGAGCCGGCGCCCGGGACCATGAGCGACGCCAGCGGACCTCCGGCGCGGGACGGCGAGCACGCCGTCGTCCTGGTCGGCAACCCGAACGTGGGCAAGAGCGTCCTGTTCGGGGCCCTGACCGGCCGCTACGTGGAGGTTTCGAACTACCCCGGCACCACGGTCGAGGTCTGCGCGGGCCGCACCGACGGCGTGCGGCTGCTGGACACGCCGGGCATCCAGTCGCTCCACGCGCGCTCGGACGAGGAGCGCGTCACCCGCGACATCCTGCTCCGGCACCCGCGTGGCGCCGTTGTGCAGGTGGCCGACGCCCGCAACCTGCGCCGCAGCCTCCTGCTCACCGTGCAGCTCGCCGAGCTGGGGCGGCCCTTCGTCCTGGACGTGAACATGATGGACGAAGCGCGCGGCCGCGGCTTCGCCGTGGACGTGGAGCGGCTCGCGCAGCTCCTGGGCGCCGAGGTGGTGGCGACGGTGGCCGTGCGCGGCGAAGGCGTGAGCCACCTGCGGACCCGCCTGCGCGAAGCGCGCCCGATGGTGCACCGGATCCGCTACGACGGGGCGATCGAGGATGCCGTCGCGCGCATCCTGCCGCTCGTGCCCGCCGGGCTCCCGGAAGGGCGTGCGGTCGCGCTCATGATCCTGGCCGGTGACGAGGCGCTGGCCGCCCGCTTCGCGGGGGAGCGCCGGGCGGAGGTCGCCGCGATCGTGAGCGAGACCGCCGCGCGCTACGCCGGGCCGCTGAGCTACGAGCTGACGCGGCAGCGCATGCGCTGCGTCGACTGCTTCGTGGACCAGGTGGTGAGCCGGGTGGCACGGCCGCCGCACAGCCGCGGTGACGCGCTGGGCCGCCTCGCGCTCCACCCGGTGTGGGGCTGGTTCCTGCTCGTCGCCGTCCTCGCCGTGGTCTACCTGTTCGTGGGTCAGCTCGGCGCCGGAGTGCTGGTGGACTGGATGCAGTCGGTGGTGTTCGGCCGCGGCGTGAATCCGTTCGCCACGCGGCTGGCCGGCCTGCTGCCCTTCCCGTTCGTCCGTGACCTGCTGGTCGGGGAGTACGGGCTGGTGACGATGGCGCTGAGCTACGGCATCGCCATCGTCATGCCGATCGTGCTCACGTTCTTCCTGGTCTTCGGTCTGCTCGAGGACTCGGGCTACCTGCCGCGGCTCGCGGTCATGATGGACCGCCCCTTCAAGGCCATGGGTCTGAACGGCAAGGCGGTCCTGCCCATGGTCCTCGGCCTCGGCTGCGACACCATGGCCACGCTGACCACCCGCATCCTCGAGACGCGCAAGGACCGCCTGCTGGTCACGCTGCTGCTGGCGCTCGGTGTGCCCTGCTCGGCGCAGCTCGGCGTCATCCTCGGCATGATCGCCTACCTGCCGCCCGCGGCCGTGGCGGTGTGGGGCGGCGTGGTCGCGGCGGTGATGTTCACCGTGGGTTGGGCGGCTGCGCGCGTGATCCCGGGGGAGCGCTCCGACTTCATCCTCGAGCTGCCGCCCATCCGCGTGCCGCAGGTCGCCAACATCCTGGTCAAGACCGTGGCCCGGCTGGAGTGGTACCTGAAGGAGGTGCTGCCGCTCTTCGCGGTCGGTACGCTGGTGCTGTTCGCGCTGGACCGCAGCGGGAGCCTCGTGGCCCTCGAGCGCTGGGCGGCCCCGCTGGTCCAGGACGGGCTGGGCCTGCCGCGCGAGACCACGGCCGCGTTCATCGTGGGGTTCCTGCGTCGTGACTACGGCGCAGCCGGCCTGTTCAACCTCGCCCGCGCGGGCGCGCTCGCCGTCCCGCAGCTGGTGGTGAGCCTGGTGGTAGTGACCCTGTTCGTCCCCTGCGTGGCCAACGTCCTCGTCATCGCGCGCGAGCACGGCGCGCGCGCCGCCGTGTGGGTGGTGGCGTTCGTGTTCCCGTTCGCGTTCGGCGTGGGCATGCTGCTGCATCTCGCCTTCCGCGTGCTGGGCGTCACCTTCTGAGGACCGGCCATGCGCTGCCCGCTGTGCGGTTACCGGTTCGACCCGACGAAGCTGGCCTGTCCGGCGGCCTGCCAGCTGGCCGCGCTGCAGGGCTGCCACCTGGTCTGCTGCCCCAACTGCGGCTATCAGACGGTGGATGAGCGCAAGTCCGGGCTCGCGCGCCTGCTGCGGCGCGTGCTCAGGACCACCGAGGGCGAAGAGCCGACGGCCGAAGCAGACGTGGGCCTGGTGATCGAGCTGCATCGCCTGAAGCCCGGCCAGGTGGCCGAGATCGTGGAGTTGCGCTCGCGCGACCCGGCCCGGCTCGACCGCCTGGGAGCGCTGGGGCTCGTGCCGGGCAGCCGGATCGTCCTGCAGCAGGTGGAGCCCGCGCTGGTCTTCCGCGTGGGGGAGACCGAGGTCTCGATCGATCTGGCGGTGGCGGATGAGATCCTGGTGCGCACGCGATGAAGCGCCGCGGCTGCGCGCGGGGCGGGCATGGCGCGCGCCCCGGCGGGTCGCGGGCGCCGGCCGGCGCAGCTTCCTTCCGGCTCTTCCGGGAGAACATGCGCCCGTGCCGGCCGGCGTAGCTTTCTCCCGGCTCTTCCGGGGATCGCGCGGGCGAGGATGGCAACAGCGCGCGCGGCTGCTTTCGCTGGCGTCGCCCGCACCGGCCTCCACGCCCTCGCGTGGTCCGCTCAGGCGGGTGACGTCGGCGCCGGAAGACCCCGCGCGGCTCGGCCCCGGGGAGGTTTCGCGAAGCAGGACAGCGCGACGCGCACCCGCTCCTCCAACGAGGCGTCGGGAACCGACTCGCACCGTGCGGCGGCACGACGCGCCTCGTCGGCGCGGAACCCGAGCCGCCGCAGATACGGGATCACCTCCGCCGCGGCGGCACGAG
>JACRPT010000068.1 GCA_016223045.1 Candidatus Eiseniibacteriota bacterium
TCGAGCCCTGAGCATCGGGCGAGGGCGCCACTCTCACAGACGAGGACGAAGCCTCAAGCACGCCACGGCGACCCTCTCCCGAGATCCGTCTGCTCAGCCTCCGACCGGGAGGCTTGCATGAGTGGACATCATACAAGCACCCTGCTGGCGCGGTCGCTCGCCGAGCCCCTCGAGCTGCGCGGGGCGGGCCTGCTGGTCCCGTCGCTCCAGTCCGAGCCGTTCCCGGTGCGTGTCATCCGGCCCGCTCCCTGCACGCGGGCCTGCCCGGCCGGCGTGAACGTCAAGGCCTACGTCTCGCTGATCGCCGAGCGGCGCTTCGGCGAGGCGCTCGAGGTGATTCGAAGACGCTGCCCGCTGCCGGGCATCTGCGGGCGGGTGTGCCACCACCCGTGCGAGACCGCGTGCCGGCGCAAGCGCGCCGACGAGGCCATCGCGATCCGCGCGCTCAAGCGGGTGGTGGCGGACATGGAGCGGGAGTTCCCGCTGCCCGCCCCGCCGCCCGGGCCCGCCCGGCCCACCCGGGTCGCGGTGATCGGCTCCGGCCCCGCCGGGCTCACCGCGGCCTACGACCTGCGGCTCGCGGGCTTCCCGGTGACGGTCTTCGAGTCCGAACCGGAGGCGGGAGGGATGCTGCGCTACGGGATCACGGCCTACCGGCTGCCGCGCGACGTCTTGGACGCCGAGATCGGCGTGCTGACGCGCGCGGGCGTCGAGATCGAGACCGGGCGCCGCCTGGGAGCGGACCTCGAGCTGGCCGCGCTGGCGCGCGAGGGATACAGGGCGACGCTGCTCGCGGTCGGGGCCCAGCGGGGGCGCAGGCTCTCGGTGCCCGGCGAGGACGAGTGCGCCGGCGTCCAGGACGCCCTCGAGTTCCTGCGGCGCGTCAACAACGGCAACCGCACCGCGCCCGGGCGCCGCGTGATCGTGATCGGCGGCGGCTCCACCGCGGTGGAGGCGGCGCGCGCCGCCCTGCGGCTCGGCGCCAGCGCGGTCGAGGTCCTCTACCGCCGCTACCGCGAGGAGCTGCTCGCCAGCGAGGCCGAGGTCGAGGTGGCGGAGCAGGAGGGGATCCGCTTCAGCTTCCTCGTCGCGCCCGCGCGCGTGCAGCACGGGGGCGGCCGGGTCACCGGCCTCGAATGCGTGAAGGTCGGGCTCGGCGAGCCGGACTCGAGCGGGCGCCGGCGCCCCATCACCATCCCGGGGAGCGAGTTCGTGGTGCCGGCAGACCGCGTGCTGGCGGCCGTGGGGCAGGAGGCGGACCTCGCCTTCCTGGGGTCGGAGGACCGCGCGCGCGTGGCCGAGGGCGGGCGCCTCCGCGTGGAACCCAGGACCGCCATGACGGACCTGGAAGGCGTGTTCGCGGCCGGGGACGTCGTGACCGGCCCGGCGACCGTGATCGAGGCCATCGCCGCGGGGCACCGCGCAGCCGAGTCCATCCGGCACTTCCTGCTGGAGGGACGGCCCGCCATCCGCGAGGAGCGCCCCGAGCTCAGGGCGGCCCGGGAGTTCCAGGTCCCCGACCTGCCGCCGATCCGCGCCATGCGGGTGCGCCCCGCGATCACGCTGCCACAGCCCGGCCGCGAGTTCGGCGAGGTGGAGCAGGCCTTCACCACCGACGAGGCGGTGGCCGAGGCGCGGCGCTGCATGCGCTGCGGCCCGTGCGGGGATTGCAGGATCTGCGCACCCACCTGCCAGCGGCGCCACATCATGGTGCGCGTGCGCGGCGGCGAGGGCACGCCCGGCGGGCGCACCGCGCTGGTGCGCGTGCCGGGCACGCTGGCGATGAGCCTGAACCCCGCCGAGCCCGCACCGGGCTGGCTGCTGCCGCGGGTGCGGCCGGGGACGCTGCCCGAAATAGACGTCTCGGCGGCGGAGGCGGTGCAGCTTTTGCCGGTGCGCGTGCGGATCGCGCAGGATCTCTGCCGCGCCTGCGCGCGCTGCGTCGAGGTCTGCCCGTTCGGCGCCGTGAAGATCCCCGCGTCCGCGAACGGAACCGCGCGCGCCAGGATCGAGGCGGCGCTGTGCCGCGGGTGCAACCTGTGCACCGCGGTCTGTCCCACCAAGGCCACGCTGCCGAGCGCGCTGTCGCCCCAGTGGTGGGGCTCGCGGCTGGAGGACGTCTTCCACCGCGCCGCCGCCGAGGCGCGGGACACCGGGGTGCACGTGGTGCTGGCCTGCCAGCGGCGGGCCGGCGGACTGGAGCTGCCGATCGAGCGCGCCGGGGTGCACGTGGAGGTCATCCGCTTCCGCTGCGTCGGCCAGGTGGACGCGGCGATGCTGCTCGAGCTGCACCGGCTGGGCGCGCGGCGCGTGCTGATCGCCGGGTGCAGCGCCGGGCGTTGCAGGTTCGGGACGGGAGCGCAGCTGGCCGCCGCGGAGCTGGCGCGCGCGCGTGCGCTGCTGCGGCTGCTCGGCGCCCCGGCTGACGCCCTCGCGTGGGACGCGTCCGACCGGCGGGCGCGCGACCCGCTGGAGCGCGCGGTGGCGCAGTTGATCCGCGACGAGGCGCCCGCGCCCGCCGGGGTGCCGGCCGAGGTGCGGGGCGGAGGGAGCGCGTGATGGAAGCGGCGCTGGCGGACCTGCGCAGGACCACGCGCGCGGCGGTGTGCGCCGAGTGCGGCAAGTGCACCGCGGTGTGCCCGCTCGCCGCCTGCGGCGGCTTCTCCGCGCGCGCCATCGCCTGCCAGCATCTGGACGAGGAGATTGCCGGGAACGGGATCGGGCTCCGCCGCTGCCTGACCTGCGGCTCCTGCGACCTGCGCTGCCCGCAGGGCGTGCGGTTCATGGAGCTGGTGCGGGGCGTGCGCGAGCTGTCGCCGCGCTAGATCTCCGAGGCGTGCCCGCACGGCAGAGCCCTGCAGGCGTGCATGCGGATCATGTCCCGGGGCGGCGTGGCGCAGAATCGCCTGGGGTGGCTGACCGACGATCTCAGGACCGAGCCCAGGACCGGCGAGGTGTTCCTGTGGACCGGCTGTGCGCCGTACTTCGACGCGTTCTTCTCCGACCTGTCGCTCGAGCTGGTGGAGTCCAGCCGGGCCGCGGTGCGGGTGCTGAACCGCCTGGGCGTGGTCCCGGTGGTGTCGGGCGACGAGCGCTGCTGCGGGCACGACCTGCTGTGGAACGGCGACCGCGAGAGCTTCGAGCTGCTGGCGAAGCACAACGTCGCCCTGGTGGCGGAGAGCGGCGCGCGGACCCTGGTGACCCCGTGCGCCGAATGCCTGCGCACCTGGAAGCTCGACTACCGGCCGTTCCTGAAGGGCGGCGCGCTCCAGGTGCAGCACCTCTCGGAGTTCCTGGCGGAGCGCCTGCCGGAGCTGCGGCTGCGGGAGAACGGGCGGCACCGGGTCACCTTCCATGATCCCTGCCGCCTCGGGCGCCACCTCGGGGTCTACGAGCCGCCGCGGCGCGTGCTGGCCGCGCTGCGCGGGATCGAGCTGACCGAGATGCCGCGCAGCGGGCCGCGGGCCGTCTGCTGCGCCGGCGGGACCTGGACCCACTGCGACCGCTTCGCCAAGGAGATCCAGGTGGAGCGGCTGCGGGAGGCGCGGGCCACCGGGGCCGCTGCGCTGGTGACGGCCTGCCCCAAGTGCCGGATCCACTTCGCGTGCGCGATGCGGGACCCGCAGCACCGGGAAGAGATCGGGATCGAGATGCGCGACCTGGCCGAGCTGGTGGCCGACGCGTTGGAGTCGTGAATCAGAAAGGAGTGACGGCGATGACCACTGAATCCACGAACGGGGGGCTCCGCGTCGGCGTCTTCGTCTGCGACTGCGGGTCGAACATCGCGGGCGTCGTGGACTGCGCCGCGGTGGCCGAGTACGCGAAGACGCTGCCCGACGTGGTCTGCGTCGTGCGGAACCGTTACACCTGCGCGGAGCCGGGCCAGAACGAGATCAGGCAGGCGATCCGCCAGCACCACTTGAACCGGGTGGTGGTCGCCTCGTGCACGCCGCGCCAGCACGAGCCGACCTTCCGGCAGTGCGTGCTGGAGGCGGGACTGAACCCCTACCTCATGGAGATGGCGAACCTGCGCGAGCACTGCTCCTGGGTGCACCAGGCCGACCGCGCGGCGGCCACCGCGAAGGCGATGGACCTGGTGGCCAGCGCCGTGGGCAAGGCCCGGCTCCTGCAGCCGCAGGAGGAGATGTCGGTCCAGGTGACCCGCACCGCGCTGGTGATCGGCGGCGGCGTGACCGGCATCGAGGCGGCGCTCGAGCTGGCGGAGTCCGGGCACAAGGTCGTGCTGGTCGAGAAGCAGCCCTCGATCGGCGGCATCATGGCCCAGCTCGACAAGACCTATCCCACCATGGACTGTTCCATATGAATCCTCGGGCCTAAGGCCCTCGATGCCGGTCGGCATCGCAACATCGAGCTCCTCACCTACAGCGAAGTCGAGAACGTCTCGGGCTACGTGGGCAACTTCACGGTCACCATCCGCAAGAAGGCCCGCTATGTGGACCCCGGCCTCTGCAACGCCTGCGCCGAATGCGCCAAAGTGTGCCCGGTGGTGACCCCGGACGAGTACCAGATGGGCCTCTCGTCGCGGCGGGCGATCTACATCCCGTTCCCGCAGGCCGTCCCGTCCTCCTACGTCCTCGACATGGAGCACTGCCTGGGGAACAACCCGGTGGCCTGCGGCAAGTGCGCCGAGGCGTGCGAGAAGAAGGCCATCTCCTTCGATGACCGGGACCAGATCGTCACGCGTGAGGTCGGGACCGTGGTGGTGGCCATCGGGGCCGAGGTCTACGACCCCACCGAGATGGACGACTACGGTTACACCCGCTTCGAGAACGTCATCACCTCGATGGAGTTCGAGCGGCTGATCTGCGCCGGCGGCCCCACCGAGGGCCACTTCGTGCGCCCCAGCGACCAGCGGCAGCCGAAGCGCATCGGCTTCGTCCAGTGCGTGGGCTCGCGCAATCCCAGGATGGGCCGGCCCTGGTGCTCGAACATCTGCTGCATGAACACCGTGAAGGACACGCTGCTGCTGGCGGACCACTATCCCGACACCCGGAGCGTGGTCTTCTACCAGGACATCCGCGCCTTCGGCAAATCCTTCGAGGACATGTTCCAGCGCTCGAAGGAGGCCGGCGTGCGCTACGTCCGCGGGCTGCCGGGGGAGATCCACGAAGACCCGCGGACGCACCACCTGATCGTGACCGTCGAGAACACCACCTCGGGCAAGCTCGAGCGGCACGAGCTGGACATGGTCGTGCTCTCGGTGGGCCTGCAGCCCCCGGCCGACCTCAGGAAGATCTCGAGCCTGCTCACGCTGTCGAAGACCTCCGACGGCTTCTTCATGGAGGCGCACCCCAAGCTCCGGCCGGTGGACGCGCCGACGCGCGGCGTGTACTTCGCCGGGATGTGCGAATCGCCCAAGGACATCAAGGACTCGGTGTGCCAGGCCGGCGCCGCGGCCTCGCGGGCCGGGGCGCTCCTGAACGCCGGCAAGGTCACGATCGAGGCCATCACCAGCCGCATTGACGAAGCGGCCTGCACGAGCTGCGGCGTGTGCGTGCGCGTCTGCCCCTTCGGGGCGATCCAGTGGACCAAGGGCACGCCGGCGGTGGTAGTGGAGGCGATGTGCGCGGGCTGCGGCTCGTGCGCGGCGCAGTGCAAGCCCGGCGCGATCACCATGCGCCACTTCACCGACGAGCAGATCGTGGCCCAGGTCCGCGCCACGCTGGCGCAGCGTCCCGAGGAGAAGGTCTTCGTGTTCGCCTGCAACTGGTGCTCCTACGCCGGCGCCGACATGGCCGGCATCTCGCGCATGCAGTACCCCGCGAGCAATCGGGTGGTGCGCACCATGTGCTCGGCGCGCGTCTCGGAGGAAATGGTGCTGGAGGCGTTCCGCTGCGGCGCGCCGGTGGTGCTGGTTTCGGGCTGCCACTACGCGGACTGCCACTACATCAACGCCAACCGCCAGACCGTGAAGCGGGTGCAGAGCATGTGGGCCAAGCTGGAGAAGGCCGGCGTGCGGCCCGAGCGGCTGCAGCTCGAGTGGATCAGCGCCGCCGAGGGGCAGAAGTTCGCGAAGGTCATGCGCCAGCTCGACGAGCTGCGCCGGACCGTGACGCCCGAGGAGATCGAGCGCTCCCGCAAGGCGTTCAAGCCGAAGGTCCGACGCGCCGCAGCGGAGGCCGCGACCGCCGCGCCCGTCCCGGGGACCGCGACATGACCGCGACGCTCGAGAGGTTCCGCTGCATGGCCTGCGGGCACGAGTTCCAGGAGGTCGTGCAGGAGGACGAGGACAAGGAGCGCACCTGCCCCAGGTGCCGCTCGAACAGCATCCGCAAGCTCAAGAAGGCGGCGGAACCGGCGGAGTGAGGCGCAAGGCGCGAGACCTCGCCGCACGAGGTGCCGATGGTGAAGATGGTCTTCACGCCGTTGTCGGGGACCGCCGCGTGGGACCGGGGAGTGGCCGCCAGGAGACCACAAGTGCCCTGGCTCAGGGTCGTTCCCTACCTCAGCAGTACGACCGTCTTCGCGAGCTGGCCCCCGTCCGCCCACACCCGCACGAAGTAGACTCCCGCGGGCTGCGGCGCGCCGAGGGCGTCGCGGCCGTCCCAGCGCAGCGTGCTCGTGCCGGCGGGCAGCTCGCCGTGGAAGACCTGCCGCACGCGCCGACCGACCGCGTCGAGCACCTCGACCGCCAGCTCGCCGCGCCGCTCCAGCGTCAGCCGGAACGCGCCGCCCGCGCGGAAGGGGCTGGGCGAGACCGCGAGGCTCACGTGGCCGGGTTACACCCGCGGCGCGGGCGGCGGCACGTCGGACGTGCTCATCACCCAGGCACAGTCCTCGCCGCCCGCGTCCTCGCTGAGCAGCGTCATCGGCTCGCCATTGACGTCGATCACGCGCGCCATGACCAGCCCGAAGCCCGTCTGCTGGTACGCCGCCGGGGTTCCGATCAGCGCGTTGCCGCTCGAGGGCTCGCGGGCCAGCCGCGTGCTCATGCGGAGCGACACAGAATTGCTCGCGGTGCGGCTCGGATCGAGCGCTGCGGCGCGGGCTCCCGGCCCGGCGAGCGGCGTCACCTGCACGTCGGCGGTCCAGGTGAGGATGACGTCGCCGAGGAGCGGCACGTACTCGATCTGCGCGCTCTGGCCCTGCAGCAACCCGAGCGCCACGCGGATGCCGCGCTCGGGGAGGTCGAACGTCCACACCGGCCAGGTCTCGGAGCCGACCGTGGCGATGGCGCTGCCATTGGCGACCGCCCCGAATGTCACGGGCACCGGCGGCGGCAGGTAGGCGTGATCCTCGCCGGTCGAGGTCTTGAGGTGGAACGAGGTGTAGGTGGCGAGATCGTGGATCCAGCGCGGACAGATCCCGGAGTAGCCCAGGTGGTTGTAGAGGTAGACCGAGTCCACCGAGACCGTCTCGTTGCCGTAGAAGTCCTTCGCGTACGTCTTCAGCCGGTAGCGACCATCGGGGTAGAACCCGCCGAGCACTCCCGTCCTGTCGGTGTCCCAGAACCCGCCGGGGCCATCGAGGAAACCGGCTTTGGTATTGGTCATCGCGTAGAAGTAGCGCTGCGCCTCGTAGCCGTAGTAGGTGCCGGAGACGAGCAACCCGCGCTCCAGGTCCTTCCGGTAGACGGCCTTCAGCAGGCTGTCCTGCGTCCGGACGATGGAGCCGCCCGGCATCTCGTCGAAGCGCGCAAGCCGCGTCTTCGGGACATAGCCCATGCCGCACTCGGTCTCGAGCGCCTGGACCTCGTAGGCCAGGTCGTAGATGCCGAGCACGTAGGGCTGCCCGTTGGGCGGCGGGATCTCGGTCATGTCGTCCTGCAGGCGGGCCACGATATCCACGTCCTTCTCGAGCAGCGGGATGGAGGGGTCCGACGCGGCGGCGAAGGCGTACTTGCTCTCGTTGTCCGTGTAGTAGATGTCGAACTTCAAGGGCGGCGAGGTGTCGGTGTAGCTGCCCCTGGTGAGGAACCGGAGCGGGTTGTAGTGGACGAAGCCGTCCACGTAGGGGCCAGAGACCGGGCCAGCACCCACCCAGCGCACCACGTTGAGGTGCAGGTGGTCGTAGCGGTACCCGTTCATCGAGTCGGACCAGGCGATCACCTTGCCGAGGAGCTGGCCGGAGATCACGGATGCGCCCTCGCTCACGAAGATGCAGCAGGGATCGAGGTGGTGGTACTGCCAGATGAAGCCCGCGGCGTCCCGCACCGCGACCTCCCAGTAGAGGGGATCCGTGCCCGACTTGCTGTAGTTGTCCACCTTCACGACGGTGCCCGCCGCGCACGCGCCCACCAGCGTGCCGGCCGGCTTGCGGATGTCGATCCCGCTGTGGAAGTAGGGTGAGCCGAAGCTCTGCCAGTCCTCCATGAGGTTCGAGACCACGTGCGGCTGATCGGTGGGCGCGAACGGCCACGGGCAGCCGCCCGGGCAGACCGGCAGGATGAAGAAGCGCGCCAGCGCCAGGTAGATCTGGTTCTGCGCGTCCCGGATGCTGGCCGTGATGTCGTGGAAGATGTCCTCGGTCCGATACGGGCGGAGCCGCTGGAGCTGCTGGGGCGAGAGGTCCACCCACGCCTGGTCCACCCAGAAATGCAGCGAGTCGGTGTATTCCACGCCGTCGATCCAGAGTTCGAGGCTGGAAGGGACGAGGTCGAACTCGAGCCGCCGGAAGCTCACCGTCACCCGCTGTGGCGATTCCTGGAGCACGGCGCCGTCCACCGGGTCCGCGATGATGATGCGCAGGCCCTGCGGGAACGGGGGCTGGTAGGGCAGCCCGGGCACGAACGGATTGTCGCCCTCCACCGCCATGACCGGAGAGGCCAGCAGCAGCGGGAGGAACGACAGGAGCAGCGCGAGGCGGCGGGACAGGGGAATCATGGCTCGGGTCGGGGGACCGGATGGTGAGGGTGGACGAGGACTTCGCTGTGGCTGCGGACAAGCCTACGCGTCGCCCGGCGGCCAGTCACGCGATTTCGAGCCTTCGATCACCGCCATCGCGGCGGATACGGGCGCGACGCCGCTCCGGCTACTTCAGCTTCGCCAGCGCGTAGAGCCGCTCGACGTTCGACTCCGTCCAGGCGCGCAGCTTCTCGAGCGTCTGCTCGCGGCCCGGACGCGCGACCACCTCGCCGGTGTCCTTGCGGGTCTCGACCAGGTGGGCGAAGCGGCGCTGCGGGGCAAGGAACTCCTCGATGCGCGGGCGCTCGGACGCCTCGAGCGGGCAGTCCTTGACCGCGCCGCCCTGGCCGCGCTCCCAGATGAAGGTCGGGAAGATGCCGCAGCGCGCGCCCAGCAGGGCCAGCTCCACGGTGCGGCCGTCGTCGTACTTCCAGCCGCTGATGCAGGGCGCCGGCACGAACAGCACCGCGGTGCCCTGGCACTCCAGCGACTTCTCCACGGTCTTCATGAACAGCTTGCCGTGAGCCGGGCTGATCTGGGCGACCAGGTCGGCGCCCGCGGCGATCGCCAGGTGGACGTAGTCGAGCGGCATGTTGAGGTTGCCGGGCGTGGGCCCGACCGCCGGCGTGGTGCTGGTGTCGGAGAACGGCGTCGCCGCCGGGCTGTACTGGAAGCCGGTGTTGGCGAAGAACTCGTTCACCAGCACCGTGATGGTGATGCGGGTGCGGCGATGGATGGTGTGCAGGAGCGGCCGCAGGCCGATGGCGATGGCCCCGCCGTCGCCGCTGAAGGACAGCACCTGCACCGGGCGCTGGAGCGCGCCGCAGGAGGTCAACACGTCGGCCACGTCGCGGATGGACTCGGCCAGCGTGGGGGCCGACTCGAACACGTTGTGGATGATCGAGAAGCTCTTCTCGAACGCCTCGGGAGGCGCGTTCCCGCGGCCCCACGCCACGACGTCGGGGAAGGCGAGGGTCGAGACCTCGCCGCACGAGGTGCCGATGGTGAAGATGGTCTTGACGCCGTTGTCGGTGACGCGCCCGATGTTCTGGAACGCCACCGACTCCATGCAGCCCGGGCACAGCGTCGAACCCGGCTGGAAGCAGCTCTCGCGGGTCGCGGTCTCCTTGTAGCTGCTCACAGCGCGGCCCCCTCGTGGTAGATGCGGCCGTCGGCGACATCCTCGCCGGCGAGCGCGCGGCGCCCGACGTCGAGCATCGCCTCCCAGGTGGACTCGGACACGTCCGCGCCGCCCAGGCCGGCGAACGCGCTCAGGACGCGCGGCGCCGAGGGCAGGTTGCCGAGCGCGTCGGCCACGTCGAGCGTGAGGTGCCCGCGGCCCATGTGGTGTGCCTGGTTCACCACCAGCACGGCACGGGCGCGGCGCAGCTTCTCGCGCACCGCGGCGCTCGGGAACGGCGTGAGCATGCTCACCACCGCGAGGTCCACCCCGCCGCTCTCGGGCCACCCGGCCGCATCGAAGAACGCGAGGCCGGGGCGGCCGAAGGTGCGCTCGAAGTCCCCGCCGATCGCCGGCAGCACCTCGAACACCTTCTCCATGCGCCGCTTCTGCTCCAGCTTGAAGCCCTGGAAGAAGCGCGAGGTGACGCAGTTGCCGAACGCCGTGTCGCCGTTGATCAGGCCCGGCAGCGGGCAGGGCCGGATCCAGCGGTCCTGGAACGCGTGGATCGCGGAGTCGGCCTCCACCGTGAGGCGCGCGTTGCGGTGGCTGTCCTTGATGCCGTAGTAGCCCGGCATGGTCGGCGTCATCACGTCGGGGTGCATGCCGAGGCAGGGCGCCTGCAGCACGGTGTCGTAGATCTGCTGCTTGCCCCGCGCGGCGATCTGGATGAAGCCGTCGTCGCGGTGGGCGAGGGTGTCCGACGGGTCGCCCTCGATGCACAGCGGGTAGTTCGCGGTGGCGCGGTAGACGTCGATGATCATCACGTTCCCGAGGCCGCTCGCCCCCAGCGAGCGCGTGGTCTCGGTCATGTGGTCGAGCCCCACCGAGCTGGTCGCGGTCGGGAACACCAGGTCGCGGCACGCGGCCGCCGCGCCGGCCATGTAGTCGGCGACGGCGTGCTCGGCCTCCAGGAGCTTGACGCGCTTGATGCCGTCCGGCTGGGCGGCCACGTGCGCCGCCACGGTCTCGATCCACTTGGTGGAGGGCGTGATGGGGAAGCCCGGGTAGATGACCGCGCGCCACATCTGCAGCGTCGCGATCGCCGCGGCCGTGTTGCCGTCGGCGGTGACCTCGGTGCGCGCGGTGTGGAGCGGCCGGTGCGCGGCGCGCACGCGCTCGAGGTCGATCGCGCTGTCGTAGCGCTCGCCCGACCGGGTCTGGATGCGCAGCAGCGGGACGGTGAGTTCGGGAGTCGTCATGGCGTGGTCTCCAGTTCCGCCCAGACCTCCTCGTACGGCGCTTCCATGAAGAGGTGCACGGGACAGACGCTGATGCATTCGCCGCACAGCTTGCAGTAGTTGCTCACTTCGGCCCCCGTCACCCGCACGCCGTTCTCGGCGTCAGGCTCCCACAGGATGATCCCCTCGGGGCAGTTGGTGATGCAGTGCGAGCAGCCGTTGCACAGGTGCTCGGGGTCCTCGAAGCGCAGGCGGAAGCCGCTGCGCGCGTAGTCGGCGGTCAGGTTGGTCTGCGAGAGGCGCAGCGCCGTCTGCGCGCCGACCGGAAGCTCGCCGTAGCCGCCGAAGCGAGGCGGCTCGTGGTCACCCGGGCTCGCGAAGTCGAAGATCCCCGAGCGGACCTGGGCGAGGCTCGCCTCCAGCGCCTCGCGGTTCGCGTCGAGCAGGCGCTCGGGGATGCGGCGCTTCTTGAGCGTCTGCAGGAAATGCCGATGTCGTCGCCGGCCACGGTGAACACGCGGCCCGAGAGTCTGAGGTGGCGCGCGCAGTCTTCGGGCGAGCGGCGCGTGTTGAGGACGAAGGTGCCGCCCGCCGGCACGCCCTGCGCGACGTCCACCGAGCGCGCGGCGGCCTCGTCCATCAGCAGCACCATCCCGGGCCTCGTGACCTCGCAGGCGATCTGGATCGGGCGGGCGCTCACGCGCAGGAACGAGCGGATGTTCGCGCCGCGGCGCGCGGAGCTGAAGAACGGCCACTCCTGCACGTGCAGCATGGGGTCGGTGAGCATCAGGCTCGCGAGGCTCTGGAAGGCCAGCACCAGGCCGCCGCCGGCCTTGCCGTCGCCGCGGATCTCGAGCACGGACTCCCGCAGCGCCGTGCGCGCGTCCAGGAGGTTCACCGGGGCCTCACTTGCGCCACAGGATGGCGTGCCCCGGACATTCTGACATGACCTTCTCTAGCTTTGGCAGGTCACCGTCCACCAGTTCGGTGCTGTACACTTCGGCCAGTTCCTCGTCCTCGACCTTGCGAAAGTACTTCGGCATGGCCTTGATGCAGTCCCCGCACTCGGTGCAAAGGTCAGCATCCACATGGAATTCGGTCGCATCGCTCAAGGGATCGTCTCCTTTCGCCGGGGTGGGGCCCTTCGATCGCGGAGGTGGGGGGTCCGCCGGGCCACCGTGCATGAATCATGCTAACCGCGGTAGTGTAGAGCCCACCGACCACCCGGTCACGGCAGGCGACCGGAACAATAGGACATATCGAGGAGTCCGTCATCTATGCCGCACTCCCTCAAGTGGAGAACGCGTTCCCAGGCCGCGGCGCCGCCG
The DNA here is from genome assembly GCA_016223045.1 of Candidatus Eiseniibacteriota bacterium. Taxonomy (GTDB): domain Bacteria; phylum Eisenbacteria; class RBG-16-71-46; order RBG-16-71-46; family RBG-16-71-46; genus JACRPT01. The sequence continues at coordinate 12,554 of JACRPT010000068.1, forward strand.
GGTCCGGGCTTCACCCGCCGCCGCTTCCTGACGAGCCTCGGCCTGATGGCAGGAGCCGGGGCGCTGGTGCCGCTGCTGGGCCGCTCCCGCCGCGCCCCGATGGCGAGCGTCGAGGCCGGGCGCCCGCTGCTCGGCACCTGGGTGCGCGTGGTCGCGCGCGATCGCGACGCGGCGCGCGCCACCCGCGCGGTGGAGCGCGCCTTCGCGGCCGTGCGCGAGGTGGACGCACAGATGAGCGTGCACCGCGCCGACAGCGACCTGGCGCGCGTGAACCGCGCGGCGGGCGAGAACGCGGTCGCGGCGCCGCCCGCGCTCGTCGAGGTGGTGGAGCGCGCGTGCGACGCGGCGCGGCGGAGCGGCGCTCTCTACGACCCGACGGTGCTCCCGCTCATGACCCTCTATGGCTTCTACGGTCCCGTGCGCGATCGCCTGCCGGGCGCGCGCGAGGTGGACGCCACGCTCGCCCTGATGGGCGTGGGGCAGGTGCGCGTGGACCGCGCGGCCGGCACCCTCTTCCTCGCGCGCCGCGGCGCGGGGCTCGACCTCGGCTCGATCGGCAAGGGCTGGGCGGTGGACCGCGCGGTGGCGGCGCTGCGCGCCGAGGGCATCCACTCCGGGCTGGTGGACTGCGGCGGCAACGTCTATGGCCTGGGCGTGCCCGAGGATGGCGCCGACGGCTGGTCGGTCGGCCTGCTCCACCCGGTCACGCACCGCAGCGCGCGCGTGTTCACCCTGCGCGACGCCGCGATCGCCACCAGCGGCAACACCGAACGCTACCGGCTGATCGGCGGCGTGCGCCTGGGGCACCTGTTCGACGCGCGCCGCGGGCTGCCCGCGAACGGGCACCTGAGCGTCACGGTGATGGCGAAGAGCGGCGTTGACTCCGACCGCATGTCCACGGCCGCCTACCTGCTGGGTCCCGACCGCTTCCACGGCTGGCCGGAAGCGCTCGACACGTTCTTCATCGGCTGATGCTCGCTCCAGCCGTCAGGACGTTCGGCCGGGGCGGCATCCATCCCGACCCGCACAAGCAGGCCACGGCCGGGCGGCCGATCGAGGACCTGCCCGCCCCGGCCGAGGTGCGCCTGCCCCTGCTCCAACACCTCGGCGACCCGGCGGTGCCCGCGGTCAAGAAGGGCGACCTGGTGCGGCGCGGCCAGAAGATCGCCGAGGCGCAGGGCACCGGCGTGCCGCTCCACGCCACCATCTCGGGCAAGGTGAAGCCCATCGATCGCCATCCGCACCCGACGCTGGTGCTGGCCCAGGCCATCGTGATCGCGCGCGTCGCGGACGCGGAGCTGCCGCCGCTCGAGTTCCCCGAGGACCCGGAGTGGCGCGCGCTGCCGCGCGACGAGATGCTCGCGCGCATCCGCGAGGCCGGCATCGTGGGCCTGGGTGGCGCGACGTTCCCGACCTGGCGCAAGCTCCAGCTCCCGCCCGGCGTCGAGGTGGACGTCCTGGTCATCAACGGCGCCGAGTGCGAGCCCTACCTGACCTCCGACTACCGCACCATGCTGGCCGAGCCGCGGGCGATCCTCGAGGGCGCGGTGCTGATGGCGCGCATCCTCGGCGTGCGCGAGGTCGCGATCGGCGTGGAGTCCGACAAGCCCGACGCCGCGCGCGTGCTCCGGGCCGCGGCCGCGGCGCTCCCGGCCGCGGGCGTCGCCGTCCACGTGGACCTGGTGCAGACCCGCTACCCGCAGGGCGCCGAGCGCCAGCTCGTGTTCGCGCTCACCGGGCGCACGGTGCCGGCGAAGGCGCTCCCCAGCGCGGTGGGCGTGGTGGTGCAGAACGTCGCCACCGCGGCCGCCGTGCACGACGCCGTGCGCTTCCGCAAGCCGCTGCTCGACCGCATCGTCACCGTGACCGGCCCGGGCGTGCGCGAGCCGCGCAACGTGCGCGTGCCGCTGGGCACGCTGCTCTCCGACCTGGTGAACTTCTGCGGTGGCGCCACCGACGACGCCACCCGCATCGTCGCGGGCGGGCCGATGATGGGGCGCGCGCTGCCGCGCCTCGACATCCCGGTCACCAAGGGCCTGAACGGGCTGGTGCTGCTCACCGGCAAGGGTCCGTTCGAGGACGGCTACGGCCCGTGCATCCAGTGCGGGCGCTGCATCGAGGTGTGCCCGCTCGGGCTCGAGCCCGACCAGGTCTCGGTGCGCGTGGAGGCCGGCAAGGTGCTCGACACCGCGCCCTACGGCGCCGAGGAGTGCTACGAGTGCGGCTCCTGCACCTTCGTCTGCCCCTCGCAGCGGCCGCTCGTCCAGTTCATGCAGGTCGCCAAGGCCTCGCTGCGCCGGCAACGCGAGACGCGGAGCGCGCGATGAGCGAGATACCCGCGGCCGCGCCGCGCACCTTCGTCGTCACGCCGGGCCCGCACATCCGCGTGGCGCAGACCACCGCGAGCATCATGTGGTGGGTGAATGCGTCGCTCGCGCCCGCCGCGCTGTGGGGCGTGCTGGTGTTCGGGCCGCGGGCACTGGCCGTGATCCTGGCGTCGGTGGCAGGGGCGCTGGCCGCGGAGTGGCTGGGCAACCGCGCCATGCGCCGCAGGCCGACGATCGGCGACGGCAGCGCCGCGTGCACCGGGCTGCTGCTCGCGCTCACGCTGCCCCCGCTGGTGCCGTGGTGGGCCGCGCTGCTGGGCGGCGCGTTCGGCGTGCTGCTCGGCAAGACCATCTTCGGCGGCCTCGGCTTCAACCTGTTCAACCCGGCGCTCATCGGGCGCGCCTTCATGATGGCGACCTTCCCGGTGGCGATGACCGCAGGCTGGTCGGCGCCGCTGGCGTGGCTGCCGCGCCCGCTCGACGCGGTGACCACGGCCACGCCGCTCGGCGCGCTCAAGGAGCACGGCCTCGAGGCTGCGGTCCGGCTCATCAGCGGGCCCGGCGGCATCCAGGGCCTGGCGCTCGGCCTGAGGCCCGGCTCGATCGGCGAGGTCTCGGTGCTGCTGGTGGCGCTCGGCGCGGCGGTGCTGCTCGCGCGCGGGATCATCACGCTCGCGATCCCGCTCAGCGTGATCGCCGGCACCCTGCTGGTGACCGCGTTCTCGGGCGCGCCGTGGCTGCACCTGCTGGGCGGCGGCCTGTGGCTGGGCGCGTTCTTCATGGCCACCGACTACGTCACCTCGCCGGTCACGCGCGGCGGGCAGATCGTGTTCGGCCTGGTGATCGGCGTGCTCACCGGCGTCATCCGGCTGTGGGGCGGCTACCCGGAGGGCATCTGCTACGCCATCCTGATCGCGAACGCGCTGGTGCCGGCCTTGAACCTGTGGTTCCGGGTGCGCCGCGTGCCGGAAGCGGGGAGCCCGTCGTGAGCGCCGCGCTCCGCCCGCTGCCGAAGCTCGGCCCGGCCGAGATCCTGCGCATCGTCGCCTCGATGACGGTGGCGTGCCTGGCCGGCGCGGCGATGCTGGGCGCGGTGTTCATGGCCACCGACCGCTACCGCGCCGCGGCCGCGCTGCGCGGCGAGCGCGCGGCGATCCGCGACATGCTGGCGCTCGACTCGACCGCGACGCTGGTCGAGGTGAAGCAGTTCCTGGCGCCCGAGCGCCGCCAGGTCGTGTACCGTGCCGCCCCGCTGGGCGCGGAAGGAGCGCCGGGCCACGAGGTGACGTTCACCCTCGACGGGCGGCCGGCGGGAGAGCGGGACGTGGCGGGCGGCACGCCCCTCGCCGCAGGGCTGGTCCCGCTCGGACGCATGTTCGTCGCGAAGCGCGCGGGGGTTCCCGCCGGCTTCGTGGTCGAGGGCGAGAGCCGCGGCTTCAAGAAGCGCATCCGCATGTTCGTCGCGCTCCGGCCCGACTTCAGCATCGCCGACATGCGGGTGATCGAGCACGAGGAGGACCCCGGGCTGGGCGCCGAGGTGGCGACCCCGTGGTTCCGCGGCCAGTTCGTGGACCGCAGCGCCGACGAGGTGGCGAAGCTCGACGTGACGAAGGACCCGATGCCCGAGGACTGGCGCGCCGCGCTGCTGGCGATGGCGAAGCGCTCGCCCGGCGGGTCGGCGCGCCACGCGGCGCTGCTGCCGCGCGAGCGCGCCAAGCCGATCTACGCGGTGACCGGCGCCACCATCTCGAGCCGCGCGGTCACCGACGGCGTGCGCGCCACGGTGGATCATTTCCGCCGGCGCTGGGCACTGCTCGAGCCGCACCTGGGAGGGTTGCGATGAGCACCGTGCTGCTGCCCGGGCCCGCGCCGACGGCCCGCCAGCTCATCCTCAACGGCATCTTCGCCGAGAACCCGGTGTTCCGCCTGGCCCTGAGCCTGTGCCCGGCGGTGGCGGTCACCACCACGGTGGCGAACGGCCTGCTGCTGGGCGTTGCGGTGCTGCTGGTGCAGGTGCTCTCGAGCGTCACGGTGACGCTGGTGCGCGGCTTCATCCACCCGCGCGTGCGCATCCCGGTCTACACCATCATCATCGCGGTGTGGGTGAGCGCCATCGACATGACGCTCGCCGCCTTCACGCCCGCGCTCTACGCCCAGGTGGGGCTCTACGTGAAGCTCATCGTGGCGTTCGCCATCATCATCTCGCGGCTCGAGGTGTTCGCCTCGCGCCAGCCGCTGGTCCCCAGCTTCTTCGACGGGCTCGGCATGGGGCTGGGCTTCCTGTTCGCGCTGGTGGTGATCGGCGCGATGCGCGAGCTGCTGGGGGCCGGGTCGCTCGCCGGCATCCCGCTCGCGCCGGGCAAGCCGCTCCTGTTCTTCGCGCTGCCGGCCGGCGGGTTCTTCTCGATCGCGCTGCTGATGGCGCTGTTCAACTGGGTCGAGCGCCGCACCACGGGCAAGTCGAGCGCCGGCGGCGCGGGAGGGACGCATGGCGTCTAGGCTCCGTCCGTGGATGCCGTGCCGCCCCGGGCGGCCGGGCGCGGCCACGCGGGCTGCTCGCACGGCGCCCGCAGCTCTCTCTCTCGCCGTGCTGCTCGCGGCCGCCCTCGCCGTCCTGGCCGCCGCCGGCGTGCAGGCCGACACGCGCCTGCTTTCCGCGCGCGTGGTGACGCCGGACCGGCTGGCGCTCCGCTTCTCGGCGCCGCTCGAGCGCACCGACCCCGCGAACTTCCGCTTCACCACCGCACAGGCGCCCGACGTGCCGATCGCGGTGACGGCGGTGCGCCGCGCCGCGGGGGACCGCGTGGTGCTCACGCTGGGCCAGAAGCTCTCGGGCTCCGAGCACTACCGGCTCGAGATCGCCGACCCGCCGCTCTCGCGCGACGTCAGGCCTTCGACCTGGGCGCTGCTCATCACGGTCCTGCTCTCCTCGGCGCTCATCAACAACTTCGTCTTCACCCGCTACCTGGGCCTGTGCATCTTCTTCGGCGTCTCGAAGAAGCGCGACACCTCGCTCGGCATGGGCGCCACCTTCACCATGGTCATGGTCTTCACCGGCATGGTGTCGTGGGCCATCGATTCCTTCGTGCTGCGCCTGCTCCACCTGTCGTTTCTACAGATCCTGGTGTTCATCGGGACGGTGGCGTTCGTGGTGCAGTTCCTGGACACCATGCTGCGCAAGACCCACCCCGGGCTCCACAAGCGGTTCGGGATCTACCTCATGCTCATCACCACGAACTGCATCATCCTGGCGGTGCCGCTGCTGAACGCGCAGGGCAGCGCGGGGCCGCTCGAGTCGTTCGCGCTCGCGCTCGGCTCGGGCGGGGGCTTCGCGCTGGCGCTGTTCCTGATGTCCTGCGCGCGCGAGCGCACGGAGCTGGCGCGGGTCCCGGCGCCGTTCCAGGGCCTGCCCATCGCGTTCGCGCTCGCCGGGTTGTTCGCGCTGGCGTTCATGGGCTTCTCGGGCCTGGACTTCTTCCGCTAGGAGCGCGATGGAACCGCAGGCGCTGGGCATCGTCCTCTGGGGGCTGGCGGTCTTCAGCCTGCTCGGGCTGGTGTTCGGCTTCGCGCTGGCGGCCGCGGCGGCGAAGTTCCAGGTGCCGGTGAACCCGCTGGTCGAGCGAGTGCGCGACCGGCTCCCCTCCGCGAACTGCGGCGCGTGCGGCTTCGCCGGCTGCCAGGTCTACGCCGAGGCGGTCGTGCAGCAGCCCGACGTGTCGCCGGCCCTGTGCATCCCGGGCCGCCAGACGGTGGCGGCGGCGGTGGCCGAGCTGACCGGCAAGGCGGCGGGCAACGTGGTGGACCGCATCGTCGTCCTGCGCTGCCACGGCACCACGGCCTACGCGAGGAACGAGGCGGAGTACGCGGGCATCCCGACCTGCGCCGCGGCGTCGCTGGTGTTCGGCGGACCCCGGGCGTGCAAGAACGGCTGCCTGGGGCTGGGCGACTGTGTGCGCGTGTGCCCGTTCGACGCCCTCCACCTGGGGCCCGAGGGCATCCCGGTGGTGGACGTCGAGGCCTGCACCGGCTGCGGGCTGTGCGTGGCCGCCTGCCCCAAGGACCTGTTCGAGTTGTATCCTCGCGCGCACCGCATCGAGCTCTCGTGCGTGGCGCGCGACAAGCAGAGCGTGGTGCGGGCCGCCTGCATGGTGGGCTGCATCCTGTGCCGCAAGTGCGTCGCGAAGTGTCCGGCTGAGGCCATCACCTGGGACGGCCGGACGATCGTCATAGACCATGAGAAGTGCCTGGCCTACGGACCCTCCTGCAACGAGGTCTGCGTGGATGTCTGCCCGAGCACGATCCTGCATCGTGTCGGACAGCGCCCGCGGCCCGAGGTGGCGGAGCCGGCGGCCGCGGAGGTGTGAGAGTGATGGAAACCGGAGCGAACGCCCCCTCGACATCCCGCGGGACCGGCGAGGACCGGAAGACGAAGAAGTCCGTGCTCCTTACCCTGGTGGGCAGCGGTGGTGACGGGGTGGCGCTGCTCGGCGACCTGGTGATGTGGATGGCCGCTCACCAGGGCCTCTACGGGATGATGGTGCAGTCCTATGGCCCGCAGATCCGCGGCGGCGAGTCGGCCGCCATCGTGCGGATCGCGACCGAGGAGGTGCTCTACGAGGGCGAGGAGGCGGACCTGCTGCTGTGCTTCCGGCTCTCCGACCTGGCCCGCTTCCGCGGCTCGATGCGGCTCCACGACGGTAGCGTGGTGATCCTCGACGCCGTCGAGGAGGGCACGCTTCCCGAGTGGCTCGGGCGCACGGGGCGCGCGCCGCTGCGCTACCCGTTCGCCACCATCGAGGAGGGGCGCGAGGTGCCGGGCGACCCCAAGAACATGCTGGCGCTGGGGCTGCTCTGCCGCGCGCTCGGCTGGGCGAAAGGGCTGGCGCACGCGGCGCTCGAGCATCGGTTCGGGCACCGCCCGCAGCTGCTCGCCAGGGACGTCGCGGCCTTCGACCGTGCCTTCGCGAGCGGGGAGGTGCCGGCGCTGCCGCGACTGGTCGGCCGTGGCGTTCCGCTGGTCGTCGAGAACGGCAACGAAGCGGTGGCGCGCGGCGCGATGGACGCCGGCCTGCGCTTCTTCGCCGGTTATCCGATCACGCCGTCCTCCGAGGTCATGGAGACGCTAATCGACGAGCTGCACGGCCGCGGCGGGCGCGTGGTGCAGGCCGAGGATGAGATCGCCGCGCTCGGCATGGTCGTGGGCGCGAGCTTCGGCGGCGTGCCGGCGATGACCGCGACCAGCGGTCCCGGGCTCTCGCTCATGACCGAGATGATGGGCCTCTCCAGCATGACCGAGGTGCCCGCGGTCATCGTGGACTGCCAGCGCGCCGGGCCCGCGACGGGCATGCCCTCGCGCACCGAGCAGGGCGATCTCTACCACGCCGTCTACGGCGGCCACGGGGACTTCCCGCGCGTCGTGCTCGGCGTGTTCGACGTGGTGCACGCGCGTGACGTCATGCACCGGGCCTTCCTGCTCTCCGAGACCTGGCATCTCCCGGTGCTGGTGCTCTCCGACGCCTACATCGCGCAGCGCCGCCAGATCCGCGATCCCATCATCGAGACCCACGAGGCGCCGCGGCGCCAGCGCTGGACCGAGGGTGACGGACCGTCGCGCTTCTCGATGGATCAGGTGACCGCGCCGTTCCGCGTCCCCGGCACGCCCGGCGGGCAGTACATGGCGGCCGGGCTCGAGCACACGCCCGAGGGCAACCCCACCGCCGATGGTGACCTGCACCAGCGCATGAACGAGAAGCGCTTCCTGAAGCTCGAGACGATCGCTGCCCGGACCCGCGACTGGTGCCGGACGCTGGGTGTCGCCGCCGCGCCGAAGGGCATCGTCGCGTGGGGCAGCCAGTACGGCGTGCTGCGCGAGTGGGTGCGGGAGCACCCGGAGTACCGCGCGTTCCTGCCCGAGATCCTGCACCCGTTCCCGCTTGCGGCCCTCACCGAGTGGCGCAAGGGGCTCGAGTCCCTGGCCGTGGTCGAGCTGAGCTACCAGGCGCAGTTCCACCACATGCTCGCATCGCTCACCGACATGAGCGGGGCGCGCAGCATCGCCCGCAGCGGCGGGTTGCCGTTCTCTCTCAGCGAACTCGCGCAGCGTCTCGAGGAGGCCCGGCCATGAACCCCAAGGACTATCGTTCCGCACTCGCGCCGGTGTGGTGCCCGGGCTGCGGCGACTTCGGCGTGCTCAAAGGGCTGACGCAGGCACTCAGCGACCTCGAGGTCCCGACCGAGAAGCTCGGCATGATCTCGGGCATCGGCTGCTCGAGCCGGCTGGTCGGCTACCTGAACGCATACTCGTTCAACAGCGTCCACGGGCGCGCACTTCCCGTCGCGACCGGCTTGAAGCTCGCGCGGCCCGACCTCACGGTCGTGGTGGTGGGTGGCGACGGCGACGGCTTCAGCATCGGCATCGGCCACGTGCCGCACGCGGTCCGTCGCGACGTGGACATCACCTACGCGGTGATGGACAACGGCATCTACGGACTCACCAAGGGCCAGGCCTCGCCGACCACCGAGCTCGAGGTCAAGCGCGGGATGGGGCTCGCGGGCGTGGACGAGCGCCCGATCAACCCGGCGCTGTTCACGCTCAGCTCGGGCTGCGGGTTCGTGGCGCGCACGCACGCCGGGAACCTGCCGCACGTCCGGCAGATGCTGCGCGAGGCCATTCAGCATCCGGGCTTCGCGTTCGTCCACATCCTCGCGGCCTGCGCGACCTACCAGATGCCGGGCTACGCCGAGAAGCTCTTCCAGCGCTGCGAGATGCTGCCGGATGACTACGACCCCACCGACTTCTCAGCCGCAACCGCGGCCGCGGACACGACCGGGGACAGATTCCGACTCGGCATCCTCTACCGGCGCCCGGTCGAGCAGAAGCTGGCGGCTCCGGCTGACGTCACCCGGGGCCGCGCGGACAACTGGTCGCCGCTGGGCGGGGCGACGGAGGCCGAGGAGACCGCCCCGGGTGACCGCGGCTGAGCCGGCGACCGTGAGGCCGTCCCGCGCGACGCGGCGCCGCGCCCGCGCGCGCGTTGCCGGGTTCCTGCTCGGGACGGCCGCGGCGTTCCTGCTCTCCGCGTGCGGCGCGGGGAAGCTCCCGTTGGAGCAGGTGGACCCGCTCGCCGCGCCGCTCCATCCCACGTACGAGCAGGCGTTCTCCATCCTCCAGCGCACCTGTGCGCCCTGTCACCGCGGCGGCGGCGCGCCGCAGGCGGCGCTGCGGCGCGGGATCGGTCCCTTCGCGGCGGAAGAGGACAGCGGCGGCGCCGACTACGCCACCTGCAAGGGCATCCACGCCGGGCTGGGCGGGCTGCGGCGCACCGCGCTCGACGGCGGCTCGATGCCGCCCGGCGCGTGGCCGCGGTTCACCGAGCGCGAGAAGCTCGTCCTCAGGCGCTGGCTCGCCGACGGCGCGTGCTCGCCGTGCTTCCCGTGTCCGTGAAGCGCGCGCTCGTCGCGCTCGGTGGCCACCGCCCGGCGTGGCTGCCCGGCAGCCGCCTGCCCGTGCAGCACGCAGGCGTCGTGCTGGGGATGGCCCTCGCGCTCGCGGCGCTGGCTCCGGCCGCCGCGCGCGCCACCCCGAGCTACGCCGCGCGCGAGGGACGCGCGTGCGACAACTGCCACCTCACGCCCGACGGCTGGGTGAACCCGGGCTCCCTCGAGCGCAAGTGCACGCTCTCCTGCCAGGGCTGCCACGTGGATCCCGCGGGCGGCGGGATGCGCACCGCGTCGGGACGCTTCTTCGGTCGCGCGACGCTGCCCCTGATCGCGACCAGCCCGCGTCCCACGCAGGACTGGGACCGCTGGCTCTTCCACCTGCTCTACCGCCGCGACCGCGCCACCACGTTCAACGACAGCCTGCCGCGCGGCCCCGCGGACCGGGACGCGAGCCGCGCGCCGGCGCATGCGCCGCGCGACCTCTGGGCGCACGGCACGCCGTTCGGCTCGCCCTCGCGCGAAGCGCCGTACCAGGGACGCTACGGGACGCTGCGCGCCGACCCGCTGCTGCAGGCGGGCTGGGACGTGCGCGTCGCGACGATCGCGAGCGGCGAGGGCGGGGTCTTCTTCCCGATGCAGATGGACCTCGAGACCGCGCTCCACCCGGTCGAGCACGTGACCCTGCTGGCCGTCGCCGGCGCGCGGGGGCGGAGCGCCGGGATCTCCGAGACCTTCAGGGACGCGCGCACGCCCTACCTGCGCCAGGCGTTCGTGCTGCTCCACGAGTGGCCGGCGCACGCCTACCTCAAGGCCGGGCGCATCACGCCCGCCTTCGGGCTCCGGCTCGACGACCACACCGCGCAGAACCGGCGCGCCTTCGAGCTGGACGACGCGCTGCCGGAGGCGCGCGTCGCCGGCGTCGAGGTGGGCGCCAACCCCAACTACCCGTACGCGAGCCTGGCGTGGTTCCGCAGCGCCGCGGCCGACCGCGCGCCCGCCGCGTTCGACCCCTTCGACGTGGACCGCGGCAGCGGCGGCACGCTCAACCTCGGCTGGCGCCAGCTCGGCTGGAGCGCCGGCGGGAGCGCGCTGGTGCGGCGCCGCCCGGTCATCGAGGGCGGGGACGCCGCCAGCTTCGCGGTGTACGGCGTGGTGAATCCGTGGTACTACCGCCACGGCCTGCCGCTCACCTGGCAGGCCGAGTATGACCGCGGCACGTGGACGCGCGCGAGCGGCCGGCGCACGCGGCGCGCCGCGTTCTGGCAGGAGCTCGGCTGGCGCGCCGGGAACGGGATCACGCTGCTGCTGGCGCAGGACTGGGCGGACCCCGACACCGAGGTCCTGGACGACCACGCCTTCCGCGTGAGCGGCGGCGTGCAGGTCACGCCGGTCCCCGGCGTCACGCTCGACGCGCGCCTGCGGGCGCTGATGCCCGCGAGCGGGTCGGGCGGCTCGGACCTGTTCGTGCAGATCCATCTCTGGAACTAGCGTCCGGCGTCCGGAGTGCGCCGTCGCACCGGGAGGCAGCGGCTTCCGGGTGCGGGCGGACCTCCGGCACGGGACACGGGAGGCGTCATGGCGCAGGTGACGATCGCCGGGGTGCAGCCGCAGCGCAGGAACCTGTTCGAGCAGCTCGCGGGGCTGCAGCGCGCGTTCTGGATGGTCAACATCATGGAGATGTTCGAGCGGCTCGCCTACTACGGCGTGCGCGTCGTCATCCCCATCTACATCGCGCAGGCCGACGAGATCCACGGCCTCCACTTCACGCAGATCGAGAAGGGCTTCATCTTCATGCTGTGGGCGCTGGTGCAGACCGGCGTCCCGGTGTTCTCGGGCGGCTTCGCCGACCGCTACGGCTACAAGCGCACCATCGCGGTCTCGATCGCCATCAAGATCGCCGGCTACCTGCTGATGGCCACGCAGCGGGGCTTCTGGCCGTTCACCTTCGGCTGCCTGACGCTCGCGTTCGGCACCGCGATCTTCAAGCCCGGCGTGCAGGGGACGCTGGTGCGCACGCTCACCCTCGAGACCTCCTCGATCGGCTGGGGCACCTTCTACATGCTGGTCAACATCGGCGGGTTCCTGGGTCCGCCGCTCGCGCACTTCCTCTACGGATACTCGTGGCCCACCGTGTTCTTCGGCTGCGCGGTGATCGTCTCGCTCAACTTCATCATGTTGTTCACGTACCGGGAGGTCCCGGCCGGGGGCGACCAGAGCGGCGGTATCCTCAAGGTGGCCCGGACCACGCTCCGCAACCTGATCACGCCGCGGCTCTTCCTGTTCATCGTCATCATGTCGGGCTTCTGGCTCATGTTCATGCAGCTGTTCGACATGCTGCCGAACTTCATCGTGGACTGGATCGACTCGTCCGCGATCGTGAAGGCGCTGAGCCTGCCCGCCATGTTCACGACGCAGACCCCGCGCGGCACCATGATCACGCAGGAGTGGCTGATCAACGCCAACGCCGGGCTGATCGTGCTCTCGGTGGTGTTCGTCTCCTGGCTGGTCTCGCGCATGCGGCGCGTCCACTCGATCCTCATCGGCATCACCATCGCCTCGATCGGGCTGGTGGCGGCCGGGTTCACCATGTCGGGGTGGCTGTGCATCCTCGGCATCCTGTGCTTCTCGATCGGCGAGATGCTGGCCTCGCCCAAGATGAACGACTACCTAGGCGTCATCGCGCCCGAGGGCCAGAAGGCGCTCTACATGGGCTACGCCAACATGCCGGTCGCGATCGGCTGGGCCTACGGCTCGATCATGGGCGGGCAGGTCTATGACAGGATGGGGGACAAGGCGAACCTGGCGCTGCGCTACCTCGCCGAGCACGCCGGTCTCACGTCGGGCGTCGCGCGCACCGAGGCGATGGTGAAGCTCCAGGACGCGCTCCACCTGGACGCGACGCAGGCCACCAACCTGCTGTGGAGCACCTACCACCCCTACCGGCTCTGGTACCCGTTCGCGGCGATCGGCATCGCTTCGGCGATCGGCATCTTCTTCTACGCGGGCTGGGCGAAGAAGTTCGAGTCGCCGGAGGTGTGAGCCACGGCGCGCGCGGTTCAGACTAAATCATTTCGCATGAATCGGAGAAGTCCGACCAGGCTGACTTGAAAGTCGTGAGACCTGCCCTGTATCTCTTGGTTTGGGTCGCATCAACAACGCCAGGAGACAGGGAGGTCTCACGATGGTTCCACGGCTGCAT
>JACRPT010000145.1 GCA_016223045.1 Candidatus Eiseniibacteriota bacterium
AGGAGCGGTGCGCGAAGGTGGATACCTGGAAGACGTCGCACCAGCGGCAGCGCTGGCTGGCGACGGCGTTGTTGGACATCGAGCCCCGCCTGCGACGCGTGCGGGGCTACCAGCATCTGCCCAAGCTCGAGGCCGCGCTCCCTCGCATGCTGAAGATCAAGGCCGAGACCGTTCGTCAGCAGAAGGCCGCATGAATGTTCAACATGAGCCGCCTCGTTTGCCAACTAAGAATGGGCTTGACTCTCCATACGGAAACGACTCCCCTGGGCTCCGGCAGCCTGATTGCCGACTCATCCGGCCGGGTTGGGTTCTATGCTTTGGATCCCCGCGTGGATGTCCTGGTTGGCGGTTCCGACTTCGCCACCAGGGGACTCCCCGACATCGAGGGGGGTCATCGGGCTGGCGACACGGCCTAGATGAACGCCAAGGACTACCCATCGCTTCAGGAAGCGATCGACGCCCTGCCTCAGGAGGGCGGCACCGTCTACATCCCCGCCGGCACCTACGTCCTCACCGCGCCGCTCTACACGCCCTGCGACCGCCCCTGCCACCTCCTTGGCGAGCTGCAGACCGACTACAACATGAACGGGACCATCCTGCAGTGGACCACCAACACGGACTTGCTGCGCGTTCGCGGGGACTTCTCGAGCGTGCGCCGCCTCGTCCTCAAGAACACCTCGGGCGGCCAGTCCGCGCGCGAGGACCAGGGCTACGGTCTCGCCATCGCGCGGCGGGACATCGTGGACGCGCACCCGCACCCCGGCACGAGCACGACCGACACCGAATTCGTCAAGGGTGGCTCCATCCCCGTGCGGCCGATGCTCATCGAGGACGTGATGGTCCTCAACGCGCCAGGCTGGGCGCTCCACATCCCGGGGCACGGCGTCCTCTCCGACGAGACAACCCCGGAGTACAACCAGATCCCCGACAGGACCCTGGCCTACTTCGTCGATCTCAAGCGGGTGAGGCTGGAGGGGTCACTGCGCTACGGCCTGTGCTTCGTCGGCGGAGGATGCACGACCACGTTCTTCGAGAGCTGCGTCTTCGTGCATCAGGGTGCAGGCGAGATTCCCAACAGCAGCTTCTACGCTTACCTCTCACGCTGCGTCAAGGCGGTCTTCGACCATTGCACGTTCGAGGGGTTCAGCCCGCCCCCGGGTCGGCCCTGGGTCCAGCTCTGGGGAACCGAGAGCGTCAGCTTCAACTCCTGCTGGTTCGAAGAGGACGCGACCGCCAATCACCAGCCCACGCACTTCCTGTTCTTCAAGAACGACTGCCGGGGCGGCAACGTCTCGCACTGCCACTTCATGCGCGGCCAAGGAGCCGGGGGCAAGCTGCGGCTCATCGAGATCTACTCCTCCACGACCCCACCTGCGGGTCAGACCCGCAACGGCGCGCGCGCGCTCCTGATCGAGCAGCCCTACTGCGTGACGACCGAAGCTCCCACCGAGAACCCCCACATCAAGCTGGGGTCGACGACCCTCGGCGACGACAGCTTCCACGACAATGCCGACATCAGCGTCATCGGCTCCGGACTCTATCTCGCCCAGACCAACCCGGCCGAGGTTTGGCCGCTGATCTACGGGCCCATTCCGAGCACCGCGCAGTTCCTGGGACGGTATGCGAAGCTGCGGGGCACCACGGATCTGGGGATGGCGACGGACCGGGGCTTCAATCCCACGAACGGGCACGTGGTGATGAACTGGGACCTGCCCGGGAACACGCCCACCGGATCCCCCGCACCCGGATCCGCCATGTACTACTGGGGAGGCGGCGAGCCCGGATGGCGGCTCATGAACAACGTTCCCACGCTGACCCGGGCGCAGCGGGACGCCCGGCAGGCCTGGGTGCAGGGGGACCTGGTCTACGTGAGCGACGAGCCGGGAGGCCGGAACCTCCAGATCCGGGTGGGGAATGACTGGAAGTGGATCGCGCTGACCCTGCTGCCGTGACGGGAGCATCGGCCACGGGTTCGGGCGACCACCGCGGTTGCGCCAGCACCCTGCTGGGGCGGCCGCTCATACGTGGACGAGGACCTTGACGCAGCCGAGGCAGCTTCCGACCTCCGGGCAGAGGCCAACCGGTTCGACTGCACGTGGAGGGAGATCCGTGATCAGAATCCCTGTAGTCACGCTCATGCTGGGACTGGGGCTGGGGCTCGCTCCGGCGCGTGATCTGGCAAGCACCGATTCCTGGCCCTCCGACCCGGCCGTCAACCTCCTCGTCTGCACGGCCCCGGGGAGCCAGGAGATTCCGCGCATCGCCGTAGACGGTCAGGGAGGAGCGTTCATCGTCTGGCAGGACTACAGGTCTCCCACCGGGTACGCGGACATCTACGCCCAGCACGTCACTGCTTTGGGCTCGCTGGACCCGTTGTGGCCTGACTCCGGGCTCGCCGTGTGCACGGCCTCCGACTACCAAGACGTGCCCGATGTGGCATTCGACGGCGCCACTGCGGTGATGGCCTGGATCGATTCGAGGGTTCCTATGACAGCACGTCCCTTCGCTCAACGCGTGGCGCGCGACGGGCAGGCGCTCTGGCAATCCGACGGCATCCCACTGACCCAGCGCGATGATGCGCTCGGGAAACTCGTCGTGGTCCCCGACGATCAGGGCGGCACCATCGCTCTCTGGGACAATCTGGCCGACGGCTACGGGGATATCTACGCCCAGCGCATCTCGTTGTCCGGCGCTCTTCAATGGGGGAGCGCGGCCCCCGTGTGCGTCGCGGAGGGCTATCAAGTCATCAACTCCGCGATCCCCGACGGCTCGGGCGGCGTGTTCGCCGCCTGGTTCGATCGCCCGCCCGGCACCTGGGGCAGGGTCCGCGTGCAGCACCTGTCGCCCGCGGGCGCCCCGCTGTGGGACCCGCGCGGAGTGCCCGCGTGCAGCCTGTTCGACAGCCAGGGCTTGCCCGAGGTTTCCCCGGACGGGCAGGGCGGGATCTACGTGACCTGGGAGGACTACCGGGGTCTTGCCCAGTACCCCGACGTCTACATGGCTCACGTGACTTCATCCGGCACGCCGGACTCCACCTGGCCTGCTGGCGGGCTGCCAGTGGACACCGTGGGTTTCGCGGCAGCGGACCCCAGACTGGTTCCCGACGGCGCGGGCGGAGTGCTGGTCTCCTGGATGGGTGTCCGGGTGGCGGGGGGCGGAGTCTACGGCCAACACGTGACCGCCGCAGGCGCGCAACTCTGGCCCGAGGGTGGCCTGAGACTCACCCCCGGGGCCCTGGGATTCCGGAAGCACCGAGCAGTGACCGACGACGCGGGCGGCATGATCGTGGTCTGGGAGGAGGCGGGCCAGGGACAGACCTTCCATCCCTACGCGCAGCGCGTCTCGGGCAGCGGCACGTTGCTCTGGGGTGCGGGCATCGCGCTCTCCACGGCAGTCAACGACCTGTACGGCAACATGAATCCCAGCGCCGTGGCCGACGGCGCCGGTGGCGCGCTCGTAGCCTGGCAGGACCAGCGCAACGGCGCCTACGACATCTACGCCCAGAACGTGAACGCCGACGGGACGCTGGGCGGCGTGGTCGTGGACGTCCTGGTCTCACTGGTGGACGTGCTGGTCCGACCTGGCAGCGTGAGGATCCGCTGGTACGCCAGTGCCGGGCCCTTCGCTCGTGCGACGGTGCAGCGCACGCTCGACGCCGCGGACTGGACCGCGGTGGGGGAGATAGCCGCCGACGGCACCGGTCAGCTCTCGTTCGTAGACGAATCAGTCCTACCCGGTGCGCGCTACGGCTATCGGCTGGTGGCGACACGTGACGGCCGAAATCTGACCTCGGAACCAGTGTGGGTGGACGTGCCATCTCGGGTGGGCTTCCAGCTCGCACCGCCCCGACCGAACCCCCTGAGCGACCACGCCGTCGTCCGCTTCGCGCTGCCGACGGCCGAGCAGGGAGACCTCGCGCTCTACGACGTGAGCGGACGCCGGGTGGCGACGCTGGCCAGCGGCGCGTTCGAGGCCGGGACACACGAACTCCTCTGGAAGGCCCGGGACATCACGGGCAATCCGCTGAGGAGCGGGGTATACCTGCTGCGGTTGAGGGCAGGGCGCGACGTGCTCACCACGCGTGTCGTGATCTTCGAGTAACCGTCTGTCATTGCCGGGGACGGGCGCTGCCCCCCGACTGCGCATTCGCCGTCGCCAACGCCGACCCAATCGCTGTCCGTTGAGCTTCGGCAGTCCCGTGTCGGCAATGGGAGCACGACGCCGCGCCGGGGCAGGGCACAGTCGCGACGTGCGTCCGAGCGCGGCGCGCCACGCGCCGACATCCGCCACGAACGCTCCCCGGCGCAGCGCTACGCCCGCTCCCACCGCCGCGCCAGCAGGCGCGCGATCGCGAGGAAGGCCGCGGTCAGCGCGGCGAGCACCGCGAGCTGGGGCCAGAGTTCCGCGAGCGGCGCCTCGCGCCAGAACACCTTGACGTAGCCGTCGAGCGCCCACGCGTTGAAGGTCAAGAGCCCGACGCGCTGCATCTCCTCGCTCATGAGGAAACGCGGGAACATGCTGCCGCCCAGCGCCGACATGACCAGGATGACCAGCGTGGCGATCCCGCTGAGCTGCTGCCGGGTGCGGCACGCGGTGGCGAGCACCAGCCCGAAGCCCGCCGCGGCCGCGGCGGTGAAGGCGGTCATCACCGCGAAGCCCGGCAGGTGGCCGATCAGGTCGAGCCCGAACACCAGCATCCCCCACGCGAACATCACCAGGATCTGGAGCGCCCCGAGCAGCGTGAGGTGGAGCCACTTCCCGGCCAGCAGCGTGCCCATGCCCACATCGGTCGAGAGCACGCGCTCGAGCGTGCCGGATTCCTGCTCGTCGAGCAGCGCGCCGCCGCCCGAGGCGCACGAGAACAGCAGGAACATCACGGCGATCCCGGCGGCATAGAACGAGATCATCCGGCCGCTGCGTTTCGGGTCGCCGAGCAGGTCGGTGACGCGCGTGGCGACCAGCACCATCGGCTCGCTGGCGGCGTCGCCCTGGAGCAGGCGCGCGGCCGCGCGCTGGAGCTGGCCGACGACGACCTGCGAGGCGACCGGGTCCGAGACGTCGCGCAGCATGTCCACTTTCACGGCGGTGCCGCCGAAGCCCGGGAACGCCGCGCCCCACCCGGAAGGGATCACGACCGCGGCCGGAAAATCGCCCGCGCGCACCAGCTCCGCGGCGCGCGCACGGTCGAGCGCGGCCCGCCCGCCGCCCGCCCGCACCGAGTCCCGCACGCGCAAGCTCGAATCGGCCTTCAGCGCGGCGACGAGCTGCCCGCTCGCGAGCGAGCGGTCCTCGTCCACCACCGCCAGCGCGATGCGCGGCATGCTCTCGATGGACGCGCGCCCGAACACCATGGCGAAGATCGAGAAGAACGCCACCGGGAGCACGAAGGTCATGATCTGGGCGACGCGGTCGCGGCGCAGACTGATACGGGCGATGCGCAGCAGGGTGGGGATCATGCGCGCAGCTCCCTCGGCACGAACGCGGCGATCCGCGCGACGCGCGGGAGGATCAGGCTCATTCGCGCAGCTCCTTGCCGGTGAGCTTGAGGAACACCTCGTGCAACCCGTGGCGGCGCACCTCGACGTCCTCGACGCGGCAGCCGGCCGCGCGCACGCGCTCGATCAGCGCGGGCAGCTCGGCGCCCACGTCCGCGACCTCGGCGGCCAGCCGCGCGCCGCCGTCGGTCGCCGCGAAGCCCGCGATCGGCTCCCGCGGCAGGCGGTCGAGCGTGAGCACCACGGTGCGGCCGCCGCCCAGCGTGCGCTCGACCAGCTCTCCCAGCGTGCCCGCCGCGATCACCTTGCCGTGGTCGATGATGACCACGCGGTCGCAGCGCGCCTCGGCCTCCTCGAGCTGGTGCGTGGTGAGGAGCAGCGAGGCCCCGTGCGCGCGCAGCACGGCGAGCATCTCGTAGATGCGCTCGCGGCTCTGCGGGTCCACCCCCACCGTGGGTTCGTCCAAGAGCACCACGTCGGGCTGGTGGAGCACGCCGCAGGCGATGTTGAGCCGGCGCTTCATGCCGCCCGAGAAGTTCTTCACCGGCTCCCTGGCGCGGTCGGCGAGGCCGGTCCAGTCCAGCGCCTCCGCCACGCGCTCGTGAAGCGCGGGGGGCGGCACGCCCTGCAGCCGGCCGAACACCTCGAGGTTCTCGCGCGCGTTGAGCAGCGGGTAGAGCGCGATCTCCTGCGGCACGATGCCGAGGCCGCGGCGGGGCGCGGCGGCGGCGAGCGCGCGGCCCGCCAGCTCGACCGTGCCGCGGTCGAGCCGCACCCGGCCGGCGACCGCGCGCAGCAGCGTGGTCTTGCCCGCGCCGTTGGGACCGAGCAGTGCCAGCAACTCGCCACGAGCGAGCGTGAGCGACGCGCCGGCCAGCGCCGGCACCGCGCCGAACGCCTTGTGCGCGTCCGCGACGCGGAGCACGGGGCCGGCAGCGATGGGAGGCCCGGCTCCGGCAGCTTCGCCCGGGGTGGAGACGGTCATCGTGCCTTGCTCGGTCGGGTGGGGCGGAGCTCCAGTCGCATGCGGGCATGCTCGCACGCGGCCGCCGCACGCGACAGGGTCTTCGCGATGAACGGTCGAACCGGCAGGACGAACGGTCGCGGGACCGAGCGGGCGGGGCTCGGGCGGCGGCGAGTCGGCCGGCACCGCGGCGGGCCGGGGCTCCCGCGCCCTCCTACCGCTCTTCCGCCTCTTCTTCCGCTGCCGCCGCCTTCTCCGGACCCGAGGCCTGCTGGCCGTGCACCTTCACCGCGGCGCCGTGCTCGTAGACCAGCTTGCCGCCGCGGAAGCCGGCGATCGTGACCAGCGCCGCGGTCGCGAGGAGGAGCAGGAAGGCGAGGCCCGAGACCGCGCCGCGCCCGCGGCGCATGGCGGCCGCGGCGATCCTCGCGACCAGCGCAGCGATCCCGACCCAGAGAGCCAGCTCCGCGACCTCTTCGTGTGCGTCCACGGCCTGCTCGGGCACGCTGAAGTGCTCGGCCCGCTCGCCGGCGGGCCCGCCCGAGAGCACCGCGGCGCCGGCGCCGAGCACGCCGAAGACCAGCAGCGCGAAGGCGGCCTTGCGCCACCAGTCGAGGTCGGCGAGGCGGCCGATCACGTCGAACAGCAGCGCGACCAGGATGAGCGCGACGGGGAAGTGGACGAGCTGCGGGTGGAACGGTGCGAGGAAGTCCATGGAAGGTCTCCTGGGTCCCGTGGGAAGCGCAAGCCCGGAGCAGTCGCGGGCCGCCGCGGCGGGCGCGGCCGGGGACTGGCCCGAGCGCGCGCAGGGTAATGCGATGACGGGTGCTCGCCAAGTTGATAGATTGCGCCCACCGTGTCGAGTCCCTCCCCCGGCGCCGCGCGCGCCCCGCACCTCCTGCGTTCCTGCGCGGGCATGCTGCTGGTGCTCGCGCTGGACGCCGCGCTGCTCGCGGTCGGCGTCGGCGGCCTGCCCGCACTGCTCCATGATCTGCGGGCGCTCGCGCTGCTGGCGGTGTGGGCCGCGGGCGGCTCCTGCCTCGCGCTCACGCGCCCGGTGCGCAGCCGCGACCCGGTGGAGCGGCGCGCCGACCAGCACTTCGTTGTGGCCGTGCTGTTCCTGGTGCCGCTGGTGGCCCCGATGCTCTCCGCCTGGTGCGAGCGGCTCGGCTGGTGGCCGCTCCCGGGCGGCACGGCGCTGCGCTGGGCGGGCGTGGCGCTGGCGGCGGCCGGCTTCGCGCTCCGCATCCTGGCGATGGCGCGGCTGGGCTCGCGCTTCTCGCCGCTCATCGAGGTGCAGCGCGGCCACGCGCTCGAGACCGGCGGCGTCTACGCGCGTGTGCGCCACCCCGGCTACGCCGGCGCGTGGCTCGCGAACCTGGGCGCGATCCTGGCCTTCGGCAGCGGCGCGACGCTGGCGCTCGCGCTGGTGATGGCGCTGGCGCAGGAGGCGCGCGTGCGGCGCGAGGAGGCCGCACTCGAAGCCGCCTTCGGCGACGCCTGGCGACGCTACCGCGAGCGCACCGGCCGCTACCTGCCGCGCGTCGGGCGTTGAACCGGGGCACGGTCCACGAGGCCCTGAGCCGCGCCGAGCTGTGGGTGGGGGCGCGCAACGCCCGGGGCCAGCTGCGGGTCTCGGGCGGGCCGATGCTGGAGTGGCGGCCCACGCTCGACCCCGCGGACCGGGTGCTGATCGGCTGGGCCGGTCGGCCGGGCTCGAAGCGGGGCGTGGACGACGACGGCGACGGCGCGGTGGACGAGGAGATCTTCAACCGCCGGGACGACGACGGGGACGGCGAGGTGGACGAGGACGAGGACCTGGGGTTCGCGTCGCAGCAGGTGCTGGCGGCGGAGTACGTGGACGACCGGCCGGAGGCGGTGAACTACGGCTATCCGAACGGGGAGCACCACGAGCCGCTGGGGCTGTCGGTGCACCAGGAGTGCTACGCCTGGTCGGTGCCGGGCTACGACGGCATCGCGGGGGTGCAGTTCACCATCACCAACCACGGGACGGAGACGCTGCAGCAGCTCTACCTGGGGCTCTACTGCGACCTCGACTCGCGCGGCCGGCAGGAGCCCGGCGGACACCTCGACGACCGGGTGGTGTTCATGCCGATCGTGAACTGGTTCGACGAGGGCATCTCGCGCACCAGTCTCCGGGGCCTCTTCTACCGCAGGACCTGCATGACGAGCCTGGGGCGCACCGTGCCCGTGGTGAGGGATGCCGCTCGCGGCTCCGGTCTTCCCTGCGCGGCGGTGATCCCGCTCGCCCACACCACCGACCCGCTCGCCATGATCTCGAACTTCGCGTTCCCGGGTGCCCGGGCCGCGCACGATGCGGCGCGCGCGCCGGCCCGCGACACCGCGTTCCACTACGCGGCGTTCGCGCAGGACCTGCCGCCCGGACAGGGCGGGCCGCCGGTGGTGGACGGCGACCGCTACGACGCGCTGGCCGGCCGCTACCCGAACGCGCCGGCGAACCACGTGGGCGACGCGGCCGTGCTGCTCACGTCCGGGCCGTTCGTGAGCCTCGCGCCCGGGCAGTCGCTGGAGCTCGCGGTAGCGTTCGACGCGGCCGACGACCCGGACACGCTGGTGACCGCGATGGAGCATGCGGTCTACGTCCACCACGGCCAGCGCGTGAACTTGATGCCCGACGACGCGAGTCCCGACTCCCTCTCCTACGACCACGGCGACACCGGCATCAACGGGCACGAGGTCTGCCTGGAGCCGCCTCCCGGCCTCACCTTCAACTACGACCCGCACTGCCCGGACAAGTTCTACGCCATGCTCGATTCCTGCGAGACCCCGCCGTGCCCGGTGGACATCCACCCCAGCGCATCCGAAGTCACCTACGCGTCCGGCCACTGCGTGTGGACCGATCTGGACTGCGACCTGTGCACCGGCTTCGAGGGCAAGGAGACGATCCTGCGCTGGCTCGACCCGGGCAGCGTGCCGCCGGCGCCGGCTTCGCGCACGGTGCGCGGCGACCACCGCGTGATCATCGCGTGGGACAACCTGCCCGAGGTGCTGATGAAGGGCGGACAGGTTGCTGCGCCCGGCTACGCCTTCGCCGGCTACCGGCTCTACCGGCTCTCCGACTGGTCGCGCGAGTCCGAGGTGCCGCCGGCCACGAAGTGGCAGCTCCTCGCCGCCTTCGGGCGTGACACGCTCGAGCACGAGCTGCCGCTCGTGGCGATCACCGACAGCACGCTCGACTACGACTACGTCCTCTACCGGGAGAAGCACTACCCGGTGGGGCGCTACCGCGTGACCGACCTGGAGGTGCTGAACGGCTTCGACTACCTCTACGTGGTGACCACGGTCTCGGAGAAGCGCGTCCAGGAGGGCAACGTGGTTCACGTGCTGCGCCTCGAGAGCCCGCTGGTGGCCGCGCTCGACTCGATCGTGGTGCCGCACCTGACCGCGCGCAAGGATGTCTCGCAGGTCTGGGTGGTGCCCAATCCCTACCGCGCCCGCGCGCCCTGGGACCGCCCGCCGGTGCCGGGCGACCCGTTCGGCCGGCACGTGGACTTCTTCGGCCTGCCGCGGGCCAGGAGCACGATCCGCATCTACACCGTGGCCGGCGACCTGGTGGCGCAGGTGGACCACGACGGCACGACCGGCGACGGGCAGGCCGCGTGGAACCTGATCTCCAGGAACGGGCAGGACGTGGAGAGCGGGATCTACCTGTTCACCGTGGACTCGGCCGCCGGGCGCTTCACCGGACGGTTCGTGCTCATCCGGTAGGCGCCTCCCGCGCCCCGCCGCTACCGGAGGCTGACACCACTCGATCGTGCGGCCGCCGCGCGAACGGACCGGTCCCGATCGAGGAGCTTCCAGACGTTCTCGCCATCCACGACACGGGCCGGCTCGTCGCGCACGACACGACCGTCCTTCACGTGGCGGACGATCCGCTGGATCCGATAGATCCATGTCGTCCCCGGGATCTCGGGCTGTTTCTCCATGAAGGCCACTGCCTCGTGGTAGAGCAGCGCTCTCGCCAGCGGCCGGCCGTCGGGACCGCGGAAGGGCTTCAGATCCCGGTCATAGACGAGGTAGAAGTAGACGTAGTCGGCATGCCAGACCTGGTTGCCAGCCGCGTCCTTCCCGACCGGATACTGGAGGCAGTCGCGGTCCATGGCCGCGAGCACTTCCACCGAATTCCTGCCCGTGGGCGACAGCGCTGCGCCCGTCCGGTGCTCGAGCGAACAGCCAGCCAGCAAGGTCAGCGCCGCGCACATCGCAAGCGTGCATCTCATCGTCATGGCATCCTCCGCATGTCGGGAATCATAAGGCCGTCCTCCGGCCCGAGCGCGCCCCGCGTGCGGGTCACGGGCCGAGGTAGACGAGCTTCGCTACGGCGACCGCCCCGGCCCACGAGGCGCGCGCGTAGTAGATGCCGGGTGGGAGCACGGGATGGACACGCTCGATCCGGTGGATTCCCGCCGGCAGAAACTGCCGGGTCACGTCTTCCCGCTTGCGGCCGCTCACGTCGAACAACTCGACCGCCACGGCGCCCGGGGCTGGCAGCTCGAGTGCGAACGCCAGGCGCCCGCGCCCGGGCTGATCGAGCGCCCGCAAAGCCAGTCGCGGTGGGGCGGCAACGGCCTGCGGGACGGCGACGTCGCCCACGGGCGGCCCCACCGAGTCGCGCGGCGCGCCGGCAAGGGCGGGCTGCTGCGAGTGCGCGACCTGCGCCCAGAGCTCCAGGGGCTCATCGAGCAGGCGGTCCCCGCGCGGACCGAGGCTGCCCGAGTTGAGGATGGCGACTGACGCCGAGTAGTCCACAGCGAGGAGCGTGTCCCGCACCGGGTTGTCGGGCGTGATGTAGAGGTTGGCGAAGTCCTGGTCCGCCCCCAGCCACACCTGGCTGGCGGCGGCAAGATTCGTGAAATAGTGGGACTCGCAGGTCTCCCAGCGATCGCCGTTCCAGTACTCGCCGATGGCGTGCAGGGCATCGGGGTTGGCGAACGGCATGCCGGGGATCGGAGCGTCGAGGCTGCCCGTCAACAGGACGCGCGACGGCACGCCGTAGCGCCGGTGCAGGGCGCAGGTCAGGTTCACCAGATCGTCGCAGTCGCCGTAGCGGCGCAGCCACACTCCGCTCGCGAGAATCGTCTGGCCCTCCAACTTCTCGGGCGAGCGGTACTCCACCGAGCCCAGCTTGAGCGCGATGCGCTCGAGGTCGCCGCGCCGCCCCGGTTGCACGCCCGTCGCCCACGCCGGGTTGCTCAATGCTTCGTCGAGCACCCAGTCAATCACCGGCGAGTCGTACGAGTCTATGGCGCCCGCGATGGACGTCCCCGGAATGGTGGGGTACGTCGGGTACGTGTAGGAGACGGTTCGAGGACCGAACAGCGCGATTTCGCGGCGCACGCCCGAGGCGTTCAGCCCGGCGAAGTCGCGGACCAGCAGCGTGACCCTGTAGGTGAAGGGGATGCCGGGGGTCGGGTTGATCGGCTGGATCCAGGCGCCCGAATTGATCTCGCCCTGGTTGTACGGATAGTGCGTCCACTGCATGGGCGAGCCATCGGCGCGCGTCACGGAGAGGCTGGCCTGCTCCAGCGCCCAGTAGTTGTGCTGGCCGTAGTAGGACACCGTCGGCTCCGGGTAGCGCAGCGACGTGTACCGCCCGGAGAGCCTGCGCGTCGCCGTCATCCTCCACTCGTAGACCCCGTACTGGTCGCCCTCCACGTCGTGGATGGCCGCCCGGGCATTCCCGGCCAGCGCGGCCAGGATCGCCAGCGGCATGGCCGCCGCGCGCAGTGCCGTGCTACCGGTCCTCACGACGGCCTCCCCACGTCGCGATCACCCGCCGCATCACGCAATCGATCACCGCGCCCCCGATCACCCGTCCGTCCTGTCGCACCGCCTCGCGTTCCACCGGCCACTGCGGCTTCCCGTAGGCGATCCACACCACGTGATAGATCGGCCCCGCGCTGTCCGGGGTCACCGTGTGACAGCGGCGGGTCCAGTTCGCGGCGTACCAGGTGGCCGGGACGTCGAAGATCGCATCTCCAGGAAGCGGCTCAAAGTAGCGCGCCAGCGGATCCGTGGGTCCGCCCGTCGAGTCCAACGCTCCCGCGCACGGCCCACAGCCCAGGGCGGCCACCTGCGCCTGCGTGCGAATCCTCCACCAGAGCGTCGGCTGCTCGGGACCGAACCATGAGGTGTAGCGCGGATAGCCGTTCCCCGGGTGGACCATGATCGTGCCGCCGTCCGGCAGCCGGTAGTCACCGGCAGGCGTCTCGCCGTCCAGGGTCACCCACTCACCGGCCGCCGTTCTGAACCTCGTCGGGCGCCGGACCTCGTTGATGGCCTTTCCCCAGTGGGAAGTCATCTGGAGCGTGTCGGCTTCGAGCACGATCGAGTCCCCGACGTCGTTCGCGATCACGAGCCGGGGATCGAGCGGGTGGCCCCTGCGCGGCGCCGGGTCCCCCGGAGCAGCGGGCGGCGGTGCCGGGGCGGACGCGCGCCCGGCTCCCAGGACCAGGATGCTCGCCAGGCACGCGGGCGCCAGCGCCGCCCGAACGAGTGACGCGGCCCGCCGCCGGCGGAACCCCTGTCGCGGGTTCATCGGTACTTCGTCTTGAGGGCGCCCCAGGTAATCCTGAGGACTTCACCCACGGGCTCGTCACCCGGGTTGCCGGGCGGATCCGCAGGGGGCGGTGGCGTCGGGGGCGGCGGCGAGGAATCCGCCAGCACGGCCGCGGGAAGGACGTCCTGCCAGGAGGCGATGGCCGAGCGAGGGGGCCCCGGCCGAGGGGCCGCCGACACGATCGGCGCGAGTACCACCGCCAGGAACAGCGCAATCACTCCGGTACGTGCCATCGCCGCCTCCTTGGCAGCACGATTGACGATCCCGGTCCGGATGCACGGAGTCCGGTCCCGCAGGACTGCCGGGCCGGCCCCTTTGTCTGTCGCAGGCTACCACCCGGGGACCAGCAATGGCCGTGCCCGACCGGCGCGGGGACACGCAGACCGCGATCCGCGCCGGTCCGGGAGGCCGTGGGGGTGTCGCCCGATGTCGTCAGGTGTCCACCAATGGACAGAAGTGTCGCCGTACGGACGCCTTTGCCGACGAATGGACACCCGAGCCGGCTGGTGGACACCGGCGGCGGTGGCTGCCGGGCCTGCGGCTGGCGTCTCGGTGTGCCCGCCGGGCCGGGTGCGGCCTGCGCGCGGCCCGCGCGCGGCTTGGACGCCCCGCGCGGGCTCGGCTATCCTCGCCCCGTGCGACTCGCCTACCACATGACGTCGTCGCCGCTCGGGCTGCTGTTCCTGGCGCGGACCGAGCGCGGGCTCAGGTTCCTCGAGTTCATGGACCGCCGGAGCCTCAAGCGCGCCATCGCGTCGCACGAAGAGGAATACCCGGACGCGAAGTGGGACCCGTCGCTGCTCGAGCTGAAACCGGTGGCCGACCAGCTCGAGGCGTACTTCACCGGATCGCTCACCCGGTTCGCGGTGCCGCTCGACGTCGCGGGGTCGGAGTTCCAGCGCCAGGTGTGGGGGGCGCTGCTCAAGATCCCCTACGGCGAGACGCGCAGCTACGGCGAGGTCGCGAAGGCGATCGGGCAGCCGAAGGCGGCGCGCGCGGTCGGGCTCGCGAACAACCAGAACCCGGTCGCCATCATCATCCCCTGCCACCGCGTCATCGGCGCGGACGGCAGCCTGACGGGCTACGGCGGCGGCCTGCCGCGCAAGCGCAGGCTGCTCGAGCTGGAGGCCCGCTTCTCGCAGCCGGTCGGGAAGACCGGCAACCTCTTCGCAGCGGCCGCATCCAAGAGCACCACGGGCCGCGCCGGCCGCTGATCCGGCGGACGCGGCGCCGTCCGCCGTCGGCACGCGGACGCCCATCCACCGGCCACTCGAGGAAGGGGTAGCGCCATGCGCCTCCGCTGCGCTCTCACGACGCTCGTCGCCACCACGCTGGCCGTGACCGCGACCGCCCGCGCCGGGCAGGTGCGGGTCTCGGTCGTCAACTTCGCGTTCACGCCACGCACGGTGAACTGCAACCTCGGCGACCACGTGGTGTGGGTGTGGCGCGCCAGCAGCCACACCGTGACCAGCGGAGACTCGTCGGGCCCCACACCCGACGGCCGCTTCAACAGCGGCCTGCTGGCCACCGGCAGCTCCTTCACCTGGAAGAGCGACGCGAGCGGACTCGCCACGTACTACTGCGAGCCCCACGCGCCCGGCATGGCGGGGCGGGTCATCGTCGGCGCGGGGATCGCGGTCTCGGACTTCCGCATCACCGAGGTCCTGTTCAACGACGCGGGCGGGCTCGACCTGGTCGAGATCGCGAACCTGGGGAACGCGGCGGGCGACCTCGGACGCTACCGCATCGTGGTCGGCGCGACCGCGGTCGCCATCCCGCGCGACACGCTGAGCGTGGGGACGGGTGCTCGCGTGGTCGTCCACTGCAACGCCAGCGGCACCAGCACGCAGACCGACATCTTCCTGCCGACCCTGCCCGCGCTGCCCGAGCCCGGCTCGGTCGCGCTCTACGCGCCCGACACCGCGCCCGGCCACACCGCGCTCTCCGACGCCACCCAGATCCTCGACTACGTCGAGTGGGGCGCCGG
Source organism: Candidatus Eiseniibacteriota bacterium (assembly GCA_016223045.1). Classification (GTDB taxonomy): domain Bacteria; phylum Eisenbacteria; class RBG-16-71-46; order RBG-16-71-46; family RBG-16-71-46; genus JACRPT01. Next base: position 15,048 of record JACRPT010000145.1, read on the forward strand.
CGGACAGGCGAACGAGGCCACCGCGGCGACGGCCGCGATCTGGGTGGCGGCGCAGTCCATCAACAACGTGGCCGCGGGGCACTCGATCGAGCTGTGCGCCGCCGCGCCGCGGAACGCGAGCGCGTGGGCCGAGATCGCCTCGCCCAACTTCGGCTCGAACGGCAACTGCACCACGCCGGCGCGGACCATGACCTGGGGGCGGATCAAGACGCTGTACCGGGATTGACGCCTGCACGGCGGGCCCACCGGACCCATCGCAGCGCGGCCGCCGGCGGGGCGCGCGCGACATCCAGCGGGAGCGGATCGCTCGATGACGCCCCCGTGCCCGGCAGCCCGGCGCGCGAACCGGTCGCGAGGAAGCGGGTGACTCCCCTGCTTCAGCGCGCGTCGAAGTGGTCGAAGCCCGCGCCGGGGAGCGGGCGCATGATCCCGTCGCGGCCGGCGAGGCCGAGCACGCCGGGCGCGCCGGTGAAGCGCCCGACGAAGGCGAGAGGCACGCCGGCCGCGCGCGCCGCGGCCTCGCAGTCGGCGCGACCGCCCGGCTCCACCGCCAGCAGCAGCTCGTAGTCGTCGCTCGGCCCGCAGCGGAGCGTCGCGAGCGGCACGCCCAGGCGTTCCGCGGCACGCACGAGCAGCGGGTCGTCGGGCCACGCCGCCTCCTCGACCTCCGCGCCGGTGCCGCTCGCCTCGCACAGGTGGGCGAGGTCACCGGCGAAGCCGTCCGAGATGTCGATCGCCGCGGTGACCGCGCCGGTCCCGCGCAGCGCCCGCGCCAGCGCCACGTGCGCATGCGGCGCGAGCCACGCCTCGAGCAGCGGCTGCCACTCCGGCGCGCGGGCGCCCTCGCCCAGCGCGCGCGCCAGCGCCAGCCCGGCGCCCGCGCGCCCGGGCCTGCCCGAGACCGCGAGCAGGTCGCCCGGGCGCGCGCCGTAGCGCGTCCACGCGCGGCCGCGCGGCGTCTCGCCGACCAGCGTGAGCGAGTACCACTGCGCGCCCTCCACGGCGGCGAGATTGCCGCCGACCACCGCCGCACCCTCGGTCGCCAGCGCCGCGGCGAGCCCGGACTGCAGCGCGACCAGCTCGTCGGCGTCGGTGTCGGGGCGCGCGCCGATCGAGAGCAGCGCCCAGCGCGGGGTCGCCGCCATCGCCGCGAGGTCGCTCAGATTGGCGTGCGCGAGCCGCGCGCCGGTCGCGGCGGGCGCGCTCCACGCCGGCAGGAAGTGCCGGCCCTCGACGAACGCGTCCGTGGTGACCACGATGTCCGCGCCCGCGCCGGGCCTCAGCACCGCGGCGTCGTCGCCGGCGCCCACCACCACGTCCGGCTCCGCCGCCGCGTCCGCGCGCCGCGCGCGCTGGAGCCGGCGCAGCACCTCGAACTCGCCCAGCTCACGCAGGCTGGCCATGGCGGCGGTCCCTCCATTCGTGGCGCGACGGGAGAAGCAGCAGGAAGAGCAGCGCCGCGACCAGCGCGAGCGCCGCGTCGGTGGCCAGCATGGCGCGCGGTCCGACCCGGTCCCACAGCGCGCCGGCGATGATGCTCGCCGGCAGCAGCGCCGCGCCCACCACGGTGTAGTAGAGCCCGTACGCCGTGCCGCGGCGGTCGGCGTCCACCAGGTCGCTGATCATGCTGCGCTGCGTGCCCTCGATGAGCGCGCTGTGCACGCCGAGCAGCACGAAGCCGGCGATCATGAACGCAGCGCCCGCGTGCCACGCCAGCATGCCGTAGAGCGCGGCGAACAGCAGGTAGGCGGCGAGCAGGATGGGACGCCGCCCGATCCGGTCCGACAGCTCGCCGAGCGGCCACGAGAGCAGTGCGTAGACCAGGTTGTAGAGCAGGTAGACCAGCGCGACGCGCGCGCCCGAGAAGCCGGCGCCGTGCTTCGGGTCGGCGGCCAGCAGCAGCAGGAACGCGGTGCTCGAGTTGGCCAGCGAGAACACGCCGGCCGTGACCAGGAAGCGCGCGAAGACCGGGCCCATGGCGCGGGCCTCGCGATGGAGCGCGCCCGGCTTCACCCGCGGCTCATGGCGCGGCGCGCGCACGAAGATCCCGAGCACCACCAGCGAGAGCACCGCGGGGATCGCCGAGATCAGGAAGATGCGCCGGAACTCCCGCGGGAACGCGCGCAGCATCGCGAACGCCACCAGCGGCCCGACGGCCGCGCCCAGCGTGTCGAGCGCGCGATGGAAACCGAACGCGCGGCCCAGGTAGCGCGGCTCGACCGAGTCGGCGATCAACGCGTCGCGTGGCGGGTTCCTGAGTCCCTTGCCCACGCGGTCGGAGAAGCGCAGCCCCAGCACCGCGGACCACGAGGCCGCGACCGCCATGGTGGCCTTCGCCACGGTCGAGAGCCCGTAGCCGAACAGGAGGAACGGCTTCCTTCGCCCGATGCGGTCCGAGAGCCAGCCCGAGCCGATCCGCAGCAGCGCCGCCGTGCTCTCGGCCACGCCCTCGATGATGCCGAGACTCGACACCGAAGCCTTGAGCGTCGTGGTCACGAACAGCGGCAGCACCGGGATGATCATCTCGCTCGAGACGTCGGTGAGGAGCGAGACGAAGCCCAGCGCCACCACGTTGCGCGTGATGCCGGGCAGCCCGCGCGCGGGCGTGGGGCTGGCGGAGGAAGGCGGTGTGACGCTCACGGCGCGGGAAGGTAGCACAGCGGGGAGCGCGGGGGCGCTGGTTGAGCAGGCTGGGATGTCGGTGTTCTGCTGTGCCCGGAGATGCTACCGAATCACGACCGCCCGCGCGGCTGCGCTCTCTCTTCCCTGCGTGAGCCGCAGCCAGTACACACCCGGCTCCACCCGCGCGCCCTGCGACAGCGCGAACACGTGATGGCCCGGGCCGAGCGCGCCCACCTCGCGCGCGAGCACCCGGCGACCCGTGGCGTCGAACAGCTCGAGCGCCGCCCGCTCCGCTCGCGCCAGCGTGAACCCGACCTTGAGATCGCTCCCCGAGGACGGATTCGGCCGCAGCCCGGCGAGCGCGAACCGGTACCCCGCCGGCACCTCGATCCAGGTCTCGGTGGAGAAGCTCGCCGACCCTCCGCTCCCCAGTACCAGCCGGTAGCCGTAGCGCGTCCCCGCCGCGACCGTGCGGTCTTCGAAGCGCAGATAGCCTTCGCCGTCGCGCAGCACTGTGCCCGCCCGCTCCCACTCGGACTGCATCGTGCGGCGATAGACCGTGGCCTCGTCCTGGTTCGAGGCGGCGGCGTACCAGGTGAGCCGCACCGCCTCCGGCTCGGCCTCCGCGCTCACCAGCGCCAGCGCCACCGCCACCGGACCGTCCACCACGTAGCGCTGCGCGTAGGCGCTCCCCTTCCCATTCCGGACCTCGCTCCACACCACGATCGCCCCGCCCTGGCCGTCGGTGCAGATCCGCGGGTGCTGCTGGTTCGGATACACCACGTCCGCCACCGGCAATCCCTCCGCCGGCCAGCCCGGCGCCACCTGCCCGCCCGCCGTCAGGTGCTGCACGTACACCTTGATACTGTTGTAGGCGCTGAAGGCCACGTACACCCCGCCCTGACCGTCGGGGGCGATGCGCGGGTCGTAGAGGTAGTCGTAGAGCGTGCTCACCGGCGTGCCGTTCACCGGCCAGCCCGGCGCCGGAGTGCCGTCGGCCTGTACCCGCTGCAGGTAGAGTCCCGAGCCGCGGCTGTCCTCCCACGCCACCAGCACCCCGCCCTGGCCGTCCGCGACCAGGTCCATCGGCTGCTGGGTGCCGTTCACGACTGCGACCGGCAGCCCGTCCGCGGGCCAGCCCGCGGGGAAGCCGCCATCGGGGCGAATGTGGGCCAGGTAGATGTCGTCGCCGTAGGGCTGGTCGGGTGGCACGTTGCGGAAGTCCGACCAGGCGGCAAAGGCACCGCCGGCGCCGTCCGAACACGCCACCGGATAGGTCTGCGTGTTTGCCGCCGTGCACACCGGCAGGCCGGCGGCCGGCCAGCCTGGCGCGACCGCTCCATCTCGAGTCCGGCGCAGCGCGTAGATGTCGGCGCGCGTCTGCGAGAGGTTGCGGCCGTCCACCCAGGTGACCATCACGCCGCCCGAATCATCCGCCACCGCCAGCGGGATTGACTTGTAGCCGGGGAACTCGCAGAACACCCGGCCCGGCGCAGGCCAGCCGGCGGCAAACTGGCCGTCGCTGGTGATCCGCGCCGCCCGCACGTCGGGCGTGCTCCCGGAGTACCTCTCATAGACCACATAGGCACCGCCCGCGCCGTCGGCGCAGATGCGCGCTTCTCGCTCGTCATTGATGCTCCCGGCCACGATCAATCCGTCCGACGGCCAGCCCGGGGCGATCAACCCGTCGGACCGAACATGCTGAAGGAGGACGTCGATCCCGGTGGGTGGGAGGGTGCTGTCAATAACCAGGAAGCCCCCTCCCTGTCCGTCAGGAGCAAGCCCGAGCAGGAAGTCATCGAACCCCCGTCCGGCGGCGCGGAGGCCCGAGGCTGGCCAGCCCGGGGCGATGGCCCCCGAGCCGGTGACCCGCTGGGCGTAGATGTCCACATCATTCAGATTCCTGAAGTCCCGCCACGCAACGAATGCTCCGCCCTGGCTGTCCGGAATCACCTGCGACTCACCCCCGCAGCCGGGACATGTGTCGCTTACGGACACGCCGTTTGGGATCCAGTTGGCCTCCGCCGCCGCCGGGAGCGACAGAGGAAGCGAGGCTCCGAGCAGCAGCACAGCCGCCACGGGCGCGCGCCCCCTGTTCACGCCGGGACGACTTTGTTCGGCCCTATCGAACATCGCCCACCCCCGATTCAGATTCGTCTTGATATTGGAACGACCGGATGCTACCAAGCCCCGCAAGGTTGTCCGCGTCGTTTGCCTTCTACACGGGCGCCAGGGCCGCCGGGCCGCACGGGACGTATCTCGCCACCACGGAGGTCCACCATGCGCTCAGCGATACCCGGCACGGGGGAACCGGCCGCCGCTCTCGGCCACACGGTCCAGCGCTTCCTGCTGCTCGTCTGCCTTCTGACGCTGCTTCCCCCGTCGGCGATTCCATCTCCGCCGCAGCCCCACCATCCGGGCAAGTGGACCGGCACCGTCAGCTGGGGCAATGCCGCGGTCCACCTGGTGCTGCTGCCGGGCGATTCCACCCACAGCAGCGTGCTGTGGTGGCGCGGCGACGAGCCGGCCGGTCGGTTCGGCGGTCTGTGGCGCTGGGAACCGCCGAACGACGCGTCGGTCAATGCCGGCAACTACCCCACGTCGAGCTTCACCGACCGTCCGCTGCCGGAGCCGCCCTACGACATCTTCTGCGCCGGCCACGCCCATCTCCGCGACGGGCGGATCCTGATCGCGGGCGGGCACGAGACCGGCCGGTCCGAGACCGGCTCCGACTCGTCGGTGATCTTCAACCCGAAGAGCCTCGTTTCCCCCTGGCAGGTGCAGCCGAAGCTGGCCTACCGGCGCTGGTATCCGACCACCACGGTGCTGGCCAGCGGCGAGGTGCTGACCCTCTCCGGCACCCAGTACCAGCACCTGGACGTGTTCGGCGGCTTCGATGCAGCCGGGCAGACCAGCGACTCGCTGCGCCGGTTCGGGATCGCGAACCACACCGACTGGGACGCGGCGGTGAAGCCGGACGAGGACCCGTACGCGCCGTCGCCGCCACGCCGCCCGGACGCGCTCGAGGGGCTGACCATGGTGGATGGCTACGGGACCGGGGCCTACGAGCTGGTCTACGGCGGGCGCCGGGCCACCGGCGGAGGCCAGTACGCGTATTCCGACCTCCTCTGGTTCCTCTACAAGAACCCCAACGAGGGCGCGCCGGACTACCAGTACGGGTGGCGGAAGTGGATGAACCAGAGCGCTGACAGACCCGATCCGTGCGCCTTCCACGCGGCGGTGAAGCTGGACAACGGGGACCTGGTGGTGATCGGCGGGCTGAAGGAGTTTCAGGGAGTCGTCACCGTCAGCAGCGAAGTCTGGTACGGGAAGCTGGACCCCTCGGACAACGTTTGGAAGTGGAACCACGTCTACTCGACGACGGCCGACTCGCTCGGCCCACGCTACGCGCACGAGGCGGTCTATGACAGCGCGCTGAAGCGCATCTTCGTCTTCGGCGGCGCGAGCACCCAGGGCAGCGATCCCGCCGATGCCGACGTGTGGTCCCTGAGCACCGACCCGCCGCTGAGCGGGAAGACCACCCGCTGGATCCGCTGCGCGGCCGTGAATGGCGAGCGCCCGAATCCCCGCGTGCAGCACAGCCTCGCCATGGACGCCCGGCGCCGGAAGAACGCGACCGAGGGCGAGCGCCTCCGCGCCCTGCTCTACGGCGGCCGCAGGAGCTGGTCAGCCGCGCCCTTCAGCGACACTCTGTGGGTGGCCTGGTTCAAGGACAGCGCCACCGTGGAGTGGCAGCGCCAGACCACGCCCGCGGCCGGGCCGGGGAAGCGCGCCCGCCACGCCGGCGTGATGCATCCCTACAGCGATCGCTTCTTCATCGCCGGCGGCGACCTGTCGGGGCTCGCGCTCCCCGACAGCGCCGTGTGGGTGGGCTCGACCTACTGCACCACCTGCGACAACGCCCCGGTGAGCTGGTCGCAGGCGCCCTCGATGGTGCGCGGGCGCGCCGGCCACCGCGCGGGCGCTGTGGTCTCCGACGTGATCGCCCGCGTGCCCGAGGTGTTCGATCCCGGCAGCGGCACCACCGGGAGCTGGACCACCCACGCGCAGTCGCCGCGCCTCCAGGACTGGTACCCGTTCATGTTCCAGCTCCCGGCCGCGGTCGCGGGAGGCAGCAGGAAGGTGTTCTTCGCCGGCCCCGAGGACTCCTCGTTCGTGCTCGACCTGGGCGCGAGCCCTGCCGCGTGGAGCCCGTTCCCGGCCAATGCCAACGCCACCTTCGGCAAGCGGGGCGGCTCGGGCGTGATGTACCGGATCGGCAAGGTGATGAAGTCGGGCTCGCGCGACACCGAGCTGCCCCCGCAGTTCGCCACCGACACCACGATGTCCGTGGACCTCGGCGAGTCCGGTCCGAGCTGGAAGCTCTCGGTCAACGACATGGGGTTCCGGCGCGTGAACCACGACCTGGTGCTGCTGCCGACCGGCGAGGTGCTCACCACCGGCGGCACGCGCTGGGTGGACAACACCGCGAACCAGGACCCCAACCACCAGCCCGAGCTGTGGAACCCCGATTACACCGACCCCGGCGCCCCGGACCGGCGCGGCTACTGGTACGGCACCAGTGGCCCGATCGTGCTCGACTCGACCAGCGCCACCCGCGGCTACCACAACAACGCGTTGCTCATGCCCGACGGCCGGGTGCTGTGCGCCAGCGGCTCCTTCGACGGCGGCCTGTGGTCCTACACGGCCGACCTCTACAGCCCGCCCTACCTGTTCAACAGCGACGGCACCACCCGCACGCGCTCGGCGATCCTGGGGACCAGGGGCCGGCTCGCCCACGGGGACACCTTCTCGGTGGTGGTGGACAGCACCAACGTGAGCTTCGTGCTGCTGCGCGCCGGCTCCAGCACCCACGGCTTCGATCAGGACCAGCGCTACCTGCCGCTCGCCGACTACTATGCCAGCCCGCCGCTCACCACCCCGCCGCGCCGGACGCTGCGCATCCCCGCGGCCGCCGACTCGCTGCCGCCCGGGCCTTACCTGCTGTTCGCGGTCAAGCCCTGGGGCACGCCTTCCATCGCGCGCTGGCTGATGATCGGCAGCCCGCCGGCGGATGACGACTGGGGGGACCGCACCCGGCCCGGGCTGGTGGGGAACCTGAGCAAGGTCTTCCTCTGCCCGGACTACCAGATCCGCTGGACCGCCCCGGCCGACGACAGCACCTGGCGGGTGACCGGCCGGGCGGTGAGCTACGACCTGCGCTACGCCAACAGCCCCATCAACACCTGGACCGACTTCCAGAACGCGACGCCGGTGAGCGACGTGCCTGCGCCGGCCGACCAGGGCACGTTCCAGAGCGTGAACGTCTCGCTCGACCCCGGGCTCCACTACTACTTCCGGCTGGTGAGCTACGACGACCACGTGGCGCCGGCGAACCGCTCGCTGCTCAGCAACGACCTCAGCTTCATCGCTCTGGGCTGCGACGGCGCACTGTACGGCGGCAGCGGCAGCGGCGGCCGCGGGGCCTCCTTGCAATCCGCCGGCCGGCTGGGGCCGAGCGCGCTGCAGCAGCAGGGCAGCGGCTTCGCCGAGAACTCGCTGCTCCCCGGCCAGCCCGCAGAGACGACCGCGACCGACCTGCTGCGCCTGGAGGCCGCCCCGCAGCTCGCCGACGGCCGCTACCAGGTCCACCTGCGCCGCGGCGTCACGGGCTCCTCGCGACTCGACCGGGTGCGCCTCGTCGCGCTCGATCGCTCCGGCGCGGGCACCGCCTTTGTGCTCCCGGGCAGGGCCCTGCTGGGAGCGCCGCTGGCGGCGGCCAGCGTCACGCGAGCCGACCGCACCGACCTCACCGCTCAGGCCACCGGCGGCGATGTCGGCGCGTACCAGGCCGCGGCCGGCGAGACGCTGCTCGTCAGCCTGCCGCTGGCGGAAGGTGAGTCAGCGGCCGACCTGGCTGCCCGCCCGCTGCTGCTGCGCGCCGTGGACGGCGCCCCGCAGAGCGACCCGGCCTCGATCGGCATCCTGATCCAGGTGCCGGACGGTGCCGGCGGCTGGCGCACGGTTGCCCATCGGGCCGCGCGCCAGCGCTTCGCCGAGCTGCCGGTGGACTCGATCGGCAGCGCCACGGTGCGCCTGGTGTTCCTGAGCGATCAGGCGGTGAGCTTCGTGGGGCGGATCGGACCCGCGAGCGGCACGCTCGCCACGCAGGCGATGTCCCCCGCGACGGCGCAGCACTCGCGACTCGGAGCGCTCGATCCCGCCGCACTCGTGGCGGGCGGGGCCGGCGTCACGCTGGCCGCCCAGGACACGCTCGTGCTCGGGTTCGACGCCGGCACCCCCGCCGCCGGCGACACCCGCGACTGGTACCTGGAGGTCACCGGCGAGCACCTGGCGGGGCCATCGCAGAGTCAGCAGCGCCTCGCGCCGCGAGCGGAAGGCCTGCCCCGGACCTTCGCCCTCGGCCAGAACCGGCCCAACCCGTTCACCGGGACGACCACCATCCACTTCGACCTGCCCGTGGCCGCGCGGGTGCGCCTCGAGGTGTTCGACCTGCAGGGCCGCCGCGTGCGCCGGCTCCTGGACGCGCAGCTCGAAGCCGGGCGCCATCAGGCCGACTGGGACCGCCGCGGCGCCGAGGGGACTCTCCTCCCCGCGGGCGTCTACCTCTGCCGCATGCAGGCCGGCACCTTCCACGACGAGAGGACCATGGTCGTCTTCCCGTAGGGACCTCACGGCGGGTGACGCTGGCCGTGCGTCGAGAGAATCCCGGCGCTGGCGACCGTCCTCTCGCTGAGCCGGCAGGAAGAGCGACGAGGCGACCGCCCCAGCACAGGGGCGGTCGCCTCGATTCCACTTGCCTGCTACATCACCTGACCAGCGCCGCCTTCGCGCTCACCGCGCGGCCGCCCTGCGTGAGGCGCACGACGTACATGCCGGCCGGCATCACCGCCGCGCCGCTCAGGCGCACCAGGTGGTTGCCGGCGCCGAGCGTGCCGACTTCGCGGCGGAACACGCGCCGCCCGCCCACGTCCATCACCTCGAGCCACGCGGGTGAGGCGCCGGGAAGCGAGAACGCGACCAGCGCCTCGCCGGGCGCCGGGTTCGGACGGAAGCCCCGGAGTGCGAGCGCGAGCGTGGCCGGTACGTCCACCCACACCTCGCCCGCCGGCGTCTCGCCCGAGCCGCCGGACACGCCGAGCCGGTAGCCGTAGCGGCGGCCGGCCACGACGTCGCGGTCCACGAACCGCAGCATGCCGCTGCCGTCCACGCCGGCGCGGCCGAGCACGGCCCAGTCACCGCCCTCCTCGCGCCGATAGACGTTCGCCTCGCCGCCGGGCACGCTCACGTACCACGCCAGCTCGACGCGATCCGGCTCGGCGCGCGCGCTGACCAGCGAGGCGAGCGCGGCGGTGGTGCGGTCGAGCTGCAGCACCCACGAGTCGTCCATGCGCCAGCAGCAACCGTCGTTGATCACCAGCCGGTAGCGCTCGAGGTCGAAGCCGCCCGCCAGGTCGAAGCGACCGGGCGGGACCGTCGTGCCGACGGCGAGCAGCTTCCAGACCGGGGCGCCGTTGAGCTCGAGCGCGTAGGTGTCGCTGGTGCCGCTGTAGCCTCCGGTATCGCCGCCGTAGACCAGCATGCGGTGGCCGAGCGAGTCGTACGCCGCGACCGCGCCGCGGCGCGGCGTGGGAAGAGTGCCGGTGGGCGCGAGCTGGGTCCACGGCGGCGTGCCCGACAGCGCCAGCTCCCACAGCTCGTCCAGCGGGCCCGAGTTGTCGCCGCCGAAGATCAGCATGCGGTCGTTGATCGGGTCGTAGATCGCCGCGCTCTTCGCGCGCGGGCCCGGCGGCGTGCCGAGCGGAACGATCTCGCTCCAGGTCGGGCTGCCGGAGAGGTCGAGCGCCCACCCGTCGTTGCCCGGCCCGCCCCAGCCGCCGAAGACCAGCATCCGGTCGCGCGTCGCGTCGTAGACCATGCTGCATTCCATGCGCGAGGGCGGCACCGGCCCGGCGGGCGCGAGCTGGCTCCACACCGGCGCGCCTGCGAGCGCGAGCGCCCATACCCCGCTCGGCGAGGACACGCTGTCGCTGCCCCCGTAGAGCAGCATGCGGGCGCGCACCGGGTCGTAGAGCAGCCGATGGCCCCAGCGAATCCCAGGCAGGCTGCCGGTGGGCGCCAGATCGCTCCACGTGGGAGAGCCCCCGAGCGCGAGCGCCCAGGTGTCGCCGAGAACGCTGGCGCCCGTCATGCCGCCGTAGATCACCAGGCGGTTGCGCGGCGGGTCGTAGATCCCCGCGTGCTGGTTGCGCGGCTCCGGCCGGCGCGTTCCCAGCTCGCTCCAGCGCACCGTGTCGCCGAGCGCGAGCGCCATCACCAGGTCCGGCGGCGCGGTGCCCATGGTGTCCTGGCCGCCGTAGAGGACCATGCGCTGGCGCGGCGCGTCGAAGATCCCGCTCGCGTCCCCCCGCGTGGCGGGCGGTGTGCCGAGCGGAACCAGCTCGGTCCATGCGGGCGCTGCCAGATCGAGCGCCCACACGTCGTTGAGGTTGCCGCCGGTCGCGGGATCGCTGATGCCGGTCGAGATCACCATGCGGTCGTTCGCCCGGTCGTAGACCGTGACGCCGACGGCGCGCGCGGGCGGCGGCCCGCCGGAAGGCGCGAGCAGGGTCCAGGCCGGGCTCGCGCCCAGCGTCATCTGCCAGACGTCGCCCAGCATGACGCCGTTGTAGCCGCCGTAGACCACCATGCGGTCGCGCGCGGGGTCCACGATCGTCATCTGCCCGGCGATCGAGTCGGGCGAGACGCCGGTCGGGAGCAGCTCGGTCCAGGTGGGCGTGACGCCGAGCGTCAGCTCCCAGACGTCGGAGAGCAGGCCGGTGGGCGGCCCGTTGGCGCCCGGCACCTGCGCGCCGCCGTGGACGATGAGGCGGTTGCGCAGCGAGTCGTAGACCGCCGACTGGTAGACGCGCGCGGCGGGCAGCCCGCCGGCCGGCGCGAGCTGCTGCCAGGCGAGCGGCAGCACGCCCAGCGGCAGGACCCAGACGTCGTTGTAGGAGGTGGTGGAGTCGGACGCGCCGGCGAAGACGACCAGGCGGTCGAGCGCCGGGTCGTAGATCGTCGAGGGGCCCCAGCGGGCGGCCGGCCTGGTCCCGGTGACCGCCAGCAGCGACCACGCCGGCGACCCGGCCAGCCCGAACTCCCACACGTCGTTGGTGGGCGACATGCTCGTGCCGCCGAAGACCAGCATGCGCTGGCGCACCGGGTCGAAGATCGCGCCGTGCTGGTTCAGGGCCGGCGGCGGCAGCTGGTACCAGTAGCCGTCGTCCGAGGCGCTGGCCCGGGACGCGGCGGGCGACCTGCCGGAGACCCACGCGAGAGAACTCGAGACGGAGACGAGAAGGAAGAGGAGACCGGACAGGACCGCGCCGATCCTCGGCGCTGCGTTGCGGAGGCATCGCATGAGGAAACCCTCCCTAGGTTTCCGAGGGAAGCGCACTGCGCCGCGTCCCTCGAGTCTGGCGTGCAACTGTGCTGCGGATACCGTGGGGTTGAAGCGCGGTCAAGGTAGACCGTGCGGCAGCGGCGGTCAACGAGACAGCCCGGGCCCGCCGCGCTGTTCACTGCGGTAGGCCCGCCACAGCGGTCCCCCGCACATGCGCTGGTACGAAGGATCGGCCCGGGCCATTCGCCGGCCGCGCCGCGCGCCGCGGCAGACCGCGATCGGCCCGCGTTCCCAGCAGCGGCCGGCGCACCGTCCCGACTACTCCATCTCCTTCACCTCGATCGGGCCGAGGCCCGCGAGCGACTCCTGCGCGGTCTTCGGGTTCGAGACCACCAGCAGCTTCAAGTCGTCGGTGCAGAAGCGCTCCTTCAGGACGCGCTTCACGTCGGCCATCGTCACGCCCTCGACACGGCTGGTGTAGGTCTCGATGAAGTCCGGCGGGAGGCCGTAGAACTCCACCGTCGCGAGCTGGGCCGCCAGCGCGTCGGGCGCCTGCAGCCCGAGCGGGTACTGGCCGGTCAGGTAGCGCCTGGCCTTCGCCAGCTCCTGCTCGGTCGGGCCCTGGTCCACCAGCTGCTTCACCACGCCGAGGGTCGCGTCCACCGCCTTCCGCAGCTTCTCGTTGCGCGTGAACGTGCTGATGGTGAACGTGCCGGCGTTGCGGTACATGCCCCAGCGGCTCGAGATGCCGTAGGTGAGGCCCTGGTTGACGCGGATCTCGTTCACCAGCCGCGAGGTGAACCCGCCGCCCAGGATGGTGTTCGCGACCGTGATGGCGAAGTAGTCGGGGTGGTTGCGGGGCACCCCGCCGCACGCCAGCCGGATCTGGCTCTGCGTGACCTCGGGCTTGCTCACGATGAGCACCCTGCGCCCGCCGTCGCGCGGGAGCGGCGCGTAGGCGTCGGCCGGCTTCTCGCCCGAGGGCTTCCAGTCGGAGAACGCCTTCCCGAGCGCGGCGAGTACGGCCTTCGCGTCCACGTCGCCCACCACGGCGAGGATGCAGCGATCGGGCACGAGGAAGCGTTTGTGGAACGCGACCGCGTCGTCGCGCGTGAGCGCCCCGACCGTCCGGGCGTAGCCGATCACCGGGTGGGCGAGCGGGCTCTCCCCCATCAGGAACGGGCCCAGCTCGTTGTTCGCGACCGTGCCCGGATCGTCCTTCTGCGCGGCGATCGCGCCCAGCGTCTCGCTCTGCTTGCGCTTGAACTCCGCCTCCGGGAAGGTGGGCTGCACGATCACGTCGTGGAACATCCCGAGCCCGGTGGCGAAGTCCTTACCGAGCACTTCGCAGGTCACCACCGCCTGCTCGATCGAGGCCGTGGCGTCGAGCGCGCCGCCCACGAAGGCGATGTCCTCGGCGATCTGGCGCGCATCGCGCCGGCCCGCGCCCTGCGTGAGCAGCTCGGCGGTGAGGCCGGCGAGCCCTTCCCTGCCGGCCGGGTCGTTCACCGCGCCCGCGCGCGCCACCAGCCGGAACTCCACCAGCGGGAGCCGGCGGGCCGGCATCACGATCACGGTGAGCCCGTTCTCGAACGTGGTCTTCGTGTGCGCCGGCAGCCGGAACGTGGCGGCGCCCGCCGGCGCGGCGAACGCCGCGGCACAGGCGGCCAGCAGGAGCCGGCGGAACATCGGGCGTGCTTTCCGGGCGGAGGTCATGGCGTCACCTCCGCCGCGTCGCCTTCCTTCTCGGGGACCAGGCTGACGACGGTGCGCTTCGTGGGGTCGAAGACCTGCTTCGCGACGCGCCGGCAGTCTTCGGCCGTGACCGCGCGCACCTTCGCGAGCTGATCGAACATGGCGCGCCAGTCGCCGAGCACATGCTCGTAGTAGCCGATCTGCGAGCCCATCCCGTTGTTCGTCTTCATGCGCCTGACGAATCCCGCCTCGATCAGGTTCTTCGCCTTCTCGAGCTCGCGCGCCGACGGCCCTTCCTTCGCGAGCCGGTCGAGCACTTCGTAGACCGCGGCTTCGCCGTCGGCCGCCGCCCTGCCGGGCTTGAGCTCGACGTAGACTTCGAACAGGCCCGGGTCGAGATGAGTCTGGAAGCTCGCCGACGCGCCGAGCGCGATCTGCTTCTCGTAGACCAGGGCCTGGTGGAGCCGCGACGACTCGCCGGCCGACAGGATGCGCTCGAGCACGTCGAGCGTCGCCAGGTCCGCGCTCTTCACGCCCGGCGCCTTGTAGCCCATGTCCACCGAGACGTTCTGCGCCGGGTAGTGGACCTCCGCGCGCCGCTCGCCCTTCTGCTCCGGCTCGCCGACGATCGGCTCGGGCGGCGCGGGCTGGCGCGGGATGCCGCCGAAATAGGCCCGGATGCTGTCGAGCGCCGCCCTGGTCTCGAAGTCGCCCACCAGCACCAGGATGCAGTTGTCGGGCGCGTAGTGGATGCGGAAATACTCGACCATGTCGTCGCGCGTGATCGCGTTCAGGTCCGCCATCCAGCCGATCACCGGCCAGTGGTACGGCGCCTGGTCGAACGCGCTGGCGTAGAGCTGCTCGTCGAGCATCCCCTGGATGTCGTTGTCGGTGCGCAGCCGGCGCTCCTCCTTGACCACCTCGATCTCGCTCCTGAGCTGATCGGGCAGCAGCGAGAGCGCCGCCATGCGGTCGGAGTCGAGGCGCAGCACCACGCCCAGCCGGTCGGAAGCGATGTCCTCGTAGTACGCCGTCATGTCGCGGTCGGTGAAGGCGTTCGAGTAGCCGCCGTTCGACTCGAGGATGCGGTCGTACTCCTTGGGCGGGACGTCCTTCGAGCCGTTGAACATCATGTGCTCGAAGAAGTGCGAGATCCCGGTGATGCCCGGCCGCTCGTTGCGCGAGCCCACCCGGTACCACTGCCAGAACGTGATGGTCGGCACCGAGTGGTCCTCGTGCGTGAGGACGACCAGGCCGTTGTCGAGCACGTGGCGCTCGACCTGCAGCAGGTCGGGCGTGAACGCGGGCGCCGCGGGCGCCGGCGTCGCGGGCTTGCCCGCCGCGAGCGCCGGCGATGCGGCCGCGAGCGCCAGCGCGAGCGCGAACGCTGCGCGCGATGCGAGTCTCATGGGAACCCCCTGCGCGTGAAGGGAACGGAAGGAGCCGGAAGCGAACGGACTCTAGCCGCGGCTGCGCGGGGGCGGCAAGCCGGCACCGACGAGTGCGGCTCCGGGGGTCACAGGCGAGCCCGGACGAACCTGCTCCGCGGGGAAGATGCGCGGCGCCCGGGGCCTCGGCGGGGAGGCCCCGGGCGCTCGCACGCCCGCCGCATCACTCCTGGTCGCCGCCCCCTGCCCCCCGGCTCCACACCTCTCCCGACCACTCGAGGGAGAGCCCCACCTGGCTCACGCGGTAGCTGCCCGGATCGAACGTGGGCCGCGCGTTCGGGCCCATCGTCGCGGCGTTGTCCTCGTGGCGGAAGAAGCCGCGCGCCGAGAAGTGCGGGCGGTAGTGCGCGCGCAGCCCCACCTCGACCGCGTTGAGCAGGTCGCTGCGCCCGAAGTGATTCGCGTCGGCGGGCCGGTCGGAGTCGAAGTGGCGCGTGGCCAGCTGGTAGCCGACATCGCCCGTCAGCCGCCACGCCTTGCCGCGCGTCAGCTCGGCGCGGCCGCGCACGCCGGCGACGAAGCCGCTGTAGCTCAGGTCCTGGTCGTCGGGCGTGACGCCCGGTACCTCGTCGGCGTCCGCAGCCTTCGCCCGGCTCACGCGGTAGCCGCCCTCCAAGTCCACGCTCCCGCGCGCGGGCAGACGGTTGAAGCCCAGGGCCAGCTCCCCCTGGTGCAGGTTCGCATCCCGCTCGACGAAGGCATCATCGTACGCGCGACCCTCATAGCGGTAGCCGACCCCGATGTCGGTGTTCTTCGTGAGCCGCTGGTCCCAGCTCACGGTGCCGATCTGGAGCCGGAACGTGGCGCGGCGGTAGCGCGTCTGGCCCGGCACCAGCGGCAGGTCCTCGTCGAAGAGCTGGCGCAGGTAGTACCGGGGCAGGGTGAACCAGCCCAGCGAGAGCCGGCGGCCGCGCGCCCACGATTCGCGCCACAGGACGCTCACCGAGCGGTAGTCCGCGGTGGCATTGCGGTCGTGGAAATCGCCTTCGCCCCTGAGCCGCAGCGCGTGCCTCCGGCCGTGCCCGGCGTCGCTCTCCCAGGTGAGCGCGAGCGAGGGGTTGAGGACCAGGTCGCCCTTGCTCGCGATCGAGAAGTGCGTGGGCTTGCTGCCCGAGTCGAAGACGGTGAGCAGCGTATCCGAGTACTGGAGGATGTTGTCGTCGTAGGTGGTCGAGAGCCCGGTCGTGAGGCTGAGGCTCTGCCCGGCGGCCCGGGCGGGCGCGGCGAGGGCGGGCGATAGGGCGAGCACCATCAGCAGAACGGGCACGGCACGTCCTCGAGTCGTCATTCCTCGTTCCCCACGGAAGGCTCCGGGATGCGCGCGTGGATCTCGGCCGAGCCGCGCACGGGCTGCACCAGCTCGATCGTGATCTCGTGCGTGCCCTCCCCCACGGGGAGGGTCGCGCGGTCGAACTTCGACGGCACCCGGTCCTTCAGGTTGGTGTAGGTGGCGGTTGTCGCCTTGGTGGTCCTGAACTCCACTTCGCTCAACACCTGCTTGCGCTCGCTGAAGCGCAGCCGATAGCTCTGGGTGCCCCGCATCGTGGCGTCGTAGTCGAGCCGCGCGAGCACCTCGAGCGTGGTCGGCCCCACGACGCGCACGCGCACGGGTTGCCCCGGCATCACGCTGTAGTAGGGGATCGTCTTCTCGCCCTCCGCCACCAGCACGCTGCGCGCGGCGGCCACCGGTGTGAGCGTCACCATCGGCGGTTCGCCCCCGCGCGGCGCCGATCGCTGGACGCGCACCAGTGCCGCGGCCGCGCCGCCCAGGGTGAGCGTGAGCCGATGGTTCCCGGCGGGCACGTCGAAGGTCATCTTGCGGCTCTTACCGAGCGCCGCGCTCCCGCCCTGGAGTCGCACCTCCGCCGCGGCCGAGCTCTCGGTCGCGAGCTCCTCGAGCAGGCGCCCACCCTCGAGCGCGCGCACGGCGTAGGCGGCGATCCGTGCCGAGCCGGGTGGCAGCTCCACCCGCGTCGTGAGGCGCACCTGCGCCGGGCCTTCCACCGTCACGGTGAGCGGGGCCTGCGGCGTCAGCCGGAAGTAGGCGCGCGGCTTCTCGCGCACCAGCACCTGCACCGGCGTGGCGCCGGGCAGCTTCTCGAACGCGGTCCAGCGCGCGGCCGCGGCCTCGCCGGCGGCGAGCGCGAGCGCCGCGAACGCGAGCGCGAGTCTCATCATCATGGGGGTGGGATCCTTTCGGGATGCGGGTGGCCCAGGACCTGCTGCCGCACGTCGCGGCGCAGCACGTAGATGTTCACGAGCAGGACGAGCAGCGCTGCGGCGGCGACGATCCAGAGGTTGTAGCGGTACTGGATGAAGAGCAGCCCGCTGCCGGGGCGGACCGGATTCGCCGCCCGGTCCGTGATCTCGAACATGCGCGCCAGCTTCTCGACCTGGAGCAGGTGGATGACCGGGATGCGGCGCTCGCCCATCACGTTGATGACGCCGCGGTTCGGGTAGTTGCGCGTGGTGAGCCGCATCGTGAGTCCGGCCGGGATGAGCCGGCCGTTCTGGGCGCCTCCGAGGCTCGCCACGCCGCCGCCCACGTTGATGTAGAGCCTGATGGCCCGGCCGCGCGCCGCCGCGATCGAGTCGTAGATCGCGACGCGCTGCCGGACCGCCTCGAGCACGCTGGGCGGGTCGAGCAGCTTGACGCCGTTGCGCTCGATGGCGTCGTCGAGCAGCACGCGGCCGGCCGGCGAGAGGCCGCGGCCCACGTCGCCGCCGCCGCCGAGCGAAGCGGCCGCCGAGCGGAACGGCCACAGCCCCCGCTGCACCGCGATCGCCTCCATGTCGAGCCATGTCAGGTTCGGGTCGGTGGCGCCGAACATCGAGGCGCCGGCCGAGGTGATGATGATCGGCTCCGCGCCGACCGCCCGGCAGGACGCGAGCGCCGCGAGGTTGAGGCCCGGCAGCGACCCGGTCATGCCCACGGCGACCAGGTCGCCCCGGCGCACGCCGGCTTGCAGCATCATCTGCGTCACCGCCGCGGCGAAGTTCGGGTGCGCGGCCAGGCTCTTCGCGGCCTGCGAGCCGCGATCGGTCGTGATCAACGTGAATTGCGGCCCGATGACGCCGGTGCGCTCCGGATCGTTGCGGGCGTCCACCGTGATGCCGCGCTCCCGCTTGACCTCCGCGATCGCCCGCTCGGCCCGCTGCATGAGGCGCACCGCCTCGAGCTTCTTCCTGAACGCCTCGGCATGGACCGGGGTCAGCGAGCGCTCGGAGATCGCGTAGACCGCGAGCGACAGCGCCGCGAGGCCGACCAGCGCGGGCGTGGAGGCGCGCGCGAGGCTCATCGGATCAGGGCCCCGCCGTGGAGCAGCATGAGCAGGAGCCGCACCAGCACCGCGGTCGTGACCATGACGCACAGCGTCTGGATCACGCCCTGGCGCTCCATCCAGTTCGCGATCAGGCCGGGGATGACGAAGCCGATGGTGCGCAGGTCCACCGGCACGTTCTGGAACTTGAGCACCATGAGGTCGCGCGAGAGCGCGCCGAACACGAACCCGATCAGGACCGCCACCACGATGCGCCGCCGCCCGTAGATGAGCGTGTAGCGCGACAGCAGCTGGAGCGCGCCCCAGGTGAGCAGCGCGATCCCCACGGTGCCGACGATGCGCAGCGGCTCGTGGATCATGAGCGCGAGGTAGCCCGGCACCACCATGCCGCCCGCCGCGAGGCCGAGGGTCTCGGAGAAGATGAGGCTGACGACCAGCCCGAGCCCGATCGCCTGCTCAACCACGGCGCACCGCCCGGTTGCTGAAGTGGAGCGTGATCTCCTCCCCGAGTCCGACGATGTTGCCGATGCCGACGATCACGGCTTCGTGCCGCACCAGCGCGAGCACGTGCTCGTAGACCGCCTCGGCACCGAGCCCGCCGAGGTTGCTGAGCCGCTCGCGGTCGAGACCTCCGTTCAGCGCCTGGAACGCCACCAGGTCCGTGCCCTCGCCGGAGAGCACCACGTGGTCGGCCGAGAGCCGTTTCGCCACCAGCTCGGCGATCTGCCCGGAGCGCTGCAGCCGGTCCGGGCGGCAGTTGGCGAGGATCATGCGCTGCACGCCCGGCCGCCGCTGCTCGAGCCCCAGGCGCTGCCAGATCAGCAGCGTCGAATCCGGGTCGTTTGCGGCGAAGGCGTTCACGAACTCCACCGTCTTGTCCCCCGACCGCACGGTGTAGCGGCGCAGCACCCCCGGGTCGGGCGCGGCGGCGTGCATGCCGGCGAGCGCGGCGGCGCGCGGCACCCCGAGGTGCGCGCACACCGCGAGCGCGAGCGCCACGTTCTCGGCGTGTTCGAAGTAGGAGAAGCCGGCCAGCTCCTCCACCGTCACGCCGTCGGGCGGGACCACGTGCACCGCGCTCCCGCGCCCGCGCGCCACCGCCTCGAGGATCCCTGCGCGTTCGCGCTCGGCGGTGAAGAGGTGCCCGCCCACCGGGCAGGTCTGGGCGAGGGCGTGCGCGACGTCGTCCACCGTGGGCCCCATGACGTCGAGATGGTCGGCGCGGCAGTTCGTGATCACGCCCACCGTGCTCTTGATGAGCCGCAGCTCGACGAGCGGCTGCAGCTCGGGCGTCACCGCCATGCACTCGATGACCAGCGCCGCGGCGCCGTCCTCGACCGCGCGCCGCACGATGCGGGTCTGCTCGATGATGTTGGGGCTGCCGACGCGGTAGACGTCCACCTCCAGGCCGTCGGGGCGGATGATGCGCGCCATGGTGCCGGTGGTCTTGGCGAAGGCGCGCACGCCCCCGGAGCGCAGGCCCGCCGCGATCAGCCGGGTGACCGAGGACTTGCCGCGTGTGCCGTTCACGTGCACGCGCACCGGCAGGCGCGCGAGGTTGCGCTCGTGCGAGCGCATCTCCCACACGCCGTACGCTGCCAGCCCCGCGGTCAGGATGCCGGGAACGAGCGCGATGGTGTCACCTCCAGAACGATGTCCCCCGGACCGGGCGCCTGCGTTCGGCGCGCCCGGCCCCGGTGGACGCAGGAAGGCCCGGCGGTCGTCGCGCGTCGCGTGGACGGCGTGGCCGACCCGGGCCCATGCCCGTCTATCGGCACGGGGCGCGCCGCACTGGAGAACGACCGGAGCACGACGCTGGAGCGGGCTGTGCACGCAGGGTCATGGCAGACCTCCGCTGTTGCCGCGTCCGCGTCATGGTGGGGATGACGGCCGGGACCGCGAGTCTCGAAGCTTCCGTGCTGCGTGGAACGAGGTCCAAACGTCGTTCCGGGAGACGCTCTGGCCGTGGGGGAGGCAGAGGTGCGGGTCACCGCCTCCCCCTCCGATGCGGCCGGCGGGCGGGCGATTCGGCCCTCCCGCGCGCGGCGCCTTCCGGCGGATGGAGTATCGCAGGGTTCGTGCCCCGGACCCAGCATGGTCCGGGCTCGCCGGCGGCGGGGTGGCGCCGCCGCAACGCAGCGGGCGGCGGGCGACCGCCGCCCGCCCTACTTCCCCATGCGGCGCTTCCGCCCGACGAACAGGCTCGTCGCCAGCCCGGCACCGGTGAAGGCTCCCTTGAGCTCGCTGGCGAACAGGTCGCCCGCCTCGGCGGCGAGCCTCGCCGCAGACTCGCCTTCGATCCCCACGCCCTTGAAGTACGCGGCCGCCGTTTCGCGGTCGCGCGCCGTGCGGGTCTCCGAGCGCTGCAGGTAGAGGTGCGAGACCAGGTGCACGATCCGGCCCTCGCCTTCGTCCCACTCCACCACCACGGCGTCGGCGCCGAACCGCCGGCCGACCTCGGCGCTCTTCACCAGCACGCGCACGCGGTCCCGGTCGAGCACCTCGCACGGGTAGCTCGCGCCCTCCATCCACCACAGCGGGTCGCGCCCGTCCTCGCGGAACCCCGCGAGCAGCGGGTGGTCCCCCACCGGCTCCACCCTGACCACGCAGTCCGGGATGCTGCCTCCCGTGTACTTCACGCGGCCCGGGAAGGCGCGCTCGAGCAGGTGCTTCAACGCCCAGTCCGTGGTGCCGAGGTGCCCGCCCTCGCGCACCCACTGGACGAGCCTGCGCAGCGCAGTCGCCGGGAGCCGCCCCGGGCAATTCACCCAGACCACCTGCGCGCGCGCCCAGTCGATGCCGGCGAGGTCCGCCGGCGCGACCTGGACGAACGGCACGCCGATGGCGCGCAGCACGCGCCCGATGTGGTCGTAGTCCCCGAGCACCTCGACGATCTCGCCGGGCTCGGCCTGCGCGAGCAGCTCCGCGTCCTCGGGATTCGACCTCTGCAGCACGTCGCGGAAGGCCTTCGCCGCGACGTCGAACGCCCGCTCCATCCTCTCCTTCTCCATGCTCTCTCTCCTTTCGTCTCGTCTTCCGCGTCCCCCGCGGGGACGCGCCTCTACTCTCCGAACACCGCCAGGTGCGCCAGCGCGTCGGCGGCCCACAGGCCGGCGCCGGCGAAGCCGCGGCCCGTGAGCGCGAGCTGCGCGCCGAGTCCGCGCGACGGGCGCGCCTGCACGAGCGCGGTCGCGATCCTCGCGATCCAGTCGGTCCCCGCCCGCTCCGGCGCGCCCGCACGCGCTCCAGGCTGGAGCGCGAGCGCCTCGACCGCCAGCAGGTAGGACGGCATCACGACCGGGCGCAGCGCGGCCCAGGTGTCCGGGTGACCGAACACCTCGAGGCCCAGCAATCGGCCGTGCGCGAGCGCCAGGATCCCGACTTCGCCCGGCACCTGGTCGAAGGCGCGGGCGCGGTCCTCCGCCTCGCGCCGGTGCGCGGCCGCGCCGGCCATGTAGTCCCCGGTCGCCGAGCGGACCCCATGCGCCGAGAGAGCGCGCGCGACGTCCGCCCACAGGCGGCCCTGGTCCACGTGGCCTTTCGCGGCGGCCTCGGCGACCGTGTGCCGTCGAAGGGCGGGCTCGACCGGAAGATCGCCGACGGCGAACCTGGACGAGGCTCCGCCCCAGCGCCCCTGCTGCACGCAGCCGACCTTCACCGGCACCGTCTGCACCGGTCCGATGAGCGTGGTCTCCACGACCACCCGGTTCTGCTTCGCGCCGACCAGGCTCGAGCCCTCCGGCACCAGCACCGGGGCCGGTCCCCGGTTGCACACGACGACCTCGTTGACGACCCCGCCGCCCTGCTCGACCACTTCCACATGGCCGGCCTTGACTGCCTGGTGGAGGAGCAGGTACGAAGGTCCGGGTGCGCCCTCGAGCCGGAGCGGGAAGATCTCCAGTGGGCCGGCGACCCGGGAAGCCTCCGGCCTGAGGCGGCCGAGCCAGAAGGCGACCCGGGCTTCGCTCCAGGGGTGTTCGGCCCCAGGGCTGCCGGCCCATGGTTGGAAAGCAGCGGATATCGCGCTCACGGGAGCCTCCTTTGATGACCAGTGCTGGTCGCATTTGTCGCGCAGCGCCACCTTGCCATGGATTTCGGCTCCTAGCCTGCATCACCGGGCATATATACCGCTT
Source organism: Candidatus Eiseniibacteriota bacterium (assembly GCA_016223045.1). Lineage (GTDB taxonomy): Bacteria > Eisenbacteria > RBG-16-71-46 > RBG-16-71-46 > RBG-16-71-46 > JACRPT01. The sequence goes on from JACRPT010000145.1 coordinate 37,633, forward strand.
GTGGTCGCAATTGGTCAAGGGATATATTTAGAGCGCCATGAGCTATGAATTGGTCGCCAGACTGGCGAGGCGCTGGTGCTTCCCATGAACCCTCCGCGGCGCGGCCGCCCTTCCGAAGAGACGAGCCACCCGGTGGGCGGCTACCTGCGCCGCCGCCGCGAGTCGCTCGGCCTCACCACCCGGGACCTGGCCGTCAGGGCCGGGCTCAACCCCAGTTCGGCGTCCTACATCTCCCAGCTCGAGTCGGGGGCGAAGGTGCCGAGCCGGGATCTGGCGCTGCGGCTGGCCGGGGTCCTCGGGGATGACCCGCGGATCTACCTCGCGTGGGCCGACCTGGGGAAGCGCGCGGACCCGGTTGCCCACGTCCATGCGCGGCACCTGCTATCTCGACTGCTGGGCGACGCGCGGCTCGAGGTGCGCCTGACCTCGCCTGAGGACGTGATGCTCGGGGAGGTCCCCGGGCGCCCCACGGAGCGGGCGGGCCAGCGCCGGGCACTGGCCTCGTTCTTCAAGGCGCGGAAGGCCATGGCGTCCGCGGCGGCGGGGCGGGTCGCCCCCTCGTACGCCGACGCCACGCCCCTGTCCTCCGCGCTGCGAGTCCCTCCGCGAGCGAAGGAGGACCACCTCCAGGCTGACCCGGTCCGCGCGCTGCGGTCCGTCGCCGAGGGCGCACTGGCGACGCTGGCGTGGGTCCCCATCCCCGAGATCAGGGGGGGCGCGGACCCGGGGGAGGACCCGCGGGCGCCCCAGAACGTGATCACCGTACATCGGGTCAGGGCGGAGGCGCTCGAAGGCATGGAGCCGCTCCGGCACCCGTTCGCCTGCTGGGTCTCGGACGAGGACGCGCGGCACCTCGGCCGGGCGCTCATGCCCCGCGACATCGCGATCCTCACCCGGCGCGTCCTGCCACTCGACCCGCACCAGCCCTACGCCGTGCGCGTCGAGGGCCGGGTCCTGCTGCGCTACGTGAAATGGAACGGGCGCCACCTGCTCCTGCTCGGTGAGCGCGACGAGGACTTCGTCACCGTCGAGGCGCCCGACGAACCCGCCCTCAGCCGCGCGCTGGCGGGCAAGGTGGTGGCGACCATCCCCGCCCGGCGCTAGCCGCCCCCGTGCCCCTCCCCTCCCACCTCGAGCGCCTGGCCCGCGAGTGCGAGGTCACACCCTTCAAGTCCTCGGGCCCCGGCGGGCAGAAGAAGAACAAGACCGAGTCGAGCGTGCGCGTGCGGCACCTGCCGAGCGGGATCGTGCGCATCGCGACCGAGAGCCGCTCGCAGGCGCGCAACCGCGCCCTGGCGCTCGAGCGGGTGTGGGAGGAGATCAGGCGGCGGGCCCGCCGGCCGAAGCCGCGCCGGGCGACCAGGCCGCACGCCGGGGCGGTGGAGAAGCGCCTCACCGCGAAGCGGCGCGCGGCGGAGAGGAAGCGCGCGCGGCGGCAGGCCGCGGAGGAGTAGTCGCACCGCCGGTCGCCGCGGGCCCGGGCCCGCGGGTGGCCGCACGGCCGGCGTCGCGCCGCCGTGGCCCGGCCCGCGCGGAACCCCGTCCTCCGCAGCTCCGGTGCGCGGACCCGGCCGGCGCCGCGGCCGCCTGCGCTACGACCGACCGAACTCGTCGCCGGCGGCGCTCTCGTCGGCGTGGTGCTTGATGATGCGCGCCTCGGCGATGAACACCACCTCCTCGGCCACGTTGGTGGCCAGGTCGGCGACGCGCTCGAGGTTGCGCGCCACCAGCACCAGCTCCATCGCGTGCGTGATGGTCGAGGGATCCTCGATCATGAAGCTCACCAGCTCGCGGAACACCTGGCGGTTGAGCGCGTCCACCTCGTCGTCGCGCCGCACCAGCCGGCGCGCGGTGTCGGCGTCGCGCCCGACGAACGCATCGAGCGCCTCGTGGAGCATGCCGCTCGCCAGCTCCGCCATGCGCGGGATGTCCACCAGCGGCTTCAGCATCGGCTCGGCGGCCAGCTTCACCGCGCTGCCGGCGATGTTCACGGCGTGGTCGCCGACGCGCTCCAGGTCGTTCGAGATCTTGAGCGCAGCGGTGATGAAGCGCAGGTCGCGCGCCATCGGCTGCTGGAGCGCGAGCAGGCGCACGCAGCGCTCCTCGATGTCGATCTCGAGGCGGTCGAGCCGCCGGTCGTCGTCGAACACCGCGTGGGCCAGCGTCTCGTCGCGGCGCCGCAGGGCCTCCACCGCCTTGAGCACGATGGACTCGGCGTGCCCGCCCATCAGCAGCAGCTGCTCCTTGAGCACCTCCAGCTCCCGTTCGAAATGCCTCTCCAACCTCGCCTCCTCGCGGCCCGCCGCGCGGCTCAGCCGAACCGGCCCGTGATGTAGTCCTCGGTGAGCTTCTCGCGCGGGCTGGTGAACAGGCGGCGCGTGTCGCCGATCTCCACCAGCGCGCCCATCAGCATGAACGCGGTGCGATCCGAGATGCGCGCCGCCTGCTGCATGTTGTGGGTCACGATCACGATGGTGTAGCGCTTCTTGAGGTCGAGCACCAGCTCCTCGATGCGCGCGGTGGCCGTGGGGTCGAGCGCCGCGGCCGGCTCGTCCATCAGGACCACCTCGGGCTCCACCGCCAGGCAGCGCGCGATACACAGCCGCTGCTGCTGCCCGCCCGAGAGCTGGAGCGCGGAGCGCCCGAGCCGGTCCCGCACCTCGTCCCACAGCGCGGCGCGGCGCAGGCTCTGCTCGACGCGCGCCTCGAGCTCGCCGCGATCGCGGATGCCGAGCAGGCGCAGGCCGAAGGCCGCGTTCTCGAAGATGGACTTCGGGAACGGGTTCGGGCGCTGGAACACCATGCCGACGCGGCGCCTGAGCTCCACGACGTCCGTGCCGGGCGCATAGACGTCGCGCCCGGAGACCACCACCTGCCCCGCGGTGCGCACGCCGGGGATGAGGTCGTTCATGCGGTTGAAGGAGCGCAGCAGCGTGCTCTTGCCGCAGCCCGAGGGACCGATGATGGCCGTGACGCTGTTCGACGGCACCTCCAGCGTCACGGACCTGAGCGCCTGATGCGCACCGTAGAACAGGTCGAAGGCGCGCGTCACGATGCGGGCCTCGGGCGCCGGTCCGGGGCCGCGCGCCGCTCCGGCGCCGCGCTCGACGCGGTCCGCGCGCGGCGGCGCAGCCTCGGGCGGAAGGACGGGTCGGGTGTGCACGGTCGGTGACGTTCCTTTCTCTCAGCGCCCCGGGATGCGGCGGACGGTCAGCCGCAGCAGCCCGGACACCAGCGCCACCAGCAGCAGGAGCACGAGCGCCCCGGCCCAGGCCTGGCGGTTCCACTCGTCGTAGGGAGCGCGCGCGTAGTCGTAGATGAACACGGGGAGCGACGCGATCGGCTGGTCGAGGCGGAGCGACCAGAAGCGGTTCCCGAGCGCGGTGAAGAGCAGCGGCGCGGTCTCGCCGGCGGCGCGCGCGAGCGCGAGCAGGCTCGCGGTCACGATGCCGGCGGAGGCCGCGGGCAGCACGATCTGCTGGGTGACGCGCCAGCGCGGCGCGCCGAGCGCGAGGCCAGCTTCGCGGTAGGAGCGCGGCACCAGCCGCACCACCTCCTCGGTGGAGCGGACGATGGTGGGCAGCATCAGCAGGCCCAGCGCGATCCCGCCCGCCAGCGCCGAGAAGCGTCCCATCGGGACCACGACGAGCCCGTAGGTGGCGACGCCGATCACGATCGAGGGCACCCCGCTCAGCACGTCGGCGGTGGAGCGCACCAGCGCGCCCACGCGGCCATCGCCGTGCTCGGCGAGGTAGAGTCCGGCGCCCACTCCGACCGGCACCGCGACCAGGGCGCCGAGGCCCACCAGGATCAACGTGCCCACGATGGCGTTGGCCATCCCCCCGCCCGGCTCCCCCACCGGCTTCGGCAGGTGGAGGAAGAACCCGAGGTCCAGCGCCGGCAGGCCCTGCGCCAGCAGGTGCGCGACGATGAGCCCCAACGGCAGCACCACGGCGGCCGCGGCGAGCGCGCACGCCGCCAGCAGCCCCGCGTTCCACGCCCGGCGCGGCAGCGACGGGCCGCGAACCGGCAACGCGCCGATCCGCTCAGGCCGCGCCCGCGACATCGCGCCTCCCCCCGGTGGTCGCGACCACCAGCAGCCGTGCGAGCGCGTTCACCACGACCGTGAGCGCGAACAGCACCAGCGCGATCTCGACCAGCGCCGAGAGGTAGAGCTTGCCGGTGGCCTCGGCGAACTCGTTGGCGATCACGCTCGCCATGGTGGCGCCGGGCGCGAGCAGCGAGGCCGAGATGCGGTTCGTGTTCCCGATCACCATGGTCACCGCCATGGTCTCGCCGAGCGCGCGTCCCAGCGCCAGGATCGCCGCGCCGAGGATGCCCGGCCGCGCGGCGTCCACCGCCACCGCGATGGCCTCCGCGCGGGTGGAGCCCAGCGCCAGCGCCGCCTCGCGCAGCGACCGCGGCGTGGCGAGCAGGATCTCGCGCGAGATCGAGACCACCGTGGGCACCACCATGATGGCGAGCACGATCCCGGCGTTGAGCATCCCGATGCCGAAGGGGAACCCCTGGAACAGCGGCAGGAATCCGACGTGCGCGGTGAGCCACGGCTCCGCGGCGCTCCGCAGCCATGGCGCCAGCACGAACAGGCCCCAGATGCCGTACACGATGCTGGGGATCGAGGCCAGCAGATCGATCACGAACGAGACGACCGCGCCCAGGCGCGGCGGCGCGAGCTCGGCGAGGAACACCGCGCTCCCGATGCCGAACGGCACCGCCAGCGCCATCGCGATCGCCGAGGACACGAGCGTGCCGTAGAGGTAGGGCAGCGCCCCGAACCGCTCGGCCACCGGGTCCCAGTCGGTCGAGACCAGGAAGCCCCAGCCGAAGACCCGCAGGGACGGCCCCGCACCGCGGGCGGTCTCGTACAGGACCAGGGCCGCGACCACCGGCACCAGCAGCGCGAGCGCGCCGAGCAGGCGGCGGTAGGCCTCGTCGGCCCACACCGCACGCCGCCGCCCGGGTGCCGCCGCCACGCTCCGCGGGAGCGGTGCTCCGGCCGATCGCGCCTCCACGGCCGCCTTCCTACCGCCCCGCGATCACGGGGCGGCCGGCTGCGGTCAGGGTCCTCAGGCTCGCCTCGTTCACCTTCACCACCGCCTCCGGCAGCCGTGCGTAGTCGAGGGCCTCGGCCACCGATTGCCCCTCATGGATGGCCCAGGCGATGAAGTCGGCGAGCGCCTTCGCCTTCGCCGGGTCCTTCTGGTCCTGGTAGACGAGCAGGAAGGTGAGGCCCGCGATCGGCCAGGCGTCCGGCCCCGCCGCGTTCACGATCGGCGTGCGCACGTCCTTCGCGAGCGCCGCGGCCGAGCCCGCGGCGGCAGCCGTCGTGGACGCCAGGGACGGCGCCACGAACCTGCCGGCGCGGTTGCGCACCAGCGCCACCGGCAGCCGGTTCTGCTTCGCGTAGGCCAGCTCGACGTAGCCGATGGCGCCCGGCGTCTGGCGCACCAGCCCGGCCACGCCCTCGTTACCCTTGCCGCCCACGCCGGAGGGCCAGCTCACCGAGGTGTTCGCGCCCACCAGATCCTTCCACTCGGCGCTGATCGCCGAGAGATAGGAGGTGAAGATGTTCGTCGTGCCGCTGCCGTCCGCGCGATGCACCGCCAGGATCGGCGCCGCGGGCAGCTCCACGCCCGGGTTCGCGGCCGCGACGCGCCGGTCGTTCCATGTCGTGATCTTGCCCAGATAGATCGCGGCGATCACTTCGGGGGTGAGCTGAAGCGGCTTGCTCGTGCCGGGCAGGTGGTACGCGAGCACCACCGCGCCGGCAACGGTCGGGAAGTGCACGACCCTGCGCGGCATCTCCCTGAGGCGGTCGTTCGAGAGCGCGGCGTCGCTGGCGCCGAAGTCCACCGTGCCCGCCCTGACCTGCTGGATGCCGGCGCCGCTGCCGATGGACTGGTAGTTGATCCGCACACCGGTCTTCTCCCCGTACATGTCGAACCACTTCGAGTAGATCGGATACGGGAAGGTGGCGCCGGCGCCGGTCAGGCTCTGCGCCGCGGCGGGGACGGCGGCCCCCGCGGCGAGCGCGGCCGGCAGGAGCGCCGCCGCGAAGCGGCGCGCGAAGGCGTTTCGCATCGTCATGGTCCTGCTCCTTTCGTACGGAATCACGACTGGGGCTTGCTGAACTTGTAGGAGATGGTGAGCCGGGCCTGCAGGTCGTGATGGGCGGGCGCGACGGCCGCGCCCCGCGCCCGATACTGCACGGCCTCGAGGTTGGGCATGAAGTGCACGTCCCTGAACGGCTGCCAGTCGAGCCCCGCGATCCACAGCTGCGAGTCCACCCGGTCCGCCGCGCGCCGGTCGGGGCGATAGAGGTCCACGCGCGCGAAGGCGGCGAGCTGCTCACGCGGCGCGCCGCGCACGAAGAGCGAGGCGCCGACCGGTTCCTGGTTGCCGCCCGCGGACCGGTGATCCACGCGGTCGAGCAGCTCCACTCCGATCGCCGCGCGCCCGGGCTCGTATCCGACGAAGAGCTTGTAGGTGGCGCGATCCCGCCCGCCGGCGGCGCTCTCGTAGTCGGCGTAGGGCTCGATGCGCAGGGCGCCGGCGCGCACCGGGAGGCTGGCGTAGAGCCTCTTGTAGCGGTTGTCCTCGGGCTTCTGGCCGGCGCCGTTGCCCACCATGAGCGCGTAGCCGAACCGGCGGTCCGGGTCGAAGGATCCCCGGAGCGCCGCACCCAGGTCGGTGGAGCCGCCGAGCCCGCGGAAGTCCGTGAGGGTCTTCTCCACGGAGCGGTACTGCCAGAACTCCTCGACGCCGTCGAAGGTCGGCGTGGAGATGACGCCGAAGAACAGGTCGCCGCGCGGGCAGACTCTCCGCACCTGGAGGTACGCGCCCTTCACGCTCACGCCGAGCTTGCCGTCCGAGGCGAGCGACCTCCCGTCGGCCTCGAGCCGGAAGCGCGTCGAGACCCTGATCGAGAGGTCGTTGTCGAGCTGGAAGTAGATGCGGCGGATCTGGAATCCGTTCAGGTCGCGGGTGATGGGCTTGCCGGAGTTGTCGATGTTGGCCCTGCCCGAGTCCGCGCCGGAGCTGCTGTAGGCGTGCCGCGGATCGCCGGCCAGGTTGCCGTAGTAGTCGCCGAACACCACGCCGCTGATCTTCCCGCGCGGGAAGTCGGGCGGCGTGGGAATCACCGCCACGGCCGGCGCGAGGAGCGCCGGACCCGCGAAGTCGGGGACCGCGGGGACCGAAGCGGGGGCCTGGGCAGCGCACGGGACGGCGGCGGCCAGCGAGACGGCGAGGAGCCAGGCTCGAAGCGACATGGCGTGTTCGTCCTTTCGTGCCACCCGCGCGCGAGCGCGGGCGCGTTGGCTGCCGATCGCGGTGGTGAGCGTCACGAAGGCGCGGTGCGGAGCGGGGAGTGTCGGCTCGCCGCGATCGGCAGCCGCAGACTGACACCCGGCACGTTGCCACCGCGTGACGGCGGTGTTACGGCGCGGTGAAAAACGCCTGGTGGCCGGAGGGCCGTGCCTGCCGTCCTCCGGGGCGGCGGGCCGGCACGACCCGGGACGATGCGGGGGCCGATCGGTGGAGCCGGAGGCCGTCCACTCGCTTCGCCGCCCCGGACACGATCTTCCGACCACGACCCGGGCGACGCGGCGGGCGAGCGCGTCAGCCGGCAGGGCCGGGCGGCGCGGCGGAGGCGGCCGGGATCTCGAAGCGGAAGGTGCTGCCCGCGCCGGGGCGGCTCATGAGGGAGACCTCTCCCCCGTGCAGGGACACGATGTGTTTCACGATCGAGAGCCCGAGCCCGGTGCCGCCCTGTGCGCGCGAGCGCGCCTTGTCCACGCGGTAGAAGCGCTCGAAGACGCGCGCCTGGTCCTCGGGCGGGATGCCGGAGCCGGTGTCCGCGACTTCGCACCACGCGCGGCGTCCGGCGGAGATCCCGAGACTCACCGACACGCCTCCACGCTCCGTGTACTTGACCGCGTTGTCGAGCAGGTTCGCCAGCACCTGCTCGAGCCGCCCGCGGTCGGCGTCCACCGGCACCGGCTCCCCGGGCGCGAGCGCGAGCGCGAGCCCCGCCTGCGCGGCACGCGGGAGGAACGCCGCCACCTGGCGTGCCGCGAGCTCGCGCAGGTCGAGGCGCTCGCCCCGCGGACGCGCGCCGGGGCGCTCGAGCTCCGCGAGCGAGAGCAGGTCCGCAGCCAGCGCCTCGAGGCGCACCGCCTGGTCGCGGATCACGCGCACGAAGCCCTCGCGGTTCGCCGCATCGTCCAGCCCGCCTTCCAGCAGGGTCTCGGCGTAGCCCCGCAGCGAGGTCAGCGGCGTGCGCAGCTCGTGGGACACGTTCGCCACGAAGTCCTGGCGCACGCGGTCCAGGCGCTCGGACTCGGTGAGGTCGTGGAGCACGAGGAGCACCGCGCCGGGGTTGGCGGCGCCGAGCGGCGTGGCCACGGCATGCAGCGAGCGCGGCACCGGTGCCCACAGCCTCACGCCGCCCTCGACCACGCGCGCCTCGTCGTGCGCGGCCCGGATCATCCCATCCAGCTCGGGGCCGCGCACGAACTCGGTGAACGGGGTTCCCGGCTCCGCCGGGAGCATCGCGCCCAGCAGCTCCGCGAAGCTGCGGTTCATGCGCACCACACGCCCCGCACCGTCCACCAGGGCCACGCCATCGCGCATGTGCGCGAGGATCCGCTCGCGTTCGTCGCGCTCGCTCTCGAGCGCCTCCAGCCGCGCGCGGCCCTCCGCGGCCATCCGGTTCATCGCCCGGCCGAGGCGCCCCAGCTCGTCCTCCGGGGTCTCCCGCGCGCGCGCCGTGGCGTCGCCGCGCCCGAGCCGCTCGGCCACCGTTTCCAGCGCGCGGATGCGCGTGGCGAGCCGGCCCGCCACCCACGCGAGCAGCGGCGCGCTCGCCAGCAGCGCGAGCAGCGCGGCGACCAGCGAGAGCCGGAGCAGCGCGGCGTTCATCCCGGCGATCACGGTGAGCGGCTCGGCGAGGCGTAGCGTCGCGGGAGCCGCGCCCCGCGGCGCCGGCACCGCGACGTAGACCAGGTCCGCCTGCACGGTGCGGCTGTGCCTGAGCGCCCGGCCGGCGGATCCATCGAGCGCCGCGCGCATCTCGGGCCGCGTGGCGTGGTTCTCGACCTGGGCGAGGCGGTCGCGCGGCACCTCGGAGTCGCCCAGCACCCGCCCGCCGCGGTCCATGAGCGTGACGCGGTAGCCCAGGCCCGCGCCCAGCGCGTCGGCGAGCGAGTCCCAGTCGGCCGCGCGCGGCAGCCCGGCCGCGGCGTGGCGCGCGGCGCGTTCCAGGGCCTGCTCGGTGCGGAGCACGACCCAGCGCCGCTGCTCGCCGGCGGCGAGCACGGTGACGAGCGCGAGCATGACCGCCCCGACGAAGAGGTGGGCGATGAAGATCCGGGAGCGGAGCGAGAGCGTCATGCGGCGTCCCGGAAGGCCTCAGCGGCCCCCGGCCTTCGCCAGCGCCGGCAGCTTGTAGCCCGCGCCCGTCACGGTCTCGATCGCGCGATCCTTCCCGCCGAGCTTCGAGCGCAGCCGCCGCACGTGCACGTCCACGGTGCGGGTCTCGCCGACGTAGTCGTAGCCCCACACCTTGCGCAGCAGCTCCTCGCGCGAGAGCACGCGGCCCGGGTGCCGCGCGAAGAAGGCCAGCAGGTCGAACTCGCGCGGGGTAAGCGCCAGCGCGCGCCCCCGGTAGCTCGCCTCGCGCGCCGACGTGTCCACACGCAGCGCGCCGACCTGGAGCACCGCCGGCTCCCCCGCCGGGCGCGAGCGCCGCAACAGCGCCTCGATCCGCGCCACCAGCTCGCGCGGGCTGAACGGCTTGGTGAGGTAGTCGTCGGCGCCGCGCTCGAAGCCGAGCAGCTTGTCCATCTCGGCGGCCCGCGCGGTCAGCACGAGCACCGGCAGGTCGCGCGTGGAGGGCTCGTCGCGCACCTCGCGCAGCACCTCGAGCCCGTTGCGGCCAGGCAGCATGAGGTCGAGCACCAGCGCGTCGGGACGCGAGGCGAACAGCCGCTCGAGGCCCTCCTCGCCGTCCGCCGCCACCGCCACGCGAAAGCCCGCGCGCTCGAGGTTGTAGCGGACCAGGTCGCGAATCTCCTTCTCGTCCTCGATCACCATGACGAGGTCGGCCATGGAGCCCTCCGGGCCGGGATGCTACGGGCCACCGGAAAGCCGGGTCAAACCCCGGGCCCGCGGCTCACCATCCGGCTGTCCGCCGGCGCGGCGCCGCTCGCCGCGCCCGGGACGCCCCGCCCGCCGGCGGGCGGGCTCCGGCATTTGCGGGTTGTTCCATGCGCGAGCCGCACGTTAGATTGCGAAGACACGCTCCGCGCCCACGTGGCGCTCCCGACCACGTTCCCACGCCCAGGGTGCCCGATGCCCGAGCTCCGTCCGTCGCCGCGCTGGCTGCCCATCCTGGGCGTCGCCGTGCTCCTCGCGCTGGCGGCGCTCTTCCAGGGCCCCGAGCGCGTCCTGACGCTGGCCCGCGGCGTGGTGCGCGTGGAGCCGAGCTTCCGCGACCTGCCGGCGGCGGCGGGCTGGTCGCTGCTGCGCATGACGGGCTCGTACCTCGCGTCGCTGCTGTTCGCGTGGGGCGCCGGCTACGCGGCGGCGGTGAGCGCGCGCGCGGCCCGCGTCATCCTGCCACTGCTCGACGTGGGGCAGTCGGTGCCGGTGCTGGGGTTCTTTCCGGCCGCGATCTTCGTGTTCATCAACCTGCTCGGCGGCGGTCGCGTCTCGCTCGAGCTGGCCTCGATGTTCCTCATCTTCACGAGCCAGACGTGGAACCTGGCGTTCGCGGTCTACGAGGGGATCCGCACCATCCCGTTCGAGACTCGCGCCGCCGTGGACAGCCTCGGCGTGAAGGGCTTCCAGCGCTTCCGCACCCTGCTGCTGCCCGCCTGCATCCCGGCGCTGCTCTACAACAGCATCCTGTCCTGGGCGAACGGATGGTACTTCCTGATCGCGTGCGAGATCATCGTCGCGGGCCCGGTCGCCTACGACCTGCCGGGGCTCGGCAGCACGCTGTCGCGCGCCATCGCGAAGGGCGACCTCAGGCTGGCGCTCGCCACGCTCCTGACGCTCGTCACCATCGTGCTCGTGCTCGAGATCGCGGTGTGGCGCCCGCTGCGCACGTGGTCCAGGCGCTTCCGCTACGACACCGCCGCCGAGGAGGCCGGGGAGGCGGCGATGTTCCGCCTCCCGGACTTCGGCCTGCCGGCGCTGGTGCGCGTGCTGCGCGGGGTGGCGCGGTCGGTGCTGCACCGCGCGCCGGTCGTCCGCCTCGGGCAGGCGCTCGCGGCGACCGGACGCGGCAGCGCGCGGGCGGCGCGCGTCCTGCGCTGGCCGGCGCTGCTCGCGCTGGCCGTGGCGCTGGCGCTGGCGACCGTGGCGGTGGTGCGGGCGCTGGCGCCGCCGTGGCCTCCCGAGACCGCCTCCCTCCCGCTCGCGCTGCTGCTGTCGTTCCTGCGCATCACCGCGGCGTACGTGCTCGCGCTGCTGTGGATCGTGCCGGTGGCGCTGTGGGCGAGCGACCATCCGCGCGGCATGCGCGCGCTGTCGGTGGTCGCGCAGGTGGGCGCCTCGATCCCGGCGACCGCGTTCTTCCCGGTGCTGGTGGCGCTGCTGGTGGACCGCTTCGGCGGCATGGAGATCATCTCGGTCGCGCTCGCGCTCACCGGCATGCAGTGGTACCTGCTCTTCAACCTGCTCGCGGGGGTGCAGCGCGTGCCGGGCGACCTCAAGGAGTCGCTGCGCGCGCTCGGCCTCAAACGCTCCGAGATCCACCGCAAGCTCGTCATCCCCGCGTGCATGCCGTCGCTCGTCACCGGCAGCGTCGTGGCATGGGGCGGCACCTGGAACGCGCTCATCCTCTCCGAGTACGTGGTCTATCGCGGCAAGGCCTACGAGGTGCTCGGCATCGGGCAGCAGCTCAACCGCGCCACCTTCGGCACCGGCGACCGCACGGTGCTGTTCCTGTCGCTCGCCCTCCTCGTGGTCACCGTCGTGTCGTTCAACCGCCTGGTCTGGGACCGGCTCTACCGGTACGTTCACGCGCGGTACCGGCTGGAGGGCTGACGGATGCTCGAGTTCAGGCGCGTCTACAAGAGCTTCACCGACCGCGGGCGGGCGATCCCGGTGCTCGACGACGTCTCGCTCGAGATCCCGGACCGGCAGTTCGTGTGCATCGTGGGGCCGTCGGGCTGCGGGAAGTCCACGCTGCTGCGCATCATGATGGGCCTCACGCCGCCGACCTCGGGCACGGTGCTCTACCAGGGCCGCGCGCTCGAGGGCGTGAACCTGCGCGCGGCGATGGTGTTCCAGTCGTTCGCGCTGCTGCCCTGGCTCACCGTGCAGGGCAACGTCGAGCTGGGACTGCATGCGCGTGACCTGCCCGAGGAGGAGGCGCGCCGCCGCGCGGCGCACTACCTCGACAAGGTCGGGCTCGACGGCTACGAGGAGGCCTACCCGGGCGAGCTCTCGGGCGGCATGAAGCAGCGCGCGGGGCTGGCGCGGGCGCTCGCGGTCGAGCCGGACATCCTGTTCATGGACGAGCCGTTCGCCGGGCTGGACGCCCTGACCTCGGCCAACCTCCGCGAGGAGGTGCTCACCCTGTGGTCCGACCGGGCGCTGCCGGTGAACACCGTGGTGATGGTGACGCACATCATCGAGGAGGCCGTGCTCATGGCCGACCGCGTCGTCGTGCTCACCTCCCACCCCGGCCGCATCGCCGCGGACCTCCCGGTCCCGCTGGAGCGACCCCGCAACAAGCGCGACGAGGGCTTCGACCAGCTGGTGGACTCGATCTTCGAGAAGATCGTCTGAGCTGTGCCCGGGCACTCGCCGAGGACTGGGTTCCGGGGACGAGCGGCGAGCGAGATCGTGGCCGATCCGGACCCGGACGCGCACCCGGACCCGGACCCGCCTTCGGCGGGTGCCCCGGCGGGTGCCCCGGCGGGAGGCCCGGCGGGCGCCCTGCTCGCGCGTCGCGCGGGCGAACCGGCCGCGGCCGCCGCGGCGCGGATGATGGGCCGCCGTGCGCATCGGCGGTATCATCCGCGGGTCGCGGCGCGGGCCGCGCGGAAAGGGGACGCATGTCGCTCCACCACAGCACCGGCGCGGTCACGCTCGATCGCCTGGGCCCCGGAGACCTGCTCGAGGTGTTCGGGTACCTCGACCGCGACCCGGTGGTGAACGTCTACCTGCTCGCGCTCGCGCTGCGCGACGGGCTCGCCCGGCCCCGCGACGAGTTCTGGGCGGTGCGCCGCGACGGCGAGCTCGTCGGCCTGCTCTGCCTCGGCGGACAGTCGGGCGCCGTGCTCCCGCTGGGCGACGATGCCGCGGCGCTGCGGCTCCTGGCCGACCAGGCCGCGGCCCGGCTGGCCTTCCTCCCCCGCCGGTTCCAGGTGATCGGCCCGCGCGAAGCGGTGGCTGCGGTGGTGGAGCGGCTCGACGCGCGTGGCCTGGCCCCACGCGTCCGCCGCGCGCAGCTCTACATGGCCGTGCCCCGGGGATCGCTGGCGCCGGGCGAGCGCCTGCCCGAGTTGCGGCCCGCGCGGCCGGAGGACTACGACCTGGTCTTCCACAGCGGCGCCGGGCTGCGCGCCGAGGAGCTGGAGGAGGATCCGCGCGCGGTGGACCCGCTGGCCTACGCGCGCCGTGTCGAGGAGGAGTGTCGCGACGGCTACACCTGGCTGTGGGTGGCGGACGGCGCGTTGCGGTTCCGGGCCAGCGTGAGCGCGCTCACCTCCGACGCGGTGCAGATCTCGGGGGTCTACACGCCCCCCGCGCTCCGCAACCGGGGCCACGCCACGAGGGCCCTCACGGAACTGTGCACCCGGCTCTTCCATCGCGCGGGCGCGGCCTGCCTGTTCGTGAACGACTTCAACGCGCCCGCGCTCGCGGTCTACCGCCGGCTCGGCTTCGAGGACCGCGCCGCGTGGGCCTCGGCCTTCTACGAAGCGCCGCGGCCATGATGGCGCCGACCGCACTCCGGCGGTTTGCGCTTGACCGCGCTTTCCACGATTTGGGAGCTTGCGCCTGATCGTGCGCAAGGGACCAGCAGCAACGGGAACTCAACAGGGAGGTTGATCGTGAAGAAGACCCCTACGGCCGTCCTGCTCGCGACCGCGCTCGCCGCGGCCGGGGCTCCGGCGCAGGCCCAGGTGTTCGGACAGTTCACCCCGGCCGAGATCCTGCCGGTGAACGCGCATCTGTTCGGCGCCTACCTCGACGTCAGCGAGAACGTCGTCGGTCTCCTGGGGCAGCTCCGCCTGAGCTTCTATCCGGGAGTGGACTTCGGCTTCCAGGGTGGGCTCGATCGGGTCGACGCCGCGACCGGGAACCGCACCACCGTGAAGCTCGGCGGCGATGTGCGCTTCGCCACAGCGCACGCCGGGGAGGCCTCGCCGGTGGACGTGCTGGTGGGCGGCGCGCTCGGCGTCGCTACGGGCGACGACTACCACGTGTTCACCGTCGGCCCGTCGGCGGTGGCCAGCCGTTCGTTCAGCTTCTCGCCGAACGCCTCCGTCGCGCCGTATGCCGGGCTCATGCTGGCCTTCACCAACTTCGATTCCGGTCCGACCAGCTCCACCGACTTCTCGATCCCGCTGAGGCTCGGGGCAGAGCTCAAGGCGATGCCGGGATTGAGGCTCGGGGCAGAGTTGCAACTCCGCCTGGGAGACGACTTTAGCGACCGCGTCGGCTTCTCGGCCGGAGTCAACCTGCCGTTCTGACCCCGGGCGGGGAAGATGGCGGGGCGTGGAGCGCCACGCCTGCACAGGTGTTTCGTTGCACAGAACCAATTGTGCCACAACTAGTTACGTAGACATCGGCGGCCCCAGAAAGGCCTTGTCGGGCCCCAGGCCTGGTGCTAGCCTCCGGCCCCCCGAATGGGACCGCAACCACGGGCACCGTTCGGGGCAACAGGCGAAATCCCTCAATCCGAATCAGTCCAAGAGCTTGAACGCGGGGCGGAAGGTCGCTTTCGGCGGGCTCGCCTGCTCCCCTGCCGGGCTCTCCCGGGCTTTGTGGAAATCGTGTGGAGGGAAGGAGGTGCCTATCGGCGCAACTCTCAGCGAGTGAATGGCCTGGGCCCGCAGTAGATGATGTGGATAACCGTTGCTTGCAGATTCCACACTCCATCGCACCCGCGGGGCGCACGGCCGCGATTGAACGGAAGTTCTCGCAGCCCTGGACCCTGTGGATAAGTTCGCGACCTTTTCAGCAAGGACCGTTGAAATGGCCGTCCAGCCCCTGCAGACCGAGGAGCAGCTCCAAGTCTGGGCGCAGGTCTTGTTGTCGGTGAGGGATAAGCTCGGGAGCCACCAGGCTTTCGAAACGTGGTTCAAACCCATCGTCCCGCGCGCGATCAGCCCCCAGTACGTCGAGCTGGAAGTACCCAACGCCTTCTTCGTGGACTGGATCCACGAACACCATCTCTCCACCCTGCGCCAATGCCTGGCGGATACGCTCGGCGGCAGCCCGGAGATCCGCTTCTCGGCCCTGGAGCCGGCGCCGTCCGCGCCGGTCATCCCGCCCGAGCCGCACTCTGGTGGCGCAGCGCCCGCTCCCGCGCGCCCGGGCCGCGTCTGGCTCGACAGCCAGCTCAATCCGCGGCTCACGTTCGAGAGCTTCGTGGTCGGGAGCAGCAACCGTTTCACGCACGCGGCCTGCCGCGGCGTGGCGGCGAACCCGGGCCACGCGTACAACCCGTTGTTCATCTTTGGCGGCTCCGGTCTCGGCAAGACGCACCTGCTCCACGCGGTCGGCCACGCGGTGAAGCAGGCGCGCCCCGAAGCGCGTGTGTACTACGTGCCGGCGGAGCGCTTCACCAACGAGATGATCTACTCGATCCAGCACGCCCAGACACTGGCGTTCCGGAACAAGTACCGGAGCGTGGACGTGCTCCTGATCGACGACATCCAGTTCCTGGCCGGGAAGGAGAGCACCCAGGAGGAGTTCTTCTACACGTTCAACGCGCTGCGCGACGCGCACAAGCAGATCGTGGTCACCGCCGACAAGCCCCCGAAGGACATCCGGATGCTCGAGGAGCGGCTGACCTCGCGCTTCAACCAGGGCCTCGTCACCGACATCAAGCAGCCCGACATCGAGACCCGCATCGCCATCCTGCGCAACCGCTGCGAGCAGGAGGGCGACGGCCTGCGGCTGCCGGAGGACGTGCTGCTCCTGATCGCCGACCGGATCCGCACGAACATCCGTGACCTCGAGGGCTGCCTCGTGCGGCTCATGGCAGTGGCGTCGCTCACGCACCAGGAGATCACCCTCGACCTCGCGGACGAGGTGCTCCAGAACTACGTGAACCCCGAACCCGATCAGCTGACGCCCGAGCGCATCTTGGCGGCCGTCGCGGAGCGGTTCGGCGTGCGGAGCGAGGCGATGTGCGGACAGCGCCGCACGCGCACGGTCGCGCTCCCGCGCCAGGTGGCGATGTACCTCACCCGTCAGCTCACCGAGCTCTCTCTCGTCGAGATCGGCCGGATGTTCGGCGACCGCGACCACACGACGGTGATGTACGCCTGCGACAAGATAGCCGCGCTGATCGCGTCGGATAGCGATTTCGCCGACCGGATCAACGGTCTGATCTCCACGCTCGCCTCGGGATGAGATGTGGAGAACCTGTGGGGGGATGGGGAGATCCGCCAGGGCTAAGTGTTGGATTCGTAAGGGGGTGTAGAAGCCACCGTGTTCCCAACACCCCTGGGCGGCGTCATATCAGATTGCAGCGCAGCACGTTACAGCGCTGGTTGTGGCGCAGTCCACACACCCCACCACCCCTTCTACTACTGTCTTCTTTCTTATTGTCAGACAATGGTTTAGAAGCCGCATTAAGCCATCGAAATCACTTGCGGGCAGGGCACGCCCTGCCTATGATGCAGCCGTTTCTGTTGGAGGCCTCCGGGTAACCCTGTCCCGCCCGCCGGAAGGCGTGTCTGGACATGAGCTTCCCCCCAGTCAGGGAGTCACCGTATGGAACTCACCATCCAGCAGGGCGACCTGGCGTTCGCCGTGGGTCAGGCCCTGGGATCGGTTTCGAGCAAGAGCCCCCTTCCACTGCTCGGTTGTCTGCTCATGGAGGCCGAGAAGAGCGGGCTGCGCGTCACCGGGACGGACCTCGATCTGACGACCTCGGTGGCGGTCCCGTGTGTGGTGTCGAGCCCCGGTAAGGCTGCGGTCTCGGCGCGGCACTTCAACGAGGTCGTGCGGAAGATGCCGAAGGGCACGCTCGCCGTCGCCGTGCGCGGGGGGCAGTGCGAGGTGTCGTACGGGGACGGCAAGGGATGGTCGCGATTCCCCGTGCAGGACCCCGGCGAGTTCCCGCGCGTGCCGGAGTTCAAGGGCGACGCGAAGCTCACGCTGGAGGGCGTGGCGCTGGCGCGCCTTGCCGCCCGCACGAGCTACGCGACCTCGACCGAGGACACACGTCCGATGTTGAACGGCGTCCTGGTGCAGGCGGACGACAAGTGCGTCACGTTCGTCGCCACCGACGGGCACCGTCTCGCGAAGGCGGCGCGTCGCGGCGCCTTCGGTGGACTCGGCGCCCAGGGCGTGATCGTCCCGGGCCGCGCGCTCAACGCGGTGAGCCGCACCGCGGAGGCGGCGACCAGCCCGGTCGAGTTCGAGGTCGCGTCGGGCAAGAACCAGGCAGGCTTCAGTGCGCAGGTGGGGGAGTACCGCGTCCAGATCATGACCCGGCTGCAGGAGGGGGTGTATCCCAACTACGAGCAGGTCATTCCGAAGGACAACCCGAAGCTGCTCACCGCGCGGCGCGGCGACCTCATGGACGCCATCGATCTCGTGGCCTCGCATGCCGACAACGTCACACGCCAGGTGCGGTTCTCGCTGAGGAAGGGCCGCCTCGGCGTGTCATCCACGACGCCCGAGCTCGGTTCCGGCGAGCAACAGATGGATGCCCAATACGACGGCGAGGACATGGAGATCGGCTACAACGCGAGCTACCTGCTCGAGATCCTGCGCAGCATCCCGACCGAGCAGGTGCAGTTCCACCTGAAGACCGCGCTCTCGGCCGGGGTCATCGAGCCGGTTGGCGCGCTGCCCCAGGGCGAGGAGGATCTGCTCTGCCTGATCATGCCGCTCCGCCTCCCGGACGCGGTGGGATAGCCGTGGAGCACGTGGCGGGCGTCCTCTCGCGGGTGCTCCAGCGCCTCGGGCTGGACGAGGAGTTGATCGGTTGGCGGGCGGTGGGCGAGTGGGGGCATCTGGTCGGGCCGCGGGTCGCGCGGCACACGCGCGCCGTCGCGTTTCGCGACGGAGTCCTGCAGGTCGAGGTCGAGGGATCGGCCTGGATGCACGAGCTCGGGTTCCTGAAGCGGGACCTCGTGCGCAAGATCAACCGCCACCTGGGGAACCCGTTCGTGCGTGAAGTGCGCTTCATCGTGCCCCGGGGAGGCATCCTGCGGTGAGCCCCGAGGAAGGAGAGGTGGGTTTGGCTCCGTCGGCGATCAAGGCCAAGGGACATCACTACGACGCCACGAGCATCCAGGTGCTCGAGGGCCTCGAGGCGGTGCGCAAGCGCCCCGCCATGTACATCGGCGACATCAGCGCGCGCGGGCTCCATCACCTGGTCTACGAGGTGGTGGACAACTCCGTGGACGAGGCGCTGGCGGGGTTCTGCGACCAGATCACGGTCACCATCGAGAAGGACGGTAGCGTCACGGTGACCGACAACGGCCGCGGCATCCCGGTGGACATGCACGCGACCACGAAGAAGCCGGCGCTCGAAGTCGTGATGACCACGCTGCACGCCGGCGGGAAGTTCGACAGCAAGACCTACAAGGTCTCCGGCGGCCTCCACGGCGTCGGCGTGTCGGTGGTCAACGCGCTGTCGGAGTGGTGCGAGGTCGAGGTGCTCAAGGACGGCGCCGTGTATGTCCAGCGCTACGAATACGGGAAGCCCACCGGGCCGATGAAGTCGAGGCCGGCCGAGAAGGGTCGAAAGGGCACGGGCACCACGACGCGCTTCATGCCCGACCCGAAGATCTTCACCGAGACGAGCTTTCACTACGACACGCTGGCCGGTCGCATGCGGGAGCTGGCGTTCCTCAACAGCGGCCTGCTCATCCGGCTGGGCGATGCGCGCGTCGGCAAGAGCACCGAGTACGTCTACAAGGGCGGCATCGCCGAGTTCGTGAAGTACCTGAACCAGAACAAGAACGTCCTGCACGCACGCCCGGTGTCTTTCTCGCGCGAGCGCGACGGCGTCGCGGTGGATGTCTCGATCCAGTACAACGACGGCTACGTCGAGTCGGTGTACTCGTTCGTGAACAACATCAACACGGTCGAAGGCGGGACACACCTCATCGGCTTCCGCTCCGCGCTCACGCGCACGCTCACGAACTACGCCGAGCGCGAGGGGATGACGAAGAGCAGCAAGGCGTCGGTCGCCGGCGAGGACGTGCGCGAGGGCCTCGCCGCGGTGATCTCGGTCAAGATGCAGAACCCCCAGTTCGAGGGGCAGACCAAGACCAAGCTCGGCAACAGCGAGGTCAAGGGCATCGTCGAGAGCACGGTGGGAGAGGGGCTGCGCGAGTACTTCGAGGAGAACCCGTCGGTCGCGCGCAAGATCATCGACAAGATGCTGGCCGCGGCGCGCGCGCGCGAGGCCGCCCGCAAGGCCCGCGAGCTGGCGCGGCGCAAGACCATCCTCGACGGCGGCTCGCTCCCGGGCAAGCTCGCCGACTGCGCGTTCGACGACCCGGGCCTGTGCGAGATCTACATCGTGGAGGGCGACTCGGCGGGCGGCACGGCGAAGCAGGGGCGCGACCGGCGCTTCCAGGCCGTGCTGCCGATTCGCGGCAAGATCCTCAACGTCGAGAAGGCGCGCATCGACAAGGTGCTCGCGAACGAGGAGATCCGCAGCATCATCACGGCGCTCGGGGCCGGGGTGAAGGAGGAGTTCGACCTCACCAAGCTGCGCTACCACAAGATCATCCTGATGACGGACGCCGACGTGGATGGCGCGCACATCCGCACGCTGCTGCTCACCTTCCTCTACCGCGAGCTGCGCGAGCTGGTGGACCACGGGCACGTCTACATCGCGCAGCCGCCGCTCTTCATGGTCAAGTCCGGCAAGGACGAGATCTACTGCTTCGACGAGAAGGAGCGCGACGAGGCCCTCGTGCGCCTGGGTCGGAAGAACCTGCAGGTGCAGCGCTACAAGGGCCTCGGCGAGATGAACCCCGAGCAGCTGTGGAAGACCACCATGAACCCCGAGACCCGCACGCTCCTGCGCGTCAACAGCGACGACGCGGTCGAGGCCGACCGCATCTTCACCATCCTGATGGGCGAGCAGGTCGAGCCGCGGCGCCAGTTCATCGAAGAGAACGCGCTGGCGGTGCGGAACCTGGACGTCTGATGGCCGCCCCGCGCACACCCGCGAAGGCGGCGTGGGCGGTTGCGCCGCTCGCGCTCGTCCTGGCCCTGGCGGTGGCCGCTCCCGCGTGTGCCGGGGCGCGCCCCGAGCTGGCCGGCGCGGCGGGGGCCACGCTGGGCGTGCTCGGCCCGCCCGACGGGGGCGGCGCGTCGCTCTCGGCCGCCGCGCTGTGGCCGGTGGGCTACGGACTGCGCTTCGGGCTCAGCCTGTTCGCCGAGGACATGGGTTCCGAGACGGTCGAGCTCACGGACATCCACGACGGCTCGGACCTCGGGAGCGTGGCGGGGCTGCACCGCATGGCGCTCGGCGCGGCCTGGAGGCTCGACGGCGAGTTCGCGCCGGCGCTGGGGTGGATCCCGTTCGGCAGCGCGACCTGGGGCATCTGGCGCGTCTCGGACGACGTGCAGGGGCGCGAACTTGGCGCGATCGGCTCGACGGGGTTCAGCCTGGGGGGCGGTCTGCGGCACGCGGTCGGCCGCTTCCAGCTCGGTGCCTCGGTGCGGTACCACCGGCTGTTCAACGAGCGCGTGGGCCGCTTCGTGGCCGCGGGCGTGGACTGGAGCTGGCGTTGAGACGCACTACACGAACCGCACGGGCCTCTCACCCCGGCGGAGGCAGGGACTGACCGATGGCACTCAACGATCGCTCAAAGGTCATCGACAAGAACATCGAAGAGGAGATGAAGACCAGCTACATCGACTACTCGATGTCGGTCATCGTCTCGCGCGCGCTCCCGGACGTGCGCGACGGCCTCAAGCCGTCGCAGCGGCGCATCCTGGTCGCGATGAACGACCTGAATCTCGCGCCCGGCCGCGGCTACCGGAAGTGCGCCAAGATCGCCGGCGACACCTCGGGCAACTACCATCCGCACGGCGAGGGTGTGGTCTATCCGACGCTCGTGCGTCTCGCCCAGGACTGGGTGATGCGTTATCCGCTCGTGGACGGGCAGGGGAACTTCGGCTCGATCGACGGCGACGCCCCGGCGGCGATGCGGTACACCGAGGCGCGACTCACGCACCTCGCGGTCGAGATGCTCGCCGACCTCGAGAAGAACACGGTGGACCTGCGGCCGAACTACGACGAGACGCGCGACGAGCCGGTCGTGCTCCCGGGGGTGGTGCCGAACCTGCTGGTGAACGGCTGTTCGGGCATCGCGGTGGGCATGGCGACCGAGGTGCCGCCGCACCATCTCGGAGAGGTGTGCGATGCGATCGTCCACGTCATCGACCACCCGGACGCGACGTCCGCCCAGCTCGCCCGGATCGTGAAGGGTCCCGACTTCCCGACCGGCGGGATCATCTACGGCTACCAGGGCATCCGCGACTGCTACGAGACGGGCCGCGGTCTCATCAAGGTGCGCGCGCGCGTCCAGGTGGAAGAGGGCCGCGGCGGCCGCATGAGCCTCGTGGCCACGCAGATTCCCTTCCAGGTCAACAAGGCCTCGCTGCTCGAGAAGATCGCCGACCTGGTGCGCCAGGGGAGGGTCACCGGCATCAGCGACCTGCGCGACGAGTCCGACCGCGACGGGATGCGTATCGTCATCGAGCTCAAGAAGGACGCGAACCCGAAGGTCGTGCTCAACCAGCTGTTCGTGCACTCGCAGCTGCAGGCGACGTTCGGAGCGAACATGCTGGCGCTCGTCGACAACCGCCCGCAGCTCCTCGACCTCCGCGGCCTCATCGAGCAGTACGTCCGTCACCGCCAGGAAGTGGTGCGCCGGCGCACCGAGTTCGACCTCGGCGAGGCCGAGAAGCGCGCGCACATCCTCGAAGGCCTCAAGATCGCGCTCGACAACCTCGACGCGGTCATCGAGCTGATCCGCAAGTCGAAGGACGTCGAGACCGCGCGCCAGGGTCTCATGAGCCGGTTCAAGCTCAGCGAGATCCAGGCGAACGCGATCCTCGAGATGCGGCTGTCGCGTCTGACCGCGCTGGAGCGCTCGAAGGTCGAGCAGGAGTACCTCGAGGTCATCCAGCTGATCGAGCGGCTGCGCAGCATCCTCGCGAGCCCGCAGAAGATGCTGGCGATCATCCAGGACGAGGTGCGCGGACTCAAGAAGCAGTACGGTGACGAGCGCCGCACCGAGATCGTGAGCGAAGAAGGCGAGATCGGCTACGAGGACACCATCGAGCAGAAGGACATGGTCATCACGATCTCGCACGCCGGGTACATCAAGCGGCAGGAGATCAACGCCTACCGCTCGCAGCGTCGCGGGGGCAAGGGTGTCATCGGCGCCCGCACCAAGGAAGAGGACTACATCGAGCACCTGTTCGTGGCGAACACGCACGCCTACCTGCTCATCCTCACGAACCGCGGGCGCTGCTACTGGCTCAAGGTGCACGAGATCGACCAGGCCGGGCGCATGGCGCGGGGGCGGCCGCTGGTGAACCACCTGGAGGGGCTGTCGCGCGACGAGAGCGTGCAGGCGGTCGTGGCCGTGAAGGAGTTCGACGACCAGCACTACCTGGTGTGCGCGACGAAGAAGGGCCTCATCAAGAAGACCGTGCTCTCGGCCTACAGCCACCCGCGCAAGGCCGGGATCAACGCCATCCTGCTGGAGGAGGGCGACGGGCTCATCGAGACCATCATCACCGACGGCACGCAGGACATGATCCTCGCCAAGAGGAAGGGCCTCGCGATCCGCTTCCACGAGAGCGAGGTGCGCGCGACGGGCCGCACGTCGTACGGCGTGAAGGCGGTCACGCTCGACGATGCCGAGGACGAGGTCGTGAGCATGGTGGGAGTCAGGCGCCAGGCGACCCTGCTCGCCGTGACCGAGCACGGCTATGGCAAGCGCAGTGAGATCTCGGAGTACCGGGTGTCCCACCGCGGCGGCAAGGGCATCATCACCATCAAGACGACGGAGCGGAACGGCAACGTGGTCGCGGTGAAGGAGGTCGTGGACGGGGACGAGCTCATGATCATCACCCGCTCCGGCCAGCTCATCCGCATGCCGGTGAAGGGAATCTCGGTGATGGGGCGCAACACGCAGGGCGTGCGCCTCGTGAACCTCGCCATGGCCGAGGGCGAGCTGCTGCCCGACACGGTCGCCGGCGTGACCCGCGTGGTGAGCGAGGGCGAGGGCGGCAACGGCGATGCCGGGACCAACGGCGCGGCCGCGCCCGGGGCCGAAGCCGACGCGGAGCCCGGGGGCGGGGAGCCGGGATCGGAGTGACGCGCGCGGGGCGCCGGCGCCCCGCGGCCTTCCGGCGCCGCGCCTCGTGAGGACATCCACCTGAGCCCCGGGCGCCCGCCGGCGCGCCCGTCCCGGACGCCATGCCTCGTATCTCGGAATCCACCGTCCGCCGCCTGTCGCACTACTACCGCGCCCTGGCCGAGGTCGAGGCGGAGGGCGGGGACGTCATCTCCTCGCAGCGATTGGCGGAGCGCGAGGGCACCACGCCGGCGCAGGTGCGCAAGGACCTCTCGCACTTCGGCTCCTTCGGCCGGCGCGGCCTCGGCTACAACGTGGCGCATCTGCGCCGTGAGATTCGCCGCATCCTCGGGCTCGACCGGCGCTGGCGCGTCGCCGTGGTGGGGGCCGGGCACATCGGCGCGGCGCTCCTGGGCTACCGCGGCTTCTCCGCACAGGGATTCGACGTCGTAGCGGTCTTCGACAACGACCCGCAGCGCATCGGACAGGTGCTGGGCGCGGTGCAGGTGCGCGACGTCGCGGAACTGCGCGCGGCAGCGGCGGCGGAAGCCTTCGACATCGGCGTCGTCGCCACCCCGCCGCCCACGGCGCAGGCGGTGGCGGACCTGCTGGTGAGCGTCGGCGTGAGCGCGATCCTGAACTTCGCGCCGCGGAAGCTGTTCATCCCTGCGCGGGTGGCGCTGCGCAACGTGGACCTGACGATGGCGCTGGAGAACCTCTCGTTCGCTCTCACCCCGGCGCGGGGCTCCCGACGGCGGCGCGCGCAGGACTGAGCCCGGCATCCGCCGGGCGCGCGCAGGCGGCGGGCGTGGCCGCGATGACGCTGGCCACGCTGCTCTGGGGCGCCACGTTCGTCGCGATCCGCGACACGCTGCACGCGATCGCGCCGGTGGACCTGGTGTTCGGGCGCTTCGTCGCCTCGACGCTCGCCTTCGGCGCGATGCTCGCCTTCCGCCCGCGCGCTCCCGGCCGCGCCGCGCTCGTGGGCGGGGCGCTGGCCGGCCTTGGTGCCGGCGGATGCTACCTGTTCCAGGCCATCGGCCTTACCACGACCAGTGCCGGCAGTTCGGCGTTCCTCACCTGCACCGGCACCGTGCTCGCCGCGTTCTTCGCCTGGCCGCTGCTCGGCCAGCGGCCCTCCGGCGTGCTGGTGCAGGGCATCGCGCTCGCCCTCGCGGGCTCGGCGCTGCTCTCCGCCGCGCCGCTCGGCGGGGTGCCGGGCGGATTCCACCTCGGCGCCGGCGAGCTGTGGACGCTCCTCGGCGCCACGCTCTACGCCCTCCAGATCGTGGCGGTGGCGCGCTTCGCGGCGGACGCCGACCCGGTCGCGCTCGCCGGGGTCCAGTCGCTGGCGGTGGCGCTGCTGCTGCTGCCGTTCGCGCACCGGGCGCCGGCCGCGTTCGCCGCGCTCGATCCGGCGTCGTGGCGGCGCTTCGCCTACCTGGCGGTGGCGGGAACGATCGTGGCGCCGCTGCTGCAGGTGCTGGCGCAACGCGTGCTGCCGGCCGGGCGCGTCGCCCTGCTGTTCGCGCTGGAGCCGGTATTCGCCCTGTCGTTCGCGCTGACGCTGGGAGGGGAGAGGTTCGGGCCGCGCTGGTGGCTGGGCGCCGCGCTCATCCTGGCCGGCGTCGTGCGCGTGGAGTGGCGCGCGGCGCGACCCTCGCCGGCAGCACCCCGTCCAGCCACGCGGTGAACCGCCGCGCCAGGGCGGGATCGGCCGCGAACTGCGCCGCGCCGTGGCCCGGCGAAGCCGAGTCCGCGACGCGCGAGGCCGCGCGGTTGCCGGCCTGGTAGAGCGCGTCGGTGATCTCCCAGGTCACCGTGTAGTCCTCGGGCGCGATCTGGAAGAACGCCGGGAGCTGGAGTCGGGCCAGCCGCGAGCAGGTCGTCCCGCGGTCCACCGGGGCGGGCGTCGGGCTCACCAGCAGCAGCGCGCGGATGCGGCGGTCGACCGTGGCGGCCTCGACCGCGATCGAGGCGCTGGACCCCGCGCCGGCGGCCAGGTAGGCGCCGGTGTCCACCGGGGTCACCCGGGCGAGGGCGCGCAGGGCATCGCGCACGTCCAGCGCCACTCGCGCGTGCGTGGCCTGCTGGCGCCCGACCCACGCCTCCGGCATCGGGCACGCAGGCGCCACCGACCAGCCCGAGCCGCGCGGGTCGAGCAGCATGACCGAGACCCCGTGGGCTCGCAGCGCCACGACCAGGCTGTCGTAGGCCAGCAGCGTGTCGCCGGCGGCCACCACGATCACCGCGGCGCGGTGGCGGCGCGTGCCGGCCGCCGGCACGGCGAGTCCGCCGAGCGGGAAGCCGTCCGAGGCGCTGAAGCGCACGCGCTGCCCGCCGAGCGCAGCGGCGTGCGCGCGCTCGACGCGGTCGCGCACCTCGATCGCGCGCCGCACCTCGTCCTTCACGCGCCGAAGCATGCCGAGCTTGTCCGACGCCCGCTCGAGCAGGTCCAGCACCTCGAGGTCGCTGGTGCGCGAGAGCACGGCGTTCGGGATGAGCATGTCCACGACGCGCCGGTAGTCCCCACGGGCCATCGCGACGCGGGCGAGCCGGTAGCGCCACTCGGACCGCAGGGCGAGTCGCGGCTCCAGCGGTTCGAACAGCGCCGCGGCGCTGTCGGGCCGGTCGGCGAGGAACTGCGCCCACGCCACGCGCCCCTGCAGGGCCGCGCGCGCCGCGGCGTCGCCGTCCGGCGACCCCGCGAGCGCGGGCTCGAGCCAGCGCAGCGCCTCGGCGACGTCACCGGCGTCGCGGCGCCGCAGGAGCAGGTCCGAGAGCGCGAACAACTCCTCGTTCCCGCCGCGCAACATCACCGCCCGCCGGTAGCAGGCGAGCGCGCTCTCGGGGAGCGCGGCGCGATCGTAGCTCAGGCCCGCGAAGTAGTGCGCCTCGCCGGCGCCGTAGCGGTCGGCGGCCTCGATCGAGTCCGCGATCGCCAGCAGGCCCGCGCGCAGGGCGGCGGGCGAGTCCGCGACCGTGAGCAGCACCCGCGCGCGCGAAGCGGGGAGCCCGGCGTGGGCCGCCGCGGCGAGGACCAGGGCCAGCAGGGGGAGGAGCGCGGGACGTCGCATGGGGATCTCCTGAGGTTCAGGTGGAGCGTGCGACCGCGAGGAACTCGCGCTCGAGCGGGGAAAGCCCTGTGGCGGGCGCGCCCCAGGCCATGCGGTCCAGGGTACGGGCGTTGCGGCCCCGGTGGAGGATGACCGCGCGGTCGCAGAGGCGCTCGACGGTCTCGGTGATGTGGCTCGCGAACAGCACCGCGCAGCCCGCGGCGGCGAGACGGCGCAGCTCCTGCTTCGCGGCGAGCGCCGCGGCCACGTCGAATCCCTCGAGCGCCTCGTCGCACAGCAGCACCGGCGGCTCGTGGAGCACGGCGGCGGCGAACGAGAGCTTCTTGCACATGCCGTGCGAGAAGCGGCGCACCGGCTCGTCGGCGCGCCCCGCGAGCTCGAGCAGCTCGAGCAGCCTGCGCGCGTGCGCCCGCCCGTCTTCCGGTGCGAGGCCGCGCACCGCCGAGACGAACGCCAGGTGCTCGTCGGCGGAGAGCTCGTCGTAGAACGACGGCTCCTCCGCGGCATAGCCGAGCCGGCGCGCCGCCTCGCGCGGATCGCGCGCGAGGTCCACGCCTGCCACCGTGACGCTGCCGGCGTCGGGGGCCTGGAGCCCCGCCGCGGTGCGCAGCAGCGTGCTCTTGCCCGCCCCGTTCGCGCCCAGCAGCCCGACGATCTCGCCGGGGCGGACCTCGAGCGAGACCCGGTCCAGCGCGAGCAGGTCGCCGTATCGGCGGGTCAGCCCTTCGACCCTCAGCATTCGCGCTCCTCGAGCCGCCACCAGCGCGGCAGCCGGCGCGCCGAATGGACCAGGGCCGCCAGCAGCACGAGCCAGCCGAAGAGCGGGATCATCAGGCTCGCCGCGAGCGCGAGGCCGAGCATGAGCCCGAAGAGCCGCCGCGCCGCCGCGCCGCGCGGGAACAAGGTCATGCCGTAGTGGACCGCCAGCAGGCCGACGGCGAGCGTGGCGCCGGCGCACCACACGAGGAACGTCGCGCGCGCGCCGGAGTCGAGCCCGCGGGCCGCGAGCGCGAGCAGCGCCGCCGTGGCGAGCGCGCCCGCGGCGACCCAGGTCGCGCGCGCTCCCCACACCGCACGGGGTCCGAGCGGGAGGCCGCGCAGCGCGGCGAAGGGGTCGCAGCACGCCAGCGCCAGCAGCCAGTCGCCGAGCGCGGCGGCGGCGGCGAGCACCAGCGCGGCGGAGAGCATGCCGGCGAGCGGCCGCTCGACCGGGGCCAGCCACACCGCGGCCGCCAGCACCGTGATCGCGAGCCAGGTCACGGCGGGCCCGCGCGCGGGTGTGGGGCGCCACGAGAGTCGCAGGTCCTTGTCGAGCAGCGCACGCCAGGTGCTGCCGGTCCAGCGCGGCGTGGGAAGCCGCGCCGCCCGCCCGCGCAGCATCGCGGCGGAGAGCAGGCGCCGCAGCGGCTCACCTGGCCCCTCCGGCAGCCGCCGCACCGCCAGCGCCCAGGCCAGGGCGCAGCCCAGGCGGGCGCAGCCGGCCAGCGCGGCGGCGGCTCCCGCGGCCAGCAGCGCCAGTGCCCACGCCGGCACGAGGCCGAGCGCTGCGGCCAGCAGCGCGACCGCGGGGACCGCGGTCCACAGCGCGTGCAACCCCGACTCCCAGGCGAGGTGACGCGCCAGCGCGGTGGCCGCGACCGGGAGCGCGAGCCACGGCAGCTCCGGCGCGCCGCCCGCGAGGCGACGCCGGTGCCGGGCGCCGGCCAGCACTCCGCCCGCGAGCGCGCACGCGCCGAGCAGCAGCGCCAGGGCCCGGACGGCCGCCCACGGACCGGCGTCGTGCGCGAGGTGGTCGAGGGGCAGCCGGGCCTGCCACGCGATGAAGGCTCCCGTGAGCGCCCCGATCGCGAGCAGCTCGACGCGCAGCAGCCCGCCCACCGCCGCGAGGCGGCGGGAGAGCAGGGCGCGGCGGAGCGCGCGGAAGGCGGCGGAGCAGTCGTCGGGGCGGGGCATCGCAGGCCGCGTATTGTAGCCGAGCGGAGCGGGCCGCGGCACGCGCCTTTGCGCGGCGCCGGGCCCGCGTGGCACGATGGCGCCATGAACGCCGGAGCCGCCGTCGTCCATTCGCCGGGATACCACTGCGACATCGGGCCTCACGTCTTCCCGATGGAGAAGTTCGGCATGCTGCGCGAGCGGCTGGTGGCCGGTGGCGATATCGAGGAGTCCGACCTGCTCGATCCCGCGCCGGCCACGCGCGAGGAACTGCTGCTGGTCCATGACCCCGGGTACCTCGACGATCTCGAGCGGCTGCGCTGGACCCCGCGCACCATGATGTCCGAGCTGCCGCTGGCACGCGACATCGTAGACGCCTACGTGCTGGCCGCGGGCGGGACCACCCGGG
Source organism: Candidatus Eiseniibacteriota bacterium (assembly GCA_016223045.1). Classification (GTDB taxonomy): domain Bacteria; phylum Eisenbacteria; class RBG-16-71-46; order RBG-16-71-46; family RBG-16-71-46; genus JACRPT01. The sequence continues at coordinate 66,615 of JACRPT010000145.1, forward strand.
CGGCACGCGAGGCGCTGGCCCGCGGCGCGGCCGTGAACCTCGGCGGCGGGTTCCACCATGCCGGTCCCGACCGCGCCGAGGGCTTCTGCTACATCAACGACCTCGCGGTGGCGATCCGCGTGCTGCAGCGCGAGGGCCGGGTGTGCCGCGCCGCGGTGGTGGACCTGGACGTGCACCAGGGCAACGGCACCGCGCGGATCTTCCGCGACGACGACTCGGTGTTCACCCTGTCGCTCCACCAGCAGGCGAACTACCCGGTGCCCAAGGAGCCCGGCGATCTCGACGTGGGGCTCGCCGACGGCACCGGTGACGCGGCGTATCTGGAGCGGCTCGACGAGGCGCTCGGGCACGTGTGGGCGTTCGCGCCCGATCTCGTGCTCTACCAGGCGGGCGCGGACCCCTACTTCGACGACCGGCTCGGCGGTCTCGCGCTGACCATGGATGGCCTCGAGGCGCGTGACCGGCGCGTGCTCGAAGGCTGCGTGGCGCGCGGCATCCCGGTGGCGGTGACGCTGGGCGGGGGCTACGCGCACGAGGTCACGGACACCGTCGCGATCCACCTCGCGACCATCCGCGTGGCGCTTTCCCTGGCGCGAAGGCCGGCGGCCGAGGAGCCCGCGCGGTGATCCGCTGCCTGGCGGCGGACGAGCGGGGTGCGCGCGAGGTCGCGCCCGCGGAGGCGGCGGCGATCGCGGCCGCGGGCCCGGGCGCGGTGTGGATCGACTTCGAGGACGAGCCCGAGGCCTCGGTGCGCGGGACGCTCGCGCCGCTCGGCATCCACCCGCTGGTGCTGCAGGCGGCGGCGGCCCGGGCGAAGCGGCCCAAGGTGGACGACTACGGGGCCTACCTCTACGTGGTCGTGCATTCGGCGCGGTGGGACGGCGAGAAGCCCTACCTGCGCGACGTGGACATGGTGGTGGGCCCGCGTTTCCTCGTGACGCACCACCATGGCCGCACGCGCTCGATCGATGCCGGTCGCGAGGTCGTCCCACGGCGCCCCGAGCTGCTCGCGAGCGGGCCCGCGCGGCTCATGCACTTCCTGCTCGACGTGCTCGTGGACCATTGGATGCCGATCATGGACCGGATCGCGAAGGAGCTGGATGCGCTGGAGGAGTCCGTGCTCGAGAACGCCGACAGCGCCGCGCACGCTCGCATCGTGCACCTCAAGCGCGGCACGTCGGCGCTGCGCCGCATCGTGGGCCCGCAGCGTGACACCGTGCTCGCGCTCACCCGCGACGAGTTCCGGCCGGTGCCGGCCGAGATGCGGCCCTACCTGCGCGACGTCTACGACCGGCTGGCGCGGGTGGGCGACCTGCTCGATTCGTTCCGGGACGAGACCGCCGCGCTGCTCGAACTGCACGTCTCGGTCGTCTCGAACCGGCTCAACGAGGTGATCAAGCGCCTGACGGTGATCGCGACCGTCGGCCTGCCGCTGACGCTGGTGACGAGCTACTACGGGATGAACGTGGGCAGGCCGCCCATGTTCCCCGAGCTCGGCTGGCTCGGCGGGCACCCGCTGCTGGTCGTGTGGATCGTGCTGCTCGCGACGGCGGGGCTGACGTGGTGGTTCCTGAAGGGCAAACGCTGGATGTAGCACACGGGGAGCGTCAAGGAGGGGAGGGGACGCTCCGGGCGCACGAGAGGGAATCGCTTCGGGCCTGCGGTCCGTGCGCTGCGCAGCCCCCTTCCCACGCGGTCACCCCGCCGATCCTCACCGATCACCTCGCTCGTGATCCCGGCTCGCGATCGTGGGACGACAGACCGCGTGCAGCGGACGCGGTCTCGGGTCGGGTCCGAAAGCTCCCTGCCAAGGAGTTCTTTCTGCCCGGCTGCACCGAGAAGTCTGTGGCCCGCGGGCCGCGCTGTCAATCCCCGGCTTCATCCGCTCCCGGGGGAGCGGCCCGCCGCGCGGCGCCGCCGGCTCAACGCGTGGGCTTTTTCCCGTTTCCCGGCTTCGCCGGAAGCTTTGCCGTGGCCTTCGGCTTGGGCGCCGGGCCCAGCACCTCGAGCAGGCAGTCGTCGAAACGCACCCTGCCGGGCGACGGCGCGTTGTAGGCGAACCACGCCCACACCTGCCAGGCGTCGGGCGGGATGTCCAGCTCGACGGAGGCGAGCTTCCAGTCGTTCGTCCCCGAGATGGGATCGCCCGGCAGACTCTGCACCATGCCGTGGCCCGACGTGTGGGCGTAGAGCCGCAGGAACGCCGAGCCCTTGAGACTGTCGGTCCTCACGTAGGCCGAGAGTCGCAGGCGCTTGCCCGCGAGGTTGTGGTTGCCGATCGGCTGGCACACGCCGACGCGCGCCTGGAAGAAGCCGTCGAGGCCGCCGTAGCACCGCACGGACGCTCGTCCCGAGTGGGACACCGTGGTGTCGCGCTCGACGCGCAGTCCCTCGTAGGGCGGCATCGAGTACTCCCAGGCGTTGCCGTCGCCCTCGAACCCGGGATCGGCGAGCAGGTTGACGCCCGGCGGCGCGGGCGCGGCGGGGAGCGCGGGCTCGAGCGTGAGCGACGCGTCGTCGAAGATCACCTGGCCGGTGCCGATGAGCCCGCAGCGCAGGTAGATCACGTTGGTCGAGGGCGGCACGAACACCCGCACTTCGCGGTGCACCCAGTCGGTCTCGGGGTCCGAGAAGTAGAGGCGCTTCCAGCCCAGGTCGAGGAGCGGGTCGTCCACCTTGTTGATGCCGAGGCGTTTCGCGGCCACGTCGCGGTCCAGCTGCCACGACTTCGCCATCTTGCCGACGGTGTCGCGGTAGGCCTGCGCCAGGATGTAGGCGCGGCCCTGCAGGCCGTTGCTGCGGGTCCACACCGCGAACACGAGATCCCGGCCCCAGGCCTCCGGTCCCACCAGCACGGCCTGGCTCCAGTTGTTCCACAGGGGGTACAGGGTGCTCGTGTTCGCGACGCTCACGGCGTAGCGGCCGCCGTGCACGAGGAACGTGTCGCGCCCGAAGAACACCGTCGGCAGGTTGGTCTCCGAGGTGTCCCAGTCCGCGGGCATCCACGCATGGCCCCCGAGCGGCGACTCGAAGCCGGGGTTGACGAGCAGGTTCACGGGGGCGGAGCCCGCCGGGGCCGCGACGGCCCCGGCCAGCATGGGGAGGAGCGCGGCCAGCCAGGTGGCGGCGCGCGCGGGACGCAGCCGGGACATACGGTTCCTTTCAGAGTGCGGGGAAGGGCCGGCACGAGGCCAGCGCAACGTGGGATTATCAGAAGGGCCTCCGGCGCGGGTCAAGGGCTTTCTCCCGGGGCGCCCGCGTCTTGACGCGGCGTGGACACGCGCCGCGCGCACCGGGCCGGTTGCGGGTCGCGCGTCCCGCCGGATAGAGTGCGGCCACGTCCCGCGCCGCCGCCTCCCGCATCCCGGAGCCCGCCGTTGTCCGAGTGGTTCTTCACTTCCGACCTGCACGGCCAGGGCGCCCTCTACGAGCAGGTGGTCGCGCAGGTCGCGATGCGCCGCCCGCCGGTCGTCATCCTCGGCGGCGACCTCGCGCCGCACGCCACCGGCTCCGAGGGGCTCACGCGGCAACGCGTCTTCCTGCAGGGCTTCTTCGTGGAGTTCGCCCGCCGCCTCCGCGAGGCCGCGCCCGGGCTCGAGCTGCTCGTGCTCATGGGCAACGACGACTGGGCGGACAACATGGATGTGCTCGAACAGCACGAGGGCGCGCTGTGGCGCGTGTTCCACGGCCGCGCGCTCGCCGTGGACGGCGTGCGGCTCGCCGGGCTCTCCTGGGTCCCGATCACGCCGTTCGGGATCAAGGACTGGGAGCGCTGGGAAGACGGCGATGAGGAGTCGCCGCCCCGGCTCGACGGCTGGGTGAGCCGCGACGGCGCGGTCGAGCCGCATCGCTTCGACCCCGCGCACCGCGCGCCCACCATCGCCGGAGCGCTCGCGGAGCTCGAGGCGCAGACGCCCCCCGGGGACACCCTGTTCGTGCTGCACTCGCCGCCGCGCGGGACGCGCTGCGACATGATCGGCGCGCACGTCCACGTCGGCTCGCGCGCGATCCGCGCATTCATCGAGCGACGCCAGCCGCCGCTCGTGCTCAGCGGACACATCCACGAGTCTCCGCGCGTCTCCTCGTCGTGGCGCGATCGCCTGGGGGAGACCATCATCGTGAACCCCGGACAGTTCGGCACGCCGTGGCTGTGCGGCGTGTGGTTCGACCCGCGCCACGTCGCCGAGTCACTGCGCCACACCGTCCACGGCTGAACGCGCCGGCGCGCCGCGCCCCAGGTGCAGACCCGGTCGTCGCGCCGGACGCCTGTCCAGTCGCTGCAAATCCGGCACGCGTCGCGGATCCCGATTGGGAGGGCGTGAGTCCCATGATAGGATATCGCCCGCTTCCTTCTCCCCGGCACCCGGAGTCCACTCCATGAAACGCGCGTTCCTCGCCGCTCTCGTGGCCGCCGCCGCGCTGTCGCTGTCAGCCCTCCCGTCCCCGTCCGACCCGCTGTGGCGCGGGTGGGACGCCGGCCTGCGCGAAGCCAGCACCACGCGGCGCCCGGTGCTCGTGGACGTCTATACCGACTGGTGTGGCTGGTGCAAGCGCATGGATCGCGACGTGTACGCGCGTAGCGATGTGCGCGACTACCTGTCCCGCAGGTTCGTCGCGGTGCGGCTGAACGCCGAGGCCTCGGACGCCGCGTCGTACGAGGGCAAGGACTACACGGCGCGCTCGCTGGCCTCGCGCTTCCGCGTGAGTGGCTATCCGACCACCATCTTCCTCGATGCGAAAGGCGGCCACCTGGCGAACGTGCCGGGCTACATCCCGGCTGACCGCTTCCTGCTGCTCCTTCGCTACGTCGGCGACGGGCACCTCGACCGCGGGGTGTCGTTCGACGACTTCGTGAAGAGCGCGGACCGCGCGCCGCGCTGAGCGGCCTGGCAGCCGCACCCATGTCGCTCCTCCACGGCGTCCGGCTCGCGGTCCTCGACACCGAGACCACGGGTCTCGACCCGGCGTCGGGCCACGCGCTGGTCGAGGTCGCGAGCGTCACGCTCGAGGACGGCGTGGTGCGCGACACCTGGGCCACGCTGGTGCGGCCCGGCCGCCCGATCCCGCCCGCCGCCGCCGCGGTGCACGGCATCACCGACGCGATGGTGGCGCAGGCGCCCGAACCGCCGCCGGTCGCGGCCGAGCTGCGCCGGCGCTGCGGCGACCTGCCCATCGCGCTCCACAACGCGGCGTTCGATCTGCCGTTCCTGGCGGCGCTCTTGAGCGGTGCCGGCCAGCCGCCGCTCCTCAACCCGGTCGTGGACACGCTGGGGCTGGCGCGGGGCCTGTTCGACTCGGGCGGGAACTCGCTGGGCGCCCTCGCGGCGCGCTTCAGGCTCCCGCGCGAGACCGGGCACCGCGCGCTGGGCGACGCGCTGACCACCGCGCGGCTGCTCGTGGTGCTGGCCGAGCGCTGGGAGCGCGAGCGCGGCGTGCGCACGCTGGCCGAACTCGCCGCCGCGAGCCAGGACGCGCTGCGGCTGGCCCCGCGCCGCGTCACCGCGCGCGCCGAGACCGGAGTGCCGTTCTAGCCCGGGCGGGCCGCGCGTTGACACCGCGCAGCCCGCCCCGATAATGGTGACCGCGCGCACCGCCCGTCCCATGCCGGAGGATCCATGCAGCCGCCACAGGTCGGAGAAGCCGCCCCGGACTTCAAGCTCAAGGGCCCCGGCGGGCAACCGGTCACCCTCTCGGAGTATCGCGGGCACAGGAACGTGGTGCTGGTGTTCTACCCGCTCGCGTTCTCGCCGGTGTGCACGCACCAGCTGCCCGAGATCCAGGCGGAGATCGGGCGCTTCGAGACGCTCGATGCGCAGGTGCTGGGCATCAGCGTGGACAGCTGGTACGCGAACCAGGAGTTCGCGCGGAAGCTCCGCCTCACGTTCCCGCTGCTCTCCGACTTCGACCACCGGGCCAGCGAGGCGTACGGCGTCTACATGCCGGAGAAGCGCTTCAGCGGCCGGGCCCTGTTCATCGTGGACCGCGAAGGCCGGGTCGCGCACGGCGAGATCGCACCGACCCCCGCGGAGATCCCGAGCAACGAGCGCGCGCTGGCGGCTCTCGAGCGGCTGAAGTAGCCCGCCGGGCGTCCGGGCGCGCCGCGCCGGAAACCCCTATGGAGAAGGACAGACCTGCCGTCCTCGTCGTGGACCGCGAGAGCGACGCCACCGGGGCGCTCGTCGGTTTCCTGCGCGCGAACGACCTCGAGGTCGTCTGGGTGCGGGACGGCGAGGGCGCCTGCAACGCGCTCGACGGGGCCCGCGTGGACTGCCTGGTCACGGAGCTGCGCGTTCAGCGCATCGACGGCCAACGCGCTCGACCGGGCCCGCGTGGACTGCCTGGTCATGGAGCTGCGCGTTCAGCGCATCGACGGCATGAGCCTGCTGCGGCGCGCCCGCGAGAAGAACCCCGGAGTCTGCGCGGTCGTGATCGCCGGGACGGCCGATATCGCCCAGGCGGTCGAGGCGATGCGCCAGGGCGCCGCGGACTTCCAGGTCAAGCCGCTCAACCACGAGAAGCTGCTCACCGTGCTGCGCCACGGCCTCGAGCACCAGGCGCTGGCAGCGCGCGTCGTCGAGATGGAGTCGCAGCTCGACGAGCGCTTCGGCTTCGAGCGGCTCACCGGACGCTCGCGCGCCATCGTGCGCGTCATGGAACAGGTGCGGCACATCGCCGCGACGCGCGCCACCGTGCTCATCGAGGGCGAGACGGGCACGGGCAAGGGGCTGGTGGCGCAGGCCATCCACCAGAACAGTCCGCGCAAGGGCGAACGCTTCGTGTGGGTGAACTGCGGCGCGCTGGCCGAGGGCGTCATCGAAGGCGAGCTGTTCGGCCACGAGCGCGGGGAGCTCGCCGGCTCGAGCGGCTCCGGGCGCGGCCGCTTCGAGCTCGCCGATGGCGGGACGCTGTTCCTCGACGAGATCGGAGAGCTGCCGCCCGCGATCCAGGTCAAGCTGCTGCGCGCGATGCAGGACCGCTCGTTCGAGCGCGTGGGCGGCACCGAGACCATAAGGACCGACGTGCGGCTCGTCGCCGCCACCAGCCGGGACCTCGCCGCCGAGGTCGGGGCGGGGCGCTTCCGCGAGGACCTGTTCTGCCGGCTGGGTGTGGTGCGCATCCAGATGCCGCCGCTGCGCGAGCGCCCCGAGGACATCCCGCTGCTGGTCGAGCGCTTCGTCCGCGAGTTCAACCGCGAGCACGGGCGCCGGGTCGCCGGTGTCACGCGCGGCGTGCTCGACCGGCTCATGCGCCATCCGTGGCCGGGCAACGTGCGCGAGCTCAGGAACACCGTCGAGGGGATGGCGGTGTTCGCCCGGGGGCGCCGCGCGCTCGACCTCTCGGACCTGCCGGACCGGCTGCGCGAGGTCGAGAGCGCGGGGGAGAAGCTCGAGCTGCGCGTGGGCATGACGGTGGATGAGGCGGAGCGCCGGCTCATCGCCGCCACCCTGCGCCACGCCGGCAACGACAAGCCCCGCGCGGCCGCCATGCTGGGCATCGGGCTCAGGACGCTGTACCGGAAGCTCCGCCGGTATTCTCTGGACTGACCTTCCGGGGGGCTAAGACCCCGGCCCCTTCCCGCCGATAACGCCGGGAGTCCCACAGTCACCTGGCGGGAGGTCCGTGATGGCGTTCCAGGGGGCCGGAGAGCCGGCCCGAGAGTTGCCCGAGCAGGGCCCCGACCCGGCACCCACTTCCGGAGCGGCCGCGCCGCGCCGTCGCCCCGACTGGCTGGTGGGCCCGGACGAGGGATTCGTCTCCGAGCTGGAGCGCAAGCAGAAGGAGCGCGAGCTGCTTCCGCGTCCCGTGCTGTTCCGGCCCGGCGGTGGGCCGCCGGTTCCGGTGGAGGCGCCGCCAGGACGCCCGGGCGAGCCCGCCTCGATCGAGGAGGAACCCCCGCCGCGCGAGCTCGACGTCGCGCCGCCGGCGCCCGAGCCTGCCGCCGCGCCCGTTGCGTGGAGTGCGGCCGCCAGCAGCCTGCCGCTGCCCCCGAGGCTGGCGCGCCCGAAGCGCCGCGTCGAGCCCGAGTTCGATGACCTGGAGATCCAGCCCGCCAAGCCGGAGTTCCCGTCCGGGAAGGAGGCTCCGGAGAAGCCCGCCGGACATGCGCTGGCCCCGCTCGAAGAGCCCTGGTGGGTGGTGTTCGGGGACAACCTCCGCCACGACTGGCGCATGCTGGTCGCGGCCGCGGCGGGGCTGGCCCTGCTCGTCGCGGGCCTGTGGCTGGTGCCCCGCCGGGATCCGGGCACGCCGCTCTCGGAGATCCGGAGTCATCCGGGGCAGTTCGACGGCCGTTCCGTGGTGGTGACCGGCAGCGTCGGCGACGTGTTCCCGCTGGGCGGGGGCCATGCCTTCTACTTTGTGCAAGGCCGCGACACCATCGTGGCCTTCACCCGCAGCCGCGTGCCGGTGCCGCGCCAGCGCCTCAGGCTGGAAGGCCAGATCAGCACCGGCTTCCTCGACGGCCTGCCGCGCCAGGCGCTGTTCGAAAAGCCCCGCTGAGCCCGGCCGGCGCGCGCTCCCGCGCATCCGGCAGCTTGCGTCCGTCCGCTCCCGCCCGTCCCTGAGCCCTGCCCGCGCGCCATCCCCGGCGCCCCGGCCAGCCCGACTTCCCGCTTGACATCACGGGGCCTTGCTGGCAAGTTGGCGCCGCTCGGCGGCCACTGCCAGTCACGCCGTGTCATTTGGGCAAAGCCGGCCCGGGAGGCCGCCTCGTGCAGGCTCCGGCAGGCTCCCGGTGCAGAATCTCAAGTCGAACCACTCCAGAAGGTTGAAAGGCTCGCCCGGCGAGCCAGCCGCGGGTCGCACCTGGCCTGCGGAATGGCGACGCGCTGACTCGCATCTGCCGCCCCGGGAGCGCGGCGGCCGGTGCTGCAGCGGTCCCACATCCCAACGACGGCCCGTCCGGGCCGCTACCAGGAGGAATCATGAACGTCCGTCCTCTCGCTGACCGCATCCTGGTCCGCCGCATCGAGGAGAAGGAGACGGTGCGGGGCGGGATCATCATCCCCGACACCGCGAAGGAGAAGCCGCAGGAGGGCGAGGTCGTCGCCGTCGGCCCCGGGCGCAAGACCGAGGAAGGCAAGCTCGTCCCGCTGGACGTGAAGAAGGGCGACCGCATCCTCATCGGCAAGTACAGCGGGACCGACGTGAAGATCGACGGCGTCGAGTACGTCATCCTCCGCGAGGACGACGTCCTGGGCGTGCTCACCAGCAGCAAGTAGACACGAACCACGCTCCCGCGCCCATGGCGGCGCGCGGGGCGCTGAAGTCTTCCAAGGAGGCAACATGGCAGCCAAGCAGTTGCTCTTCAGCGAGCAGGCCCGGCAGGCCATCCTCGAGGGCGTGGAGATCCTGGCGAAGGCGGTCAAGGTCACCCTCGGGCCGCGCGGGCGCAACGTCGTGCTGGACAAGAAGTGGGGCTCCCCGACCGTGACCAAGGACGGCGTGACGGTCGCGAAGGAGATCGAGCTCGACGAGCCCTACCACAACATGGGCGCGCAGATGGTGCGCGAGGTGGCTTCCAAGACCTCGGACGTCGCGGGCGACGGCACCACCACCGCGACCGTCCTGGCCGAGGCCATCTTCCGCGAGGGCCTCAAGAACGTGACCGCCGGCTCGTCGCCGATGGCGATCAAGCGCGGCATCGACAGGGCCGTCGAGAGCGTCGTCGAGGAGCTCAAGAAGCTCAGCCGCACGGTGAAGGAGAACAAGGAGATCGAGCAGGTCGCCACGATCTCGGCGAACTCCGATCACCTCATCGGCAAGATCATCGCCGAGGCGATGGAGAAGGTGGGCAAGGACGGCACCATCACGGTCGAGGAGGCCAAGTCGGTCGAGACCACGCTGGAGCCGAAGGAAGGCATGCAGTTCGACAAGGGCTACATCTCGCCCTACTTCGTGACCGAGAAGGAGGACATGGAGGCGAAGCTGGAAGATGCCTTCATCCTCCTCTACGAGAAGAAGCTGTCGAACATGAAGGACCTGCTGCCCATTCTCGAGAAGATCGCGCAGCGGGCGAAGCCCCTTCTCATCATCGCCGAGGACGTCGAGGGCGAGGCGCTCGCCACGCTCGTGGTCAACAAGCTGCGTGGCACGCTGGCGGTGTGCGCGGTCAAGGCGCCGGGCTTCGGCGACCGCCGCAAGGCCATGATGGAGGACATCGCGGTCCTCGCCGGCGGCAAGGTCATCAGCGAGGATATCGGCGTCAAGCTCGAGAACGTCCGCATCGAGGACATGGGCAGGGCCAAGAGCATCACCGTCGACAAGGAGAACACGACCATCGTCGACGGCGCGGGTAAGAAGGTCGACATCCAGGGCCGGATCGGGCAGATCAAGAAGGAGATCGAGGACACGACCTCCGACTACGACCGCGAGAAGCTCCAGGAGCGGCTCGCCAAGCTCGCGGGCGGCGTGGCGGTGATCAACGTCGGCGCGGCCACCGAGACCGAGATGAAGGAGAAGAAGGCCCGCGTCGAGGACGCACTGCATGCGACGCGGGCGGCGGTCGAGGAGGGCATCGTGCCGGGCGGCGGCGTGGCCTACATCCGCTGCCTGCCGGCGCTCGAGAAGCTCGGCGAGACGCTGGCGTCCGACGAGAAGGTGGGCGTCAACATCGTCCGGCGCGCGCTCGAGCAGCCGCTGCGGACCCTGTGCGCCAACGCCGGGCTCGAGGGCTCGGTGATCGTGGAGCAGGTGAAGAAGGAGAAGAAGTTCACGGGCTTCGACGTGGATCAGGAGAGGTTCGTGGACATGTTCGAGGCCGGGATCATCGACCCGACCAAGGTCGGCCGCACGGCGCTCCAGAACGCCGCGAGCGTGGCGAGCCTGCTGCTGACGACCGAGGCGCTGGTCACCGAGATCCCGGAGAAGAAGAAGGCGCCGGCCGCGCCGGGTGGCGGGGGCTACGGCGGCGAGGACTTCTAGCCCGCAGGTGCATCGGCAACACGCATCGGCCGGGGCGCGAGCCCCGGCCGATGGTTTTGGGGGTGCCATCGCGGTCGCGCGTCAGGATGCCCCCGCCTTCCTCCCCGGCTCCCGTGCGGAGAAGTGCCGCGTCGGTTCGCGGGTGCGTGGAAGCCCGGGGCGCATGTTGCGTTCGTGGCGGGCTTCCGGCAGACTGTCGCGCCGCTTTTCCGGTGGGGAGGCCCCTCGAGGGGCCGCGGTCCCCTCGACCCTGACGCCGGCAACCAGGAGCCCTTCGTGATCGCTGCGACGCAACTCAAGGTGGGCATGGTCATCATGCACAATGGCAAGCCGCACCGCGTGACGAACGTGCTGCACGTCACGCCGGGGAACTGGCGCGGCATGGTGCAGACCCGCCTGGTGAACATCGAGACCGGGTCCAACGCCGAGCACCGCTTCCGCTCGGAGGACAAGGTGGACCGGGCCAGCCTCGACGAGCACAAGCTCCAGTTCAGCTACCGGGCCGGCGACGACTACCACTTCATGAACACCGAGAACTACGAGATGATGTCGCTCCACTCTGACGTGCTGGGCGACAACGTGGGCTACCTCACCGAGGGGATGGTCCTCACCGCGCAGTACTTCGAGGGCCGCGTCGTGGGTATCGACGTGCCGATGTTCGTGGAGCTCGAGGTCAGGGAGACCACGCCCAACATCAAGGGTGCGGCGGTGCAGAACACCGCGAAGCCCGCCATCCTCGAGACCGGCCTCGAGATCAAGGTCCCGTCCTACATCGAGCCGGGCGACCGCGTGAAGATCGACACCCGCACCGGGGAGTTCGTCGAGCGCTGCTGAGGTCGGGGCGGCGTCGGATTGATGCGGGCCAGGAGCCCGCCTCCAGGCGGGACGCGCGCCGGGCAGGCGCGGCGGCGCCGCGAAAAAGAAGTTCACCCCGCCCACCGTGAGGTGAGCGGGGTGGTTTTATTGGGAGAGGCACTCCCGGTCTCGGGGGCCGCACCCGAGGGTCCAAGAACACCGTCTCCCAAGATCTGCCCTCTTGATGCCGACCGCGGCGATTGGATTCGCCCCGACACGGAGATTCTTACCGCGACAGCGGGGAGCAGGCGTCACGGGAACGTGAATCCTGCGGCAGCCCTCAGGCATCGGGGCGCGGGCCTCGCGCCAACGCGTTCCCTCTCAACCCCGTAGCAGCTCGAAGATCTCCGCGTTGGTCTTCCAGCGGGTGAGCAGCTCCAGGAGCTTCTGCATGGCCTCCTGGGGGTGAAGGCCCGCCAGGCCGCGGCGCAGCAGGTGCAGGCGCGGGACCACCTCGGGCGGGTAGAGCTTCTCCTCCTTGCGCGTGCCGCTCTTGGCCACGTCGATGGCCGGGTAGATGCGGCGCTCGGCCAGCTCGCGCGACAGGTAGAGCTCGCTGTTCCCGGTGCCCTTGAACTCCTCGAAGATGACCTGGTCCATGCGCGAGCCGGTGTCGATGAGCGCCGTGCCCGCGATGGTGAGCGAGCCGCCGCCCTCGATCTTGCGCGCCGCGCCGAAGATCATGCGCGGCGCCTGCATGGTCGCGGCGTCGAGACCGCCGGAGAGCGTGCGGCCGCTGCCCTCCGAGGCGTTGTTGTAGGCGCGCGCGAGCCGCGTGATCGAGTCGAGCAGCAGCACCACGTCCTTGCCCTCGAGCACCTGGGCCGCCACGACCTCCATGGCACCCTCGGCCGTCTCGATGTGCTCCTGCACGGACATGTCGCTCGAGGCGGCAATGACCTGGGCGGGGGTGTTGCGCTTGAAGTCGGTGACCTCCTCGGGCCGCTCGTCCACGAGCAGCGCGTAGATCGCCACCTCGGGGTGGTTGTGGGCGACCGATGCGGCGATGCTCTGGAGGATTCGGGTCTTGCCGGCCTTGGGCGGGGAGACGATGAGACAGCGCTGGCCGCGGCCCAGGGGGGCGATGATGTCGATGGCGCGGCCGGTGATCCGGTCCTCGTAGGGCGGTTTGCCCTGGCCCGGCGGCAACTCGAGGATCAGGCGCTCGGTCGGGTCCAAGGCGGCGCCCGCCTGCTGCATCTCGCGCAGCAACTCGAGGCCGCGGCGCTTCTCGGACCTCCCGTTGCCGCCGCCACCGCCTCCGCCCCGGCGCCGGCGTCCGCCCTGCGGACGTGGCCCCGCGGCCACGTTGTTGCCGCCGTATGGCTGGGGCGCGGCGTTGTTGAGGGTGCGATTGCCGCCCCGCTGGCGGCGCCGCCGGCGGCGCTGGCCGGAAGCGGGAGGAGCGGCGAAACCTCCGGACGGGGCGCCTGCCGGGTGCCCACCGGGGGTGGGGGCGGGCCCGCCGCCCGACGTGAATCCGTTCTCGGGGGGGGCTCCCGCCTGGGCGGGCCGCGGTCCTCGAGGCCGGCGACGACGTGATCTCATGAGCGTTCCTTATGCGGACCCCTGGTCATGGCGCCGGAAGCGGCAGGTGTGCAGGCGCCGATGCGGGGACGCGGGGTGTACGACCTGAGCGTGCAGGGGGCGGGTTCCGGGAGCTGGCCTTGCGGCGCCCCGCGTCCGTTCCTACCTGTTCTCGCTCTTCTGCAGCTTGCAGCCGGCGGGGACTTCGAAGCTGCCGGCGGGTGCGGGGGAGGTGGAGATGCCAAGCACCTCGGTGACGACCTTGAACAGCGCACCCCCGGTCGGCCCGGTGCTCGGGGCCGTCATCTCGTCGGCCTTCTTTTCGGCATGTTCCTCGGCTTTCTTCTGCGCCGATTTCGCGAGCTTGCGCCCCAGGAAGCCGCCGAGCTTCCCGGCCACGCCGCCGCCGCCGCTGGCGGCCTCCGAGCCGATGTCCTTCGCCTCCTGCTCGTCCTGTCTCTTCTCCTCGGCCCGGGTCTCCTGCTCGGCCTTAGCGTGCTCGGCCTTCGCGGCCTCCCGCTGCCCCTGCGCTGCGGTGGCCGCCTGCGCCTGGGCCTCGGCGGCCGCGGCCAGCTGGGTGCGCTCGATGGTGAACGTGCTCTTCACCGGCCAGCCCTCCAGGCCCTTCAGCTTCGACGCCATCTCCTTCATGGCGTTCCCGTACATGCGGCGCGCCACGGGAGAGATCCCGGACATCGTCTGGTCGAGGCCGAGCTTCTCGGAGAACTTCCGATAGAAGGCGGTCAGCTCTTCCGAGCCGGGCGCACCCCTGGTGAGCCACTGGTCCATGACCAGCCGGATCTCGCCCGCCTCGGCGCCCTGCTGCGGGCTCTTCGGCTTCCCGGTGCAGGTGATCACCACCTGTTCGGCCGGGAACCCGTTCACGGACTGCTTCGCGCCGGTGCGCCGGACGTCCACCGTGAACGTCATCTCGGCGTCCTTCGGCTGCTGCTCCGCGGCGGCCTTGTCCATCTCCGCCGCGCCCCGCTCCATCATGGCGCGCATCTGGGCGAAGGTCAGCTCGGTGTACTTCTTCTTCTCGGGCTCGACGTTCCAGATCAGCTCACGGTCGACCCGGATGATGGAGATGCTGGTGCGGGGCTTGCCGCCCACGAACGTCTTGAGCCTGCCGGTGTAGGTGAACTCGTCCTCGGAGCGACTCTTGTCCCCCGCCACGATCAGCGTGCGGCTGGTGGTGCCGTCGCCGAAACCGCCCAGGCCCTCGGCGACCGTCTTCTCCTTCACCACCACGTCCGCGCCGGCCGGACAGGCCACGGCGAGCGCGAGAACCAGGGCGGGGAGCCACTCGCGAGGGGAGCGGCGGCCGGCTGCGATGCCGACCGGCATCCGGTGCATAGGCCCTCCTCGGAAGGTGTGCGGCGGCATTATGGCCGCGGTCGCACCGCTTGTCCAGCGGGCGGGGTCCGCGTGCGGGGGCCCCGCCGCTCGTGGGCCCGCGGCTGCGCATGAGGCTCCGTGCGTGCTCCGGCGACCCGGCGGCGCGGCCGGCGCTCGCGGCGCGCCCGGGCCGGGTCGCCCGCTCAGCGCCGGGCCGGTTTCCACTCGGTCTCGGGCGCGCCCGCCCGCAGGTTGCACCAGCGCGCCATGACGAAGATCAGGTCGGCGAGGCGGTTGAGGTAGCGCACCAGCCGCGGCTCGACCGCCGCTTCCTCCTGGCGCAGCGCCACCACGCGGCGCTCGGCGCGCCGGCACACGGTGCGCGCGACGTGGAGCTGCGCGCCGAGCCGCGAGCCGCCCGGCAGCAGGAAGCTCGCGAGCGGGGCCAGCTCGGAGTCGAGCCGGTCGATCCAGCGCTCGAGCGTCGCCACGTCGTCGTCGCCGATGCGCTCCAGCGCCCCGAGCGCGCCGGGCTCGGGGGCCGCGAGCTCGGCACCGAGCTGGAAGAGACGGCCCTGCAGCGTGGTGAGCTCCGCCCGGAGCCAGCCGGCCTCGTCGAGCGAGCGCGCCAGCCCGAGGGCGGCGTTCAGCTCGTCCACGCACCCGTAGGCCTCCACCCGGGTCGCGTGCTTGGACACCCGGCCGGGGCCGAGCAGGCCGGTGGTGCCGTCGTCTCCGGTGCGCGTGTAGATCTTCATCGCGCCGGAGTCTAGGCCGTGCCCCCGGGTGGCACAAGCGCCCGCGGGCGCCGGCGCGCGGTGGACCTCCGGGATCGGATGACGGTCAGGCGGCGCAGCGGGCGATCTCCCGTACGTGCTGCCCCGGTTCGCGGCGCCTTGCCACGCGCGAGCCGCTGGGCCATCATGGGCGCCCTTTCTCACGGCCCGGACCCTCCACCTGCGAGCGCATGACCACCCGGCAAGCCCTTTCTGCGGTGCTGCGCGGCGAGGACGCGACCGACCTCGTCCCCGAGGCGCGCGAGCGTCTGGAAGCGCTCGCGCATGCGGCGCAGTCCGAAGGCGTGGTGACCGCGGTGCGCGACGAGTGCGCCGCGCGCCTGCGACAGGGCGGTGCCTCGACCGGCGTCGAGTACCTGCTCGCCGCGGCCTGCGCGCTGAACGGCGAGGTCGAGCGCGCCCACCAGACTCTGCTCGCGCTGGGCGAGAAGCTCGGCGCGACGGGGCTCTGGGAGCCGCTGGTGGCGGTGGCCGAGCGCGCGCTGGCGCTCGAGGAGACCCAGGCCGCCGCGCGGTTGCTGGTGCGCGCGCACGAGGGGCTCGGGCAGGACCCGGCGCGCATCGAGGCGCTCGAGCGCGCGTGGGCCATCGTGCCCGAGGACCTCGAGCTCGGCCTGCTGGTGGCGGTGCGGCTCGGGGAGGCGGGCGAGCCACAACGCCGTCGCGACCTGCTCATCGAGCTGGTGCCGCAGTTCGCGGCGCAGGGGCGTTGCGCGGGGCTCGAGGAGGCGGCGCTGGAGTTCGTCGAGCACGCCGAGCACGACGGGCTGGTGCGCCTCGTCGAGCAGTTGCCGGTGCTGGCCGGCCGCGGCGAGTTCCCGGAGTGCGAGCAGTTGCTGCGCATCACCTTCCCGGAGGTGGCGCGCGCCGGCCGTGCGGGCGAGTGCCTGGCACCGCTGCGGGCGGCGGCGCAGGCCGCGCTGGAGCGGGAGGGCGCGGCCGGCGGCGAGCGCTTCCGCGCGGCGCTGGTCGAATCGCTGCGCCAGGGCCCGGGGCGCGAGCTTCCCGACGCGGAGGCGGTGATCCGCGCCTCCGGCGCCGGTGATCCGGCGAAGCCGTTGCTCGAGGCGCTCGAGCGCTTCGACCAGATCGCGGTACTGCCGCCCGGGGGGGCGGTGTGGCACGGCTCCTTCGGTGCGGGCCGGGTGGCCGGCGACGACGGCGAGACCGTGCACGTGGATTTCGCGCACGCGCGCGGGCACAGGATGCCCTACGGCGCGGCGCGCCGCACGCTCACGCCGCTCGCCGAGGACGACCTGCGGCTGCTGCGGCTCACGCGTCCCGCGGAATTCGAGCGGCTGCGCGCCGAGGATCCGGGCGAGGTGCTGGCGCGCGCGCTCCGCTCGATGGGCGGAGCCGGCGACGCGCAACGGATCAAGGTGTTCCTGGTGGGCTCCGAGCTGGTGCCGCTCGCCGCATGGAATGCGTTCTGGCGCCGCGCGCGCGCGGCCGCCGCGAAGCACCCGCTCATCGACCCCTCGCGCGCCTTCGAGCAGCACTACCGGCTCAGGCCCGCGACCGGCGGGGCGACGGAACCGGCCGGGGACGTGCCGCTCCCCGCGCTCGAGCCGCGCAAGCCGGCGAAGACCAACCTCGCCACGCTGCGCAAGTTCCTCACGCAGCACCCGGGCGCCGAGTCCGCGCTGGCGCAGCGTTTCGGCAGGTTCGTGCAGCGCGTCATGGTGGACGACGAGGCCGACCGCGCGGACCGCGCGCGCGCCGGGCTCTACGTCGCGCGCTGGTTCCCCGACCGCGCGCCGGCGTGGATCGAGGTGCTCCGGAGCCTTTGGGAGCAGGGGCTCGCCATCTCCGATCTCACGACCGAGGACGAGCAGCGCGCGCTGCTCGAGGTCTCCCACGCGGCCGGCGTCGAATCGGACGCCATCCTCTCCGCGCTCGACTCGCGCTTCTCGACGGTGCGCGAGGAGGCCGAGCGCTTCCGCGCGCAGCTCGACGGGCGCGGACGCGCCGACCTGCGTCGCACGCTGCTGTTCCATGCCGCGCGCTACCCGGGCGCCGCGCTCCGGCTGCTCGAGGACGCGCTGCCGGCGGCGGCCGCCCAGGGCCCGCCGCCCGACGCGTGGCTGCTGCTGTGGTCGGCGCTGGCGCTGCTCGAGGACCGCCCGAAGCCCTCGACCGGCGAGAAGCTGCTGCGCTGGCTCGAGCCCGGCGGGGCGTTCGACGGCCTGCTCGGCGGGCGGCCGTGCCCGGAGGACACGCGGCTCAAGGTGCGGGTGGTGCTGCGGCGGTGGCGATCGAGCGACCGCTTCCTGTTCCCGGCGCTCGAAGCCCTGGAACGCCTGGGACTCGGCGAGGAGGCTGCCGCGGTGACCGCGGCGCGCCAGCAGCGCACCGACCGGCTGTTCGAGCGCGTCGGGCAGCAGGCCGAGGACACCGACCTGCCGGTGATGACGCGCGCCACCTGGGAGCGGCTCAAGGCCGAGCTCGAGCGGCTCGAGCGCGAGCTGCGCACCACCATCCCCGCCACCATCCAGAAGGCGCGCGAGCTGGGCGACCTGCGCGAGAACGCCGAGTACCACTCGGCGAAGCTCAAGCAGTCGAACATGAGCAGGCTGGCGGCCTCGCTCCAGTTGCGGCTCGCCCGGGCGCGCTTCGTGGACGACGTCGAGCACAAGGACGGCATCGTCGGCCTCGGCACCGAGGTGGTGCTCGAGAGCGAGGACCAGGAACTCCTCACCTACTGGATCCTGGGTGAGGGCGAACATCACCACGGCGGGAACGTGGTCTCGTTCCAGGCGCCGGTGGGCCGCGCCCTGATGGGCCGCGCGATCGGCGACGAGGTCGAGCTGGGCGAAGGCCCCGGGCGGCGCCGCTGGCACGTGGTCTCGGTCGAGCGCAAGCTCCCTGATTCCGCCACGTAGCGCGCGCGTTCGCACCGCGCAACGCGCCCGGCACGGCGCTTGCCCGCCGCGCTCATCCCCGGTCCCGCCGCGCCTGCGCCTTTTCGTGAAATCTCCTTTGGAGGCCGGGTCGCTTCACGCTATGGTACCCGCACGTTCTTGCTGCCCGTCGGCGCGCGCGATTCGCGCGGCGGGCGCGCCCATCGGAGTCACGCCCACGGGCGCTGTCGTCATGACGCCAGCGTGGGCGGCGAAGACATTGACGTTTGGCCGCAACGAAGGGACGGTCTCCCGTCCGGTTGTTGGGTTGGAAAGGGAGTTCCCGCCGCCCACCTTGTCGTTCGGAGTCCATTCGCCCCGTCAGCGCCCGGGACCCTCGCGGGTCCCGCGTCGCGGCGGGCCCGCCGCGGACCCGCGACGCGCGGAGTGAAGGCATGCCACTGCAGGCGCGCGCGCAAGGCCTGAGTCTCGCCGTCGAGGAATCCCTGCGCGGCGTCCTCGGGCTGGGGCTGCTCGAGGCGGAGGGGATTCGTCTCGACACCGCGCCGGCCGGCTTCGCCGAGGAGCGCGATCGCGCTTGCGGCCGGCTCATCGCCGCCTACGCGGGGAAGCCGCCCGCCGACATCCCCGGCGTGGCCGAGACCCGCGCGCTGTTCCACCGGCTCGACGTGGATCCCACCAAGACGCGTCCGAGCAGCGAGGCGCTGCTGCGACGCGTGCTGCAGGGCAAGGGCCTGCCGCACGTGAACCTCGCGGTGGACGTGTGCAACCTGGCCTCGCTCGAGCACCAGCTCCCGCTCGGGCTCTACGACCGCGACCTGGTGCGCGGCGCGGTGCGCGTGCGTGCCGGCCGCGCCGGCGAAGGCTATCCCGGCATCCGCAAACAGCGCGTGAACCTCGCCGGCCGACTGCTGCTGGCCGACGACGACGGGCCCTTCGGGGCGCCCACCTCCGATTCGGCGCGCACCGCGGTCGGCGAGGCCACCACGCGGCTGCTGGTCGTGTTGTTCTGCCCCGTCGAGCGCGCGGAGCACCACCTCTCGGCGGCGCTCGAGCGCATCGCCGACCTGCTGGCGCGCTACTGCGAGGCCAACGTCGTCGCCGTGCGGGTCGTGCAGTAGCGGTGTCCACCGGTTCAACGGCCCGGGGCGGGCGACGGACCGCTTGACCGCCTCGCCGGGGGACGCCTAGAGTCGCGCTTCACCCGCGGACGCAGTCGGTCCCCGGGGCCCGCGCGAAAGCGGGTCCGGGCGGGCTTCCCCCGCGATGGACCACGGCCTCCGGGAATCGCCCCGGGCCGCACCAGGAGGTACCTCATGAAGCGACCGGTGATCTTTGCACTCCTCGCGCTCGTGCTGCTGCCGTGCGTCGCGGGGGCGGCCGGAGTCGGCGTCGGGGCGTTCGGGGGCGTGAGCGTACCGATCGTCCAGGACGACAACGGCCAGGGCACGTTGTTCGGCGTGCGGGTGCCCGTGAGCCTCATCCCGCTCGTGACCGTGGAGCCGTTCTTCGCCAAGACCGGCGGCGGCGACAAGGATCAGGACCTGTTCGGGGGCACGATCACGCGCAGCGGCATCGACGTCACCTCGTTCGGCGCGAACGTGCTGCTGACCTTCGGCGGGAAGCTCCAGCTCTACCCGTTCGCCGGGATCGGCTCGTTCAAGATGAAGCGGACGGGGCTCGACGAGTCGAAGACGGGATACAACTTCGGGCTGGGGCTCGGCATCTCGCCCGCGCCCAAGATCTCCCTCCACGTGCGCGGCGAGCTGGCCGCGGCGGTGGACGGCGACGTCTCCCGCAAGTGGGCCAACGTGACCGCGGGTGTCTCGTACAGCGCCTTCAGTTTCCCCGCACCCTGAGGAGGCTCGCGCCATGAAGAAGAACCTTCGCCTGATCCTGCCGGGCCTGGCGCTGGTCGCGCTCACCGCGACCGGGTGCTGGATCACCTCGGCCCAGATCTTCGCGCACTTCGACCTGCCGAATCCCTTCACCATCAACGGCGCCGATGGATTCGAGCGGGTCTATGTGGACCTGAACACCATCTCGGACTACGCCGACAACAAGGACAAGCTGAAGGGCATCAGCGACCTCGCCGTGGTCGGGAAATTCACCAACACGAGCGGCCCCGGTGGCGGCGTCGAGGTGTACATCACGCCCGGCAACACGAATCTCGCCAACCCTACGGCGATCGTCGCCGGATCCACGAAGCTGTGGGGTCCCGGCTCGATCGGGGCGACGGGAGACGTCCACACGGTCGGCTGGGACGAATCGGCCGCCCTGTTCGACGCCGCGGGTAAGGCCATCCTGCTGGCCGAGGCCCAGGGGGACGGCGAGTTCACGATCTACACGATCGGGTCGCCGGGAACGGTCAACGTCATCCGCGTGGACGACGGCGGCCTGATCCTCGTGCTCGCTGCGGGACTCTAAATCATTTCGCATGAATCGGAGAAGTCCGACCAGGCTGACTTGAAAGTCGTGAGACCTGCCCTGTATCTCTTGGTTTGGGTCGCATCAACAACGCCAGGAGACAGGGAGGTCTCACGATGGTTCCACGGCTGCA
>JACRPT010000069.1:0-10031 GCA_016223045.1 Candidatus Eiseniibacteriota bacterium
GCGCACCCGGCTCGAGTTCGATCACGTCGAGGAGGTGGCGCGCGGGGGCCGCGCGACGGTGGCGGGGATCCGGCTGCGCTGCCGGGCGCATAACCAGTACGCCGCCGAGTGCACCTTCGGGGCCGACTTCATGCGCCACCAGCGTGAGGCGGCTCGAGAAGCGGCGGCGGCACGCGCGCAGGCTGCCGCGGCGGAGCGCGAAGTGGCCCGGGCTGCGGCGGCGGCACGCGCACGCGCGGAGGAGGAGGTGCGCACGCGGGCCGCGGCGGCGGCGGCGCGCGCCCGTGCAGCCGCCGCGGAGGTGATCCCGTATCTGCGGCGGCTCGGGTTCCGCGCCGACGAGGCGCGTCGTGCCGCCGCACGGTGCGAGTCCGTTCCCGACGCCTCGCTGGAGGAGCGCGTGCGTGTCGCCCTGTCGTGCTTCGCGAAAGCTCCCCAGGCCCGAGCCGCGCGGAGTCTTCCGGCGCCGACATGACTTCCGCGAGCGCGTGCAGGACGCACTGTCGTGCTTCGCGAAAGCTCCCCAGGCCCGAGCCGCGCGGAGCCTTCCGGCGCCGACCAGTTCCACCGGCCGTCGGCCTGCCCGGCAAGGAAGACGGCTGCGCCACCCGGCTTCCCGGCCTTGCCGCTCCGGCGCGGCCCGCATTAGACTCGGCCGCGGTCGCGCGCACGCGCGGCCCGCCCGCCGGGCGACCAGGACTCCCCCCGGAGGAACACCGTGCCCGCGCTCTATCTCGTCGTCTGCTCGGCGCTGGTCGCGCTGATCGCCTACCGCACCTACGGCGCCTTCCTCGCCGCGAAGGTCGCCACGCTGGACGACCTGCGCCGCACGCCGGCGCACACCCTGCGCGACGGGCGCGACTACGTGCCCACTCACCCGCTGGTGCTGTTCGGGCACCACTTCGCCGCCATCGCCGGCGCCGGGCCGCTGATCGGACCGGTGCTGGCCGCGCAGTTCGGCTTCCTGCCCGGCTTCCTGTGGCTGCTGCTGGGCTCGGTGCTGGCGGGCGGCGTGCACGACTTCGTCATCCTCACCGCCTCGGTCCGCAGCGGCGGGCGCTCGCTCGCGAACATCGCGCGCGAGCAGGTGAGCCGGGTCACCGGCACCGCGACCGCCATCGTGTTCGTGATGACGGTGGCGCTCGCGGCGATGGCGCTGGTCGTAGTGAACTCGCTCAAGCAGAGCGCCTGGGGCGTGTTCTCGATCCTGTGCACCATCCCGATCGCGCTGGCGATGGGGATCTGGTCCTACAAGGTGCGGCCGGGCACCATCCGGGCCTCGACCGCCTTCGGCGTCGTCATGTTGCTCGCCGCGGTCGCCGCCGGCGCCTGGGTGCAGCACTCGGCCTGGGCCCGCTTCCTCACCTCCCCCGACAAGACCATCGGCGCGGGGCTCATGGCCTACGGATTCGTCGCCGCGGTGCTGCCGGTGTGGCTGCTGCTCGCGCCGCGCGACTATCTCTCCTCCTTCATGAAGATCGGCGCCGTGGCGCTGCTCGCGGTGGGCGTGATCCTGGTGAACCCGCGGCTCCAGATGCCGGCCTTCACCGCGTTCACGCGCGGCGGCGGGCCGGTCTTCCCCGGCACGCTCTTCCCCTACGTGTTCATTACCATCGCCTGCGGGGCGATCTCCGGCTTCCACTCGCTCATCGCCTCCGGCACCACGCCCAAGATGATCGACCGCGAGCGCCACATCCTGCCCATCTCCTACGGCGCGATGCTGGTCGAGGGCTTCGTCGGCGTGGTCGCGCTGGTCGCCGCCTGCGCACTGCACCCCGCGGACTACTTCGCCATCAACGCGAAGCCCGAGGTCTTCGCGAAGCTCGGCATGGCGGTGCAGAGCCTCCCCGCGCTCGAGGCGCAGGTCGGAGAGCACCTGGCCGGGCGCCCGGGAGGCGCGGTGTCGCTGGCCGTGGGCATGGCGCAGATCTTCTCGTCGCTGCCGTTCCTGCGCGGCCTGATGTCCTTCTGGTACCACTTCGCCATCATGTTCGAGGCCATGTTCGTGCTGACCCTGATCGACGCCGGCACGCGCGTGACCCGCTACATGCTGCAGGAGGTCGGCGGCATGGCCTTTCCGCCGCTGCGCGCGTGGAAGGGCCTGGCGCCTGCGGCGCTGTTCAGCGCGCTCGCGGTGGCGGGCTGGGGCTACTTCGTGTGGACCGGCACGGTGAGCACCATCTGGCCCATGCTGGGGGTGAGCAACCAGCTGCTGGCCGCGTTCGCGCTGGCGATCGGCACCTCGGTGCTCATCAACATGGGCCGGGCGCGCTACGCGTGGGTGACACTGGCGCCGCTCGCCTTCATGTGCGTGAACACACTCACCGCCGGGTGGATGAACCTCGGCGTCAACTACCTGCGCCCCCAGCTCGCGGCCGGCGCGCCCGGCCTGTGGGCCGCGTTCCGGCTCGCCCCGGTCACCGCGAAGGTGCAGTGCCTGATCACCGTGGTGGTGATGGCGCTGCTCGTGGTGGTGGTGGTGGACAGCCTGGTGCGCTGGAGCCGCGCCTTCGCCCGGCGGCGCGCCGCGGGAGCGGGCGCGGCGCCGGAGGCGGCCGCGGCGTCGTGAAGTCTCACGTCGCCGCCGCCCTCGTGCTGGTGCTGATGTGCGCCGCGGCATCGTGAGGTTCCACGTCGCCGCCGCGCTCGTGCTGGTGCTGGTGTGCGCCGCGGCGCTGTGGCGCGCCGAGCTGTTCACCGTGGCGCGCCCCGGCGACCGCCCGCGCCCGCTCGCGCTCGTGCCCGAGGCACGGCGGCCCGTCACGGAGCTCGACGTCGTGCTCCCCGCGGTGCCGGTCGGCATGGAGCGGCTGCGCCGCGGCGACGGCGTGCTGCTCGTCCACTACTGGGCGATGTGGGAGCGTCACGGCGCGGCGCAGGCCGCCGCGCTCGACTCGCTCAGCCACTCCCCCGCACTGCGGGAGCTGCGCGTCGCGGTCGTGTGCTTCGATCCCTTCCCCTCCGTCTCGCGCTTCGTCGCCCGGCGCCGCCTCAGCCTCGACGTGCTGCTCGACGGGCGCGGGGAGCTGAGGCGCGCGCTGCCCTGCCCGAGCATCCCCTACACCTACGTGCTGGACCCGGCAGGCCGCATCGCGGTGGCGCAGGCGGGCGAGGTGGACTGGTTCGCGCCGGGGACGCGCGAGGTGCTGCGCGCCCTGCTCGACGAGCCCGCCTCGCCACGGGAGCAAGGCGCCTGCCTCCCCAGCGAGGACTCTGAGTCCCGGTCCGGGCTCCGTTCTCAGCCCGGAGGCCTCAAGAGCCTCCTCCGCCTGGCGGGCACTTCGGGCTCCCACTCGATCCCGGCCGGCCAAGGCCTGCGAGGGAGCTTGAGATCCTCTGACCTAGGAGCTTCCTCCTCTGCCCTGCTGACCGGCAGGCCAAGGATCGGTCGGAACAGGTTGTCGCCCACGTACTGGAGGAAGTCCTCGTCGTAGGTTCGCGCAGAGATGAGCCAAGCGTCGATCACCCGGTGATGCCCGTCGGCATCGACGCGGCCCAGATACTCACCCATCCACCCGTGCCAGCCCGTCCACTGGCTGTCATCCATCCAGCCGCGCCTTCGGTCCAAGTAGGCCCGCTCCCACACCGAGAAGAGCACTGAGAAGTAGAGCAGCTCCGTGACGGCGCGGCTGCGCTCAATGCCGTACCTGCCGGAATAGAACTCCCTAGTCCTCGTCGAGGGCGCCGTAGACCTCGTGCTTGGTCGTCTGATTGGCTTGCCAGATCTGAAGGGCGACGACGGCCACGAGCCCCGCACCGGTGCATGATGCGACAGCCTGAAGCGCGACCCAGAACAGCTCGGACGACCAGAAGGCTCCGGAAGCGAGAATCATCGAGCCTCCTCCGGCATGTCTCGGAAGTCGATCCGAGCCGGGCCCTTCTCGATCGAGAGGAGGACGCGACGCAGCACCTTCCGGGCCCGCGGTTGAGGGTAGATCTCCGCATAGATTCCCCTGACGATCGAGGACATGCGCTCGCGAGTGAGAGGCACCTGTCCCGGTCTCATCGGCTTGAAGGCCAGATACATGGCTGAAGGACGGGTGCCAGGCTCCAGCCGCGGGTAGCGCCAGGCGATCTGCAGGGGCCGCATCCCCAGCCGCGCCCAGAAGCGAAGCCGCCGCCGGTGGAACCGTGAGCGGCCGTGCAGGTGCTCCAGCTCGCCAAAGGCGCCCAGAGGCCTGCCGCGCCGTACGGCGCGATGCGCGCGGAGCACCTCTTGGAATGCGCGACGCGCGAGGGAGCTGCCGACGCCCGCACCGCGCGCCTCACGAGCGACCACGAGATAGCCGAGGAATGCAGCTCCGAGGGCTTCGATGTACTGGATCGTCGCCATGCCAACGACGCGGCCGCCGCGTCGGGCAGTGATCATGAGATCATGGGAGGGAGATTCGCGATGGTCGTCCGCACGAAGCCACGACCGAAACTCTCTTCGGCCCTCGACCTCTCCGGGCGGAAAGGACTCCCCGTAGATCGCGAATGCCGGCTCGAAATCCGGATGGCCAGTGGTCGTCACGACATTGAATAGGACGCGACCTTCGAACTTGGCGGCAGCGGCCATGGGCCGGTTCTCAAGGCGGTCGGCGGACTCCGGCACGGACGCCAAGGCCGGAGAGGATCTGGTGGAGCTGAACGGGATCGAACCGTCGACCTCTTGACTGCCAGTCAAGCGCTCTCCCAACTGAGCTACAGCCCCACCTCTCGTGCAGGCCCGAGTTTCTACAACAGCCCGGGAGCCCGCGTCAACCGCGCGCCGCGCGCCTCAGCGCCCCCGGGCGCGACTTCGTGAAGGCCGCGGGACAGCGCCAGGACACGGTTCGCACGGGGCGCACCGCCAGCAGGATCGCGCCAGCACCGCGATCGCGCCGCTCAGCGCCGTCCGCCACGATCGCGCCGCCAAGCGACCGCGCCGCGCCGCGACCGCGCAGCTCAGCGCCGCCCGCTGCCGCCGGCCGACCGCGACCGCAGGCCCTCCTGCGCCAGCTCGCCGCCCGGCAGCGTCTGCCTGAGCTGCGCGAGGAGCACCCGGGCGTCGGCCACATCGCGCGGGTCGTCCCCGCCCAGCGCGAGGAAGCGCTCGAGCGAGGGCACGGCCTGCTCGAAGCGGCCGAGGCGCGCCTGGATGAATCCCCAGCGCCACCAGTTCCGCGCGTGCCGCGGCGCGAGCAGCCGCGCCGCGTAGCACTCCATGGCCGCGCTGGCGAGCGACCCCGGATCCCGCTGCAGGAGATCCGACAGCAGCGCGTGCGCGCCCGGGTCGAATGGGTGGCGCCACACGGCGCGGGTCATCACGCGCGTCGCACCGGCCGTGTCGCCAGCGGCCACCAGTCGCAGCGCCGTCGGGATCTCGGGGGCCGGACTGGCGTCCAGCGCGACGCCGGCCGCCTGCAGCTCGGCGCGCGCCGAGTCGCGCCGGCCGAGCGACCACGCGGCCCACGCGGCCCAGTAGTGGATCGGCCGGTACGAAGGATCCTGTTCCCGCGCGACGGTGAGCGCCTCGAGCGCCATCTCCGGCTTCTCCTGGAGCAGTGCGTGGAGCGCCAGATTGCGCATCAGGTCGGGCCGGCCGGTCCGCTCGCCGAGCGTGTCGGCGTCCACGTTGAAGAAGAACGCCGGGCCGCGCCGGTAGCGCGCCAGCGAGAAGTCCTTCAGGTAGTACGAGCGCAGGCTGGAGTCGCGATAGGCCCAGCGCACCAGCGGCCCGTCCGCGGTCTGAAAACCGATGAAGGCGGGGAGGCCGGCGAAGAACAACGTACTGCGCGGCGGCAGCGCCGGGTGCAGCCGTTTCAACCCGAAGAGGTAGGACTGCACCCTCCCGGTCGCGCGCTCGACGTAGAAGCGGTTGACGTGCGACTCGCGGGTCCACACCCCCGGGGCGGTGATGAACTCGTCGAGCGTGCGGGCGTTGTGCGAGCCCCAGGCCAGCAGCGCCACGGCGAGCAGCGCGACCCAGCGGGGCGCGCGAGAGAGAGACGCGCCGATCAGGATGGCGAGCCCGCACAGGGCGAACAGGTAGTAGTAGGCGCTCCAGATCGGCGCCACCGCCATGACCGGGACGGCGCCCAGCAGCGCCCACGCCAGCCCGAGCCCGCGCGCCCCAGTCGCGGCCGCCGCGGTGCCGCGGCTGATCGCGCGGCGCTGCCGCGCTCCCGCCAGGGCCACCCCCGCCAGCGCGAGCGCCAGCGGCACCAGCGGCGGCACGGAGGTCAGGATGCGGGCCCCGGCGCCCGCCCGCCACTCGAGCCCCAGCGCGACCTGGAACAGGTGAGCGAACGCCGCCGGCATCGCGCCGAGGCTGAAGCTCAGCGGGTGCGCGCGCGCCGGACCGTGCGCCGCGGCAGCGATCCACAGCGCGGCCCACGCCACCACCGCCGCGCCCAGCGGCCAGGCGCGCGCGAGCGCCGCGCTCCCTCGCTCGGCCGGCCGGCGCGCCGCGAGCGCGGCGATGAGCGGCGTGAACAGCACGGTCTCCTTGGAGAGCAGCGCGGCCAGCAGCGCCAGCGCCGCCCACGCGCGGCGCCCCGCCAGGAACAGCGCGATCGCGCCGAGCGCGCCGGTGAGCGCGATCAGGTCCTGAGTGCCCGAGGCCCACAGCAGCGGCACGTCGGCCGCGTAGTGGAGCGCGAGGAAGGCCGACGCCACCACCGCGGCGCGCGTTCCGGCGACGCGCCGTGCGATCGCGAACAACAGCGCCAGCGACGCGGCGAAGAGCGCGAGGGTGAAGGCGTGGAACGCCGCCGGCGAGCCGCTGCCCAGACGCTCGAGCACCCAGAAGGCGAGCTGCCGACCCACCGGGCGGGCGAAGTTCCCGATCGGGTCGGGCGCGGCGAGCACCGCGGCCAGCGACCGGTCGCGCACCTGGTCCAAGAACAGGTAGTCGTCGGCGAAGAACGGCGCCCACAGAGCCGCGCGCTGGAGCCACAGCGCGGCCGCCACGATCAGGAGCAGCGCCAGCACCCACGCGCCGCGCGGAGCCTCGTGCGGCACGATTGGACCGACGGAAGTGCTTCGGGAGGCTCGGGCAGAGGCGCTCGAGCGGCGCTTCTTCACGGCGGGCTCCTCCGGGGACGGACCGCTTCCGGCTCCGCGGACTCTGCCCCGCGCCGCCACCGCGCGCCAGTCGAAACTACGGGCGGACCGGGACCGGCCGCTCGGCGCGTCCGCGTCCGCGGCCAGGCGCCCACCGAAGGCGGGGCAGGTCGCGCGGGCACCCGCCGCAGGCGGGTCCAGCCAGCCGCAGGTTCTCAGGCACAGGTTAGTACCCGAGCCCGTTGTGGCTCTTGCCGTGGCAGACCAGGTAGCAGCGGCCGGAGAACGACCCGGTGTCCTCGTAGCGGAGCTGGCCGTTGAACGCCGAGACCTGGCTGAGATTGAAGTTGATGAGGTGGCCGTTGTTGGTGGCGTTCCCCTGCGCGGCGCTGACGCCGTGCGGGTCGTGGCAGGTCATGCACGAGGCGCGCTCGCTCACCACGTGCTTGCTGTGCTCCTTGAAGCTCGCGTCCGCAAGGATGCTGGCGCGGTCGTGGCACTTGTAGCAGAGCGCGTAGGCCGCGTACGACTCGGTGGTGCCGTCGGTCAGCTCGAGCCGCCGCTCGAGCATGCGCTTGTAGGCCGAGCCGTGCGGGCCGCGCGGGCCGGTGCCGCCCATGTTCACGCCGCTGTCGTTGTTGTGGCAGTCGGTGCAGTAGAGCACCGACGTGGGGTTCATCGGCCGGAGCAGGCTCGGGACCTCCGAGCTGTTGCGCGGTCCCAGCACCGGGTGGAACGCGGGGTTCGAGGTCTGCAGCTCGAGCCTCAGGTCGTACTGCACGATCTGGCGGCTCGAGTACGGGCCCGACGGCGCGCCGTTCGGCTGCGGCTTGTTCGCGCTCGAGCCGTGGCACTTGAAGCACAGCTCGTACTCGTTGCCGATGGCCGCGACGAACGTGCCCGCGGCGCTGATCCCCGACACCTGCTGGATCGCGCCGCGCGCGGCCGGAGCCGAGGCCGGCGCGTTCTTCGCCGCGTGCGGCTGGTGGCAGTCCGCGCACTCGGCGTGGCGCGCCGCCGCGGGACTGGTCTCGGGCAGCGTGAACGTGGCGTTGCTCGGCGACTCGGTGGGATCGTGCACCGACGGCGTGGTGGCGTAGGTCGGGTGCGTGTAGGCCTTGCCGAACTCGGCGGCGATGTCAGTGGCGGCCGCGTGCCCGTCGTGGCAGGCGTCGCACGCCCACTCCTCGCCCTTCCGCGCGGCATTGTTGGGATCCTGGCCCTTCAGCAGCCGGCTCGCGCCCGGAGCGCCGTGCGCGCGGTGGCAGCTCTCGCAGGCGTTCGAGGAGACCGTGGTGTAGCCGGCGTGGAACGGGTTTACGCCCAGCCCGTTCCATGTGGTGCCCGAGGTGGAGTGTGGCGAGGGCACGGTGCTCCAGAACTGCTTCTGGTGGCAGGTCTGGCAGAGCGCGGAGGCGGCGTTCGACTTGACCAGGAACTTCCTGAGCCCGCCCGGGTTCGCGTCGCGCGCGTCGTTGTGCGGGTCGTGACAGGTGGTGCACTGGACGAGCCCGGCCGCGTCGAGCCTGACCGCGTCGCCGCCCGGCGGCAGCAGCACCTCGGGGCCCGGGACCGGCGCGAAGGAGACCGGGTGATCGTCGGCGAGGTTCGGCGTCGCGCCACCGCCGCCCAGGTTGCTGGAACCCGGCGGCAGCGCGCCGCCCGCGCCGGTGCCGGTCAGGGTCACGGTGCCGTGCGTGCGGGTCGCTCCCACCGCGATGGTGCCGTCGTGGCAGCTCAGGCACAGGCGCGAGGAACCCGAGGGCTGGAGCACCAGCGTGCCGGCGCCGAGCGTGCTGCTGCCGTAGACCGTGAAGGTCGCGGTGGTCGGCTGGTGGTTCCACAGCTCGAGCGACGGATTCGCGTTGTGCGGCGTGTGGCAGAACATGCAGGTCTGGGTCTCGGTCGGCGACTGCGCCCGGATCGCGCCCGGGCCGGTGGCCGAGAGGTCGTGCACGTTCGAGCCGGGCTCACCGAGCCCGCCGCCACGCCCGAGCGCCACCCACGCGGCGGCGGCGAGGATCACGCCGCCCGCGGACGCGGCCCGGCTCCATGCGCGCGCCCGGATCCTCATCGCGTCTCCCCTTCCGGCCCGCCGACGACCTGGAACACCTGCACCCGGCGGTTCGCGCTGTCGGCGACGTAGATGCGGTCGGCGCCGTCCACGGCGATGCCCGCGGGCAGGTTGAACCGGCCGGCGCCCGCGCCGCTGCCGCCCACCACCAGCAGGAGCCGCCCCTGCGGGTCGAACACCTGCATCACGTCGTGAAGCGTATCCATCACGTAGACGTGGCCCGCCGCGTCCGCGGCCACGCTCTTCGGTCGCGCGAAGTCGCCGCGCCCGTCGCCCGCGCGTCCGAACGCGCTGCGGAAGCTCCCGTCGGGTCCCAGGCGCTGGATGCGGCAGTTGAGCGCATCGCACACCAGCAGGTCGCCGTCGCGCGCGAGCTTGACGTCGGTCGGGAAGTTGAACTCGCCCTCCCCGGTGCCGCGCCGGCCGTAGTCGGCCAGGTGGTTCCCGGCGCCGTCGAACAGCGAGATGCGGTGCGCGTGCGCGTCCGCCACGTAGAGCCGGCCGCGCGCCTCGTCCCAGGCCAGCCCGGTGGGACGCACCAGCAGCCCGCCGCCGGCCTCGCCCTTCCACTCGCCGCGCCGGCCGTAGCGCACCAGCACGCCGCGGTCGGCGTCGGCCACCCGCGCCTCGCCCGCCGCGGTGCGCGCCACGCCCACCGGCGACTGGAGCCGCCCGCCGACGGCGAAGGTACGCAGGCCCCGCTCGCCCGGGCGCGACTCGTAGATCGCGCGCGTGCCCGGGTCGCTGACCAGCACCGTGCCGTCGGCGCCGGCCCACACCCCGAGCGGGCGCGCGAGCCGGCTGGACTTCGCGCCCAGCACCACGCTGCGCACGCGCTCGAGCAGCGTGGCGCGCGCACCGTCGCCGGAGGCGAGGCTGCCGACCCAGCGGATGCGCGCGGGATCGGGCGGCGCGGGCCACACCGGCGCGG
>JACRPT010000069.1:10070-18733 GCA_016223045.1 Candidatus Eiseniibacteriota bacterium
GCGGCGGCGCGGCGTGCGCGCCGGCGAAGCCGGCGAGCGCCAGCGCCAGCACGGCGCAGGCGCGGGCCGCAGCTCGCGCGCCGTCCGCGACGCGGTCCCCGCCCGCGGCACGCGGCGCCGGCTCAGAAGAACGAGACGAAGTTGCGGGTGGCGCGCAGCTCAAGCAGGCGCTCCGTGCGGGAGAGGTCGAAGGCGGCGGCCTCGGGCGCCCGCCGCTCCGCGCGATGGAGCAGCGACAGCTCGAGGCTCGGGAAGTGCCAGGCCAGGTTGTTCTCGATCTGCCAGTAGGCCTCGCGCGCGCCCGCCGGGACGCGCCCGTAGGTGCCCCGGCTGCGCAGCTCGAGCGCGCCCGCCGGCCGGGCGGTCAGCGCGAGCGTGCCGGAGGCCGAGCGGTAGTCGCTGCTGAAGTAGATGCCGCCGTTCTCGGTGGTCGAGTACTCGCCGCCCGCGTCGAGCGCGAGCCGGTCCGAGAAGCGGTACGACGCCGAGGCGTGCACGCGCCGGGTGGTGAAGTCGATGCCGAGGCTGGTGTTCTCGACGTCCTGGAACTCGAAGTCCTCGCTCACGGCGAGCCGTCCGGCCGCGAACGAGAGCCCGGCGCGCGCCGCGTGCACGCGCTGCGCCCCTACCTGCCGCGGCGAATACCCCGCGGTGCCGGCCTCGAGCCGGCCGCGCAGCCCGGTGCCCTTGGTGCGCTCGCGGCTGCCGTCGAGCTGGAGCGCGACGCCGCGCGCTTCGATCCGGAGCGCCAGGCCGAGGGCCTCGCCGGCGTGCAGGCCATCGCCGAAGCCGCCCGAGAAGACGTTCAGGCCCGCGCGCGGAGACACCACGACGTGCCCGGGGTGCGGATGCTCCAGCTCGGCGAGCGCGGAGCCGAGCCACAGGTCCTGCTGTCGTTCGACGCGGTTGAACTGCGCGCGCACCAGGGCGCGCAGGTCGCTGGTCCCGAAGGCGTGGCGCCGGCCCTCGAGCCGCTCCTCGGCGATCCGGAAGCGCAGCGAGGTGGGCGTGCCCGCCGCGCTCGAGCGCCAGGTCTCGTCGCTGTAGCTCTGCCGCAGCGTGGCGCGCGCACCCAGCCGGGTTTCCAGGTTCCCGCTGGCCGCGCGGTTCTCGAGCGTGCGGTCGGGCAGCGTGCCGGCGATGGTGCGCGCGTTCTCGCGGTCCAACTGGAGCCAGCTGTCGAGCTTGCCGAGCGCCGCCAGGTCGAGGTGGCCGTCGAGCCGCCCGGTGTGACGGCGCGTGTCGAAGTCGAGGCGGGCCAGTCCCGAGCTCTGGCGCCGCTCGGTGTAGTCGTAGCTGGCGTTGAGCGCGTGCGGGCCCAGCACCACGCTCTGCCCGTGGTGCGCGCGCCAGGTGCGCGCGGCGTCGAGCGCGCCGCCCAGGTGGTCCTCGCGCTTCTCGTAGTCGAACGACGAGGTGCCGCGCGGCAGGATGCGCGAGCCCACCCCGCCGCCCCAGCTGTCGCTGCGCGCGCTCTGGAGCGAGGCGACCGGCTGGTTCGACCAGTTGCCCGCGTAGAACGAGGTGAGCGTCACCGGCGACTGGGGCAGCAGGTTCAGGCGCCCCTCGAGCCGGGGCCGCGTGTCGTCGTGCGTGCCGTCCGGACCCTTCTGGCTCAGGAAGTCGAGCCCGGTCGCGAGCTGGTAGTTGCCCAGGCGCGGGCCGAGCAGGTTGCCTCCCAGCCCCAGGTCCAGCCGGCGGTCGAAGTAGATGTTGCGGAAGGAGCGGCCGAGCAGCGTGCCCGAGTCGTGCCGGTAGAGCGCGCTCACGCCGCCGCCCAGCCGGTGCGTGGGCTGCGCGAGCGCCGTCCCCGCGCCCAGCGCGAGCACCGCGCACAGCAGGAGCGCCGCGCCGCGCCCCGCCGCTCGCGCGGCGCCGCTCTCATGCGGACGCCGCGCACCTCCCGCACGCGCTGCGTTCACTTGCGGTGGCAGGCCAGGCACAACGCGCTGTTGTCGCCGCTCACGCGCAGGAAGTACTTGCCGGCCTCCCCCTCGGTGGTGGCAACTCCGTCGTTGTGCGGCTCGTGACACGAGGTGCACTCCATGCCGAAGGTGCCGGCCGCCGAGCCGCCGTGCAGCTTGACGCCGGCCGACTGCGCGCTGGTCACGTCGGCCCAGCCGCCGCTGCCGGCCGCGCCCCCGAACCCGCTGGTGACGCCGGTGGTGATGCCGTTGTAGACCGCGCCCGCCCGGTCCGGGTACGGGATCGCGACCGGGTGGTTGCCGCCCATGCCGCCGCTGGCCGACGCGATCTGGTGCGTCTCGCCGCTCAGCGTCGCGGGCGTGGTCGGGATGATGCCCGGGGTGCCGTCGCCGATGTTGTTGAGCGCGCCCAGCGCCACCGAGCCGTCGTGGCAGCTCATGCACATCTTGGTGGGTCCGCTGCCGAACGCCGTGGTGCTGGCCGGCAGCGTCGTGCCCGCCGCGGTCGTGGCGCGCCCCGGCGAGCCGAACGGGCCGGTCGCGCCGAAGCTGTAGTTGCCGCTGCCGAGCGAATGGTTCCAGATCAGGTTCTGGTCCGCCGCGCGGTGCGGGGTGTGGCAGTAGATGCACACCTGGTTGTTGGTCTGCCCCAGGTTCTGCAGGGTGCGCAGGTCGTGGCTCGAGTTGACGAGCCCCGGTCCCGCGCCGGCCGGCAGGCCCGCCGCGACGATGAAGAGCGCGGCGAGCGCCGACAGGATGGTGAGACGCTTCATGGTCAGCCTCCCTTCCCGAGGGTGGTTCATTCTCCGCCTCCGGCTCCGGTGGCGGAGTCGGCGGCGGTGGTGTTGACGAGTCGGTAGACGTTCACACGGTGCCCGTTCGTATCGGCGACGTAGATGCGGTGGTCCGCGGCGATCGCCACCGCGGTGGGCTCCTGCAGCCCGCCCGGCCAGGTGCCGCGGCCCGCGAAGTCCAGCAGCGGACGTCCGGCGCGGTCGAAGATGAGCACGCGGTCCCAGCTCCCGTCGGCGACGTAGGCGTTGCCGAAGCCGTCGAGCGCGATCCCCTTGGGCCGATCCAGGTCCCCGCGCGCGTCGCCATGGCGCCCGAACGCGCGCTGGAAGCGCCCGTCCACGCCGAAGACCTGGACGCGCCAGTTGAGCGTGTCCACCACGTGGAGCTCGCCGTCCGGGCCCACGGCGAGGTAGGTCGGGTAGTTGAACTCGCCCGGCCGGGTGCCGCGGCCGCCGATCCAGCGCACGAAGCGCCCGTCGAGCCCGAACACGGCGACCCGATGGGGCGCGCCGCCGTGCGGCGCGTCGGCCACGTAGAGCAGGCCGCGCGTGCGGTCCACCGCGCAGCCCACCGGCCGGCCCAGGCTGTCGCGCCCGATCGCGCGCAGGAACTTGCCGTCGGACGAGAGCACGACCACCGTGCGGCTCGACTGGTCGGTGACGTAGAGGTTCTCGGACGCGTCGAGCGCCAGGTCGAAGGGCTGGACCGGACCGTGCGGGAGCCCGGTGAGCGACAGCACGCGCAGGCGGCGCGCGCCCAGGTCGAAGCGGAACACCGCGAGCCGCACGCCGTCCACCACGTAGACGCGCCTGCCGTCGCCGCTGAGCGCGATGCCGGTCGGCTTGGCGAGCGTCTGGCGGGCGGCGCTGCCGCCGGCGAAGTCACTCATCCGCTTCCACAGGCCGGTAGCGAAGTCGCGCGCGCCGGTGAGCGCGCTCACGTACTCGATCCGCGCGAGATCGGGAGGCGGCGGCCACACCGGATGCTCGGGCGCGGCGTCGCGCGCGCCCGGCACGCCCGGAGTGGCGATCAGCGCCAGCGCCGCCAGCGCCGCCGCGGCGCCGAAGAGCGCGACGCGCGAGAGGGCTCCACGAGGTGCGCCACGCAGGCTCATCGCGCGCCCCCTCCCATGCGGTGACAGTGCCCGCACAGGTCGAACGCGCTCTGCGCCTCGTAGCGCCACAGCGCGGGCGCGTCGCTGCCGTGCGCGTCGTGGCAGCTCGCGCACGTGAACGCCTCGCCCTTGCGTGCCGGGTCGGAGCCGCCCGCGAGCGGATGGCTCGAGCCCAGGTCCACGCCGCGCACCACGTGCAGCTTGAAGCCCTCGGCGTCGTGGCACTGGAAGCACAGGTCGTTCATGCGAGCCTTGAGCATGCGCCGCTCGTCGCTGCCGTGCGGGTCGTGGCAGGCGAGGCAGTCCTCGGTCGCGGGCGGGTGCGGCGTCTTCGCCGCCGCCGCGCGGGCCACCTCCTCGTGGCAGGCGCCGCACAGCGCCGGTCCTTCGGCGGCGAGCCCGAAACCCGGCTTCCCTCCCGGATGCGCCTCACCCGTCGCCGTGTGGCAGCTCTCGCAGCCGCCCTCCTCGGCGGCCGGCGGATGGACGTGCTTCTGCCGGAGGAGCGGGCCGTGGCACGCCTTGTCGGCACAGGCCGGAGCCGGCGCGGGCGCGGCAGAGCGCGGCCCGGCGGCCGGAGCGCCGAGCGCGCACAGCATCACCACCAGGGAGAGGCCCAGACTCAAGGATCGGCTCCCGCTCTCGTGGCGGCGGTCCCGCCTGGTGGACCGCGTCCCCGCCGCACACACCCCCGCCACCGCCCAGATGCGCGGCGCCGGGGAATCAGTCTCCGTGGGGATTCCTGCTGCAAGGCGTACATGACTTCTACCAGCTTCCATGCGTGCGATGGAAGGGGAATCGTGCGCCCGCCGGGCCGCCGGGCGCACCCGGGCACAAGAGATGGGCGGCGGGTGGTCGCTCACCCGCCGCCCGGTCACGCAGGGTAGAAGCGCCCGATCACTTCTCCATGCGGACGATGATGCGGCACTCCCCGCTCTTCGCGCGCGCCACCATGCGCACGTGCGAGACCTGCCGGCCGTCGGGGAAATCGAGCAGCGAGTAGATGCCCGGTCCGCGCGTGTACTCGCGGAAGTCCACCACCTGGGTCTCGCCGTTGCCGAACACCACCTCGGCGAAGTCGAGCTGCGCCTTGCCCGCCAGCTCGAGGTAGAGCTTCTCGCCGCGGTCGTTGACGCCGAGCGTGAAGTCGGTCCAGTCCTCGTCCTTGACCAGGGTCTCGCTGTCCTCCCACACCAGCCGCTCGCGCGGCGGCAGGGCGATGATGGCCGCGGTCCAGAACACGGGAGCGAGGAAGATGCCGGGGGCGACGACGACGGCGACGCGCGGCCGGCGCACCACGCACACGTGCAGCGGACGACGGAGCGGGAAGCCCCGGCGCACCACGACCGTGGTGCGGTGCGGACCGCGATGGACCACGCGCACGCGCGCGGCGAACGCGGGGGCGGCGCTCTGCAGCGCCAGCGCCGCGATGAGCACGGAGACGATGAGACGCTTCATGACGACCTCCAGGGTTTGCGGGACAGGCCGGTGACGATCAAGAGGTAGAGCAGGGGTTGTGCCACCGGTTATCGGCGTGAAAACACGGGGACTTCAGCGGGCGGCCGGACCGCGCGGTGCAGTCGCCGGCCGCCGGGCGCACCGGCAGGTACAGGTAGAGCGGCGGGCGGTGACGTCATCGCAGGACGAGGAGCCGCGTGGAGCGGAGTTCGGCGCCTGCCAGCAGCCGTGCGAAGTAGAGTCCACTCCCGACCGCCCTTCCGGCG
The DNA here is from genome assembly GCA_016223045.1 of Candidatus Eiseniibacteriota bacterium. Lineage (GTDB taxonomy): Bacteria > Eisenbacteria > RBG-16-71-46 > RBG-16-71-46 > RBG-16-71-46 > JACRPT01. Next base: position 15,629 of record JACRPT010000069.1, read on the forward strand.
GCGTCGCTCATGTCCCAGCCTGCCGAGTGCTCGCCCGCCGCGAGTGTCGTCGCGACCAGCTCGCGCACGCGCCGGCCTCCCGCATCGTAGATCGCGAGCGACACCCGCGCCGGCGCCGCCAGGCTGAAGCGCACCTCGCACGCGGCGCGCGCCGGGTTCGGGAGGATCGGCCCCAGCCGGACCCCGCGCGGCGGGAGGATGCCGGGGTTGGATCCCCCGGGCCCCGGCGCTTCGTCGCACTCGTACGCCGGGCTGGCGCCGGCGAGGAACCGGCTGTCCACGGCCGACCACCGCCGCGCGCGCGGCGCAGCGACGGCAGGCGCGGCCCGGAAACCATCGCCGGCGTCGGCCGGGTCCGCCCGGAAACCATCGCCGGCGATCGCCGGCCGGGTTCGGAGATCATCGCCGGCGACGGCCGCCAGCTGGTTCGTCGCGAGTGGATCCTCGCCATCCTCGCCCGCTTCGTCGTCGTACGAAGCGAGCTCGCGCACGCCGCGCTCCCCCCTCCCGCTCAACGCGGTGGCGAGCGACCAGAAGATGATGCTCATGTTGGCGACCGAGGTGTCGGCGATGGTCCACACGTACTCGGGGTCGTCTGGCGGCGGCCAGTAGCCGTACAGGTCCGGGAAGGTGCCACGGTTCTCGAGCGCGAGCAGGAAGCGCATCACCGGCCGGTATTGCCGCGAGCGGAAGTGATCGAACAGCAGGGCCTGGTACCCCGGCTCGACGGTCCAGCCGCGGGTGTCGTAGTCGTAGGAACAGCCGCTCGCGCGGCTGTAGTAGTACAGCATGCAGCCCGGGACGCCGGGGCAGGGCTCCTCGTAGCGGCTCTTGCCGTCGGGGTCCACCCGGCCCTCCATGAACGCGTTCATCCGTTCCAGCATCGGCTCGATGAGCGGGTCGTCGAGCGCGCGCTCGATCAGGATCAGCTCCATCGCCATCCAGCCGGTGTAGTGAATGTCCCGGGAGCACACGCACCAGTGCGGGAAGCTCCCGTCGGCGTGCTGGTAGGCCGGAAGCTGGGCGAGGATGTCGCGGGTCTTCTGCTCCGCGGCGGCATCCCCCGTCAGCCGGTGATACTCCGCCGTCGCCATCGCCACCATCAGCCCGCCGTTCAGGATGCACTGCCCCGTGGGGATGGCCATCAGCTCGTCCAGAACCGTCCGACCCGCGGCGAGGAACCGCGCCTCCCCCGTCGCTCCGTAGGCCGCGAGCAGGCTGTAGCCCAGCATGCCGTCGAAGGGCGTGTGCGACGAGATGGTGTCGAGGCGCCCGAGCATGAAGTCGGCGTGCCTGGCGATGGCGCGGCGAAACCTGGCACTCGGTCGCACGCGGTAGAGCTCGCTGTAGCCGAGGGTCTGGCAGACCACTGACATCCGGATGGCCTCGCTCGGACTGACCGGGTAACGCGAGTCCAGCGTCACGCCCTCGAGCTCGTGCCGGCGGAAGTAGCGGTCCATGCGGCGAACCAGCGGCGCGAGCGGATCGTGCGACGCGTCCGGAGTAGCGGCGGCGCGCGGCGGGAGCAGCAGAGCGAGTGACAGCGCGATCGGCGCTGCCAGCAGACCACCACCGACCGGGATCCTCGGACACCGCATGGCTCGCCCCCGCACGATGCCGCGCCGCCCCGGGCCCGGGACGGCCACGCGCACCTGAGAACTCCGCGCCCCGCATTCTGCGCCACTGCCGCGCGAGTGGGAATGGCGTTTCCGCCTGGTGCCGCCGCGGGCCCTCGCCGCCTCCCCCGCGCCGGTGCTAGTGTCCGAGCGCGGTCCGGGACCGGCCCAGGAACCGCCGCAGCAATCGAGGACAGACTCGAGCATGGCCGCCACACCGCAATCCGTCCGCGACTTCCTGGCGCAGCGCCGCATCGCTGTCGCGGGCGTCTCTCGCGATCCGCGCCAGACGGCGAACGTCGTATTCCGCAGGCTCCGGGACTTCGGCTGCCAGGTCTTCCCCGTCAACCCCGGCGCCGCCGAAGTCGAAGGCGTGACCTGCTACCCCGATCTTCGCTCGGTCCCGCCGCCGGTCGAGGGCGTGATGATCGTCACGCGCCCGGAGGTCGCGCTCGACGTGGTCCAGGAATGCGTAGCGCTCCGAATCCCGCAGGTCTGGATGCACCGCTCCTTCGGCCCGGGCAGCGTCTCCGACGCGGCGGCACGCTTCGGCCGCGAGCACGGCATCCGGGTGATCGCCGGCGGCTGCCCGCTCATGTTCTGCGAGCCGGTGGATCCCTTCCACCACTGCATGCGCTGGGTGCTCGGGCTGCGTAGGAAGCTGCCCGCGTAGCCGGCGCGGCTGGCGCAGTCCGGACGCGGGGGATTCCGGAATGGCCACGCGCGCGCGCGCGTCCCTCGCCCCGCAGCCGGAATCACTGACGCCGGGCCGCATGTCGTCAGGCTGCACGTCGCCGGGCCGCCGTTGGCGCGCCTCGCAGCCCGTGCTAACGTTCCTCGCCCACCTTCGTGCCGGAGTGGCGGAACTGGCAGACGCGCGGGACTCAAAATCCCGTGAGGCTCACCCCTCGTGCGGGTTCGACCCCCGCCTCCGGCACCAAGAACACAGTGTCTTGGCCGGCTCGGGGGCGCACTCCGCAGCCATTCAGACAGAGCGGCAATTGTCCGAGTACCAGCTCGAGTTCGGAGTGAAAAGGCCTCCCGTCTTCTCCGAACGAAACCAAGGATGCCTTGGATGGCTGACGTTCAGAAACTGCGCGACGGGCTAACTGCGGACCAGCGGACGCTTCTCGATGCGATCTGGATGCACTGCCTCTCGGCGGGCGGGGGCGAGAACTGGCCGCTGGCGCGGACTATCCACCTCTCGTTCGGCAAGGACGGGAAGGAGCGGGTACAGGGCGCGGCCGCCGGTCTCCCTCCAGGAGCCGTCTTCCGCACTCCGGAACCTGAACCCAGATACGGCCTTTCAGCGCTCGGTCTGCTCCTTATGACTGAGGGAGCCAAGGTTGGAGTCAAGCCCATTCTTAGTTGGCAAACGAGGCGGCTCATGTTGAACATTCATGCGGCCTTCTGCTGACGAACGGTCTCGGCCTTGATCTTCAGCATGCGAGCGAGCGCGGCCTCGAGCTTGGGCAGATGCTGGTAGCCC
>JACRPT010000133.1 GCA_016223045.1 Candidatus Eiseniibacteriota bacterium
AGGGTCCGCGCGCAGCCTATCAGGCCCTCACGCCGCCTGCGCCAGCACTTTCACCCACACCAAAGCCGGAAGAGCCCAATTTCCAACTAAGAATCGCACACCTTCCGTGGCGTTCGGGCTCTTCGTCTTCCTGGGCAGACAGAAGGAGGTAGCCCAATTGGCCCGGACAGTAGTCCGTAACCTCTGGATGGCCGTAATGCTGGCTGCCTGCCTAATCGTGCCGCTTCAGTACGAGAACGTAAGTAAGGGGTTCAGCGACCCTATCTGGTCCATGCCCGGCGACCGACCGGTGGCCACGAACGTAGTGAAATACCACGTAGCCGCAGGATATGGGCTCCTTTTCGCTACTCGGGGAAAGCTGCTCGACGTTCCGCGCTGGATTGCACAACTCCTGGCCGCGAGCGTGGTGGCGTACTGGCTCTACCGCAGGGAGGAAAGGACGAGGCAAAGCAAGAGGCGGGATTGACCCCATGGAAGACAACCGGTGGTCGCGTGGTCTAACGGTGGGGGGTTCCCGCGCCCAGTTCGGGACGGCAGAGTCTTGAACTCCCCAGCAGCAGCGTGCTTCGACCCGGTCTGTACTTCGTGAGGCTCGAACAAGCCGGGCACACTGCCCTTGGCCGGCTTGTGGCCATCCAGCGAGCCTGCTTCCTCACTTGCTCGAGCCGGCGCTCTGCGTCGTCGCGCTCCACGCCGGCCGGGCGCGCGCGATGGCCACGCGCGCGGTGGCGCTCAGGTAGAGCCTACTTCCTCACCCGCTTCAGCCAGCGCTTCGCTTCGTCACGCTGCGCGCCCGCGGGGGCGCCCGCGAGGTAGGCGTCGAGCGCGGCGGTCGCCAGCGCTTTGCGCCGCACATCCGGCGAGGCCTGCCAGGCGCGGTAGCGCGCGGCGGCGAGCTGCCAGCGGGTCTCGCTCTCGAGCGCTCCGCCCTTCACCTGCGCGACCAGCCGCCCCCACTCGACGGCGGCCCTGTCGTAGGCGACCGCGGACTGGCGCCGGTCGGCCTCGGCGCTGAGCTGCTGCGCCCGCTGCGCCTGCGCGCGCGGCGCCGGGGCCAGGCCCTCGAACGCCTGCGCCGCGCCCTGCGCCTGGAGGACGGCCATCGGCCGGGACTCGCCGACCACGGGCACGGCCTCGAGCGCAAGTTGCTGGGCGGGAGCACCGGGGCCGGCAACCACCGTTCGCCGCAGCGGCTTGAATCCCACCGCCATCACCGAGAGGCTCTGCTCGCCGGTTCGCGCGTCCACGCAGAAGCTCCCGTCCGCGGCGGTCGCGGCCGAGACCCCAAGGGCGGCGTTCGCGACCTGGGCTCCCGCGACCGGGCGGCCCGCGGCATCACGCACCGTGCCGCAGATGCGGAGCCCGGCCGCGGCGGCGTGTTCCTTCATCACCGGGGCGGGAACCGCGACGTCCTCATCGGTCGCCGGGCGCGCGCCGCCGTAGCGTGGCATCGGCTCGGCGAGGCTCTTCGGCGCCTCGGCGCTCTTCGCCGTCACGCCCTGCTTGAGCGCGTCGGCCTGCTTCGGCTCCGCCCCCATCGGCTCGGCGTAGCGCGGCTTCCTCACCCGCACGGGCTCGCCGGGCTTGGCCGGCGGCTCGGCCGCGGGCGGCTGAACGAACTGGAACTCCCCGGGCCGGCGCACCGGGACGTCCTCGCCCGCCTCGTTCTTGCGCACCTCGTAGGCGCGCTCGGGCGGGGCCGGACCGCGCTGGTCGTGCGGGGTGCCGGTCTCCGGCACCGGCGGCGTGCCGCGGAGCTGTATCGGCGCGCCTCCTGTCGCGGTGGCGGGAGCCGGCACCGGCGCGGCGCCAAGGGCCGGCGTCGGCGCGGCGCCACGGACCGGCGTGGACGCGGCGCTCGTCGCGGCCGCCGGTGCGCCCTCGCGCTTCTCTCTGGCAAGTGGCGCGGCGATCCCGTGCATCTCCGTCGTGGTATGCATGGCCCGCTCGCTCGTGGCCGCGGGGGTCGGCGCGGTCTCGGTCCTTCCCGCCATGAGGCGCGCGCGCGCCTCGAACCCGGCCGCGGGCGCCGATGCGATCTCGCGGTCCTCCATCGTGGTGCGCGCGGCCAGCTCGCGCTCGGCCGCCCCCGCCATCTCGCCCGTCTCTTCGGCAGGGGGCGCTCCCGCCCCGGGCGTCACGCCGCGTAGCCGCTGCTGCGAAGCGAGCGGCGGCGCGACCTGGTCGCTGCGTCGCGCCAGCTCGGACGACGGGATGAGCGGGCCCTTCACCTCGCGGCCGGTGATGATGACGATGCCGGCCACCACGACCACCGCCGCCACCGTGCCCACCCAGGCGAGCTTGCGCGGCGAGCGGAACCACTCGGCGAGCCCGCGCCCGCCGGCGCCCCGCGCCTGCGCGCCCTTCAGGCCCTCGGCACGGATGCGGCCCTCGACGCGCGGGCCGAAGTCCTCGAAGTACGCCTCGCCCGGTTCGTGCGTGATCGCCGAGCGCAGCGCCTCGTCCTGCGCCAGCAGCCCGGCGAGCGCCTCGCGGCAAGCGGCGCAGTCCGCGAGGTGCCGCTCGGCCTCCGCGCGCGCGCGCCCGGCGAGCGCGTCGTCGGCCAGCGCGTTCAGCTGCTCGGCCGTCAGGTGGTTCATGGCATCTCTCCGGTCCGCGCCCTGAGGCGCGTCTTGAGGTCGGCGCGGGCGCGCGACAGGCGCGACATCACGGTGCCCACCGGCACCCCCACCGTCTCGGCGATCTCATCGTACGACAACCCTTCCACCACCCGCAGCGTCAGCACCGCCTGGTGCTCGGGCGAGAGCCCGGCGAAGGCGGCCTGGATCATCTCGTTCCGCTCGCTCTCGGCGGCGTTCTCGGCCGGGTCGTCCTCCCCCGCCCACTGCCTCCCGGCCTCCACCAGCGGCTCGATCGAGGTCTCGGGGCGCCGCTTGCGGTGGCGGTGCAGCGAGTACGCCTGGTTCACCGCGATGCGCGCGAGCCAGGGATAGAGCGGCTCGCCGGCGCGGAAGCGGCCGATCGCCTGGTAGGCCCGCACGAAAGTCTCCTGCGCCAGGTCGTCGGCGTCGCTGGCGTTGCGCGTGAGCGCGTAGGCCACGCGGTACACCGCGCGCTGGAAGTGGCGCACGATCTCGGCGAAGGCGTTCTGGTCGCCGGACTGGGCCGCGCGGACCAGCCGCGCCTCGTCGCCGGGTTCCAGTATCGGACTACGCCGCGGGGCGGTTTCCATTCCCGGGACCGCTACGCCCGCCCGAGGCCGAAGTCAAGGGGTTGCCCGGCCTGAGCTTGACCCTGACCCCCGGCGGCCCGCCGCCGGGAACGCGGCCCACCGAGGCTCATGGCCGGAGCGCCGCCAGCGCCGCGTCGCGCTCGGCGCGGGCGGCCGCGAGCGCGACCCGCGGGTCGGCGGCGGCGGTGACGGCGC
>JACRPT010000134.1 GCA_016223045.1 Candidatus Eiseniibacteriota bacterium
CGCTCGAAGGGCGTGGGGTCGTGCACGCTCCGTCACGAAGACCATCGGTAAGCCGTGTGCTGGAAATCGGCATGCACGGTTTGAGCGGGGGTCTTACCGCCAGCCGCTTGTTCAGCGGTGTCACGTAGGATCTACCAATGACCGCGCCGTCCGGCCCGCGCATCCTGCTCGGCACTCAGGGCTGGTCCTACCGCGACTGGGTGGGCTCGTTCTACCCGCCTGGCGCGAAGCAGGAGCGCTGGCTGCCCTTCTATGCCGCGGTGTTCGACACGGTCGAGCTCGACACCACCTTCTACCACCCGCCCAAGCCCGCGGTGGTGCGTTCGTGGGACGAGCACACGCCCGCGCACTTCCGTTTCTCCGCCAAGGTGCCGGAGGCGATCACCCACACCGCGCGGCTGGCCGGCATGGGCGAGCAGTTGAAGCTGTTCGTGCGCTCGCTGGCGCGGCTCGGCGACAAGCTCGGGCCGCTGCTGGTGCAGATGCCCGCCGAGTTCGAGCGCGACGAGGGCGCGGTCGGGCTGCTCGAGCGTTTCCTCGCCGCCGCGCCCGCGGACGTACGGCTCGCGGTCGAGTTCCGGCACCGGTCGTGGCACGTGCCGCAGACTTACGAACTGCTGCGCCGGCACCGCGCGGCGTTCGCCTGGACCGAGTGGCGCGAGCTGCCGCGCGCCACCGAGGTGACCGCCGACTTCCTCTACCTGCGCTGGCTCGGCGACCGCCGCGAGATCGAGCGCTACGACCGGGTGCAGGTGGACCGCACGCGCTCGTTCGAGGCCTGGGAGGCGGACCTGCGGCGCGCGCTGCCCGACGTGCGCGAGGTGTTCGGCTACTTCAACAACCACTGGGCCGGGCACTCGCCCGCGAGCGCGAACGAGATGAAGCGCCGCCTCGGCCTGGCCACCGTGAGCCCGAAGGAGCACTGGCCGCAGGGGGAGTTGTGGTGAAGGGGTACTGGTATCCGACCGATCCGGAGTGGTTCCGGTTCCTGCGCGCGCAGGGTGCTCTGGACGAGGTCAACTTCTGGCGCCCTCATCCGCGCGTGTTCCGTGCCCTGCAGGCCGGAGCCGGCGCGCCGCTCCTCTTCAAGTTGCGGGGGCACGACGTGGTCGGGGGCTTCGGCTGCTTCGAGCGCTACGAGGAGCTTTCGATCCTCCAGGCGTGGGACGCCTTCGGGACCCTGAACGGTGCGCCCGACCTGGAAACGCTCGCACGCCTGATCGCGACCAACCGCGGACTCGATCCGGGCGAGAGACGGTGGGAGGTCAGGATCGGTTGCATCATGCTCTCGAACCCCGTGTTCTTCGAGAACGCCGACCGGGTGCGTCGGGCGGGGGACTGGAAGGTGCAGGGGGCCCAGGCGGGCAGCTCGTTCGATCTGGACGCTGGCGACGGTGCGCGTGTCTGGGAGGAGTGCCGCCTGCGCGCCGTGCCGTACCAGGCGCGTCGGCGCGAGGCGCGCGCTCGTGTGGCCGAGGGCCCGCGGCCGGCCGGGACGATCTACGAGCGGGAATCCCGGCCGGGGCAGCGCATCTTCAAGGCGGCGCTGCTCGCGGCATACGGCGGCGCTTGCGCCGTGACCCACGAGCATTCGCTGCCGGTGCTCGATGCAGCGCACATCCGGCCTTACGCCGAGGAGGGGCCCGACCGCGTCTCGAACGGCCTGCTGCTCCGCACCGACCTCCATCGCCTGTTCGACGACGGGTTCGTGACGGTCACGCCGGGATATGAGTTCGAAGTGAGCCGTGCGTTGAAAGAGCGCTTCGACAACGGCCGGACCTACTACGACCTGCAGGGAGCGCTGCAAGGCCGCCGGATACGCCTCCCGGACCGACGGGAGGACTGGCCTGATTCCGAGGCGCTGGAATGGCACAGCCGCGAACGGTTCATCGCCTGACAGACCCACTGGCCCGCGGCTGGCGTGGTCCCGTGATCCCTGCGCCGCTCCGACGCCCTGTCGGCGCCCGGCTCCGTGTGCTGGCGGTGAGAAGCGCCGGCCCGATATCATGCTGCCGGCGATGCTGTGAGAGTCCGGGAGGACGCCGATGAGGGAGCGGACGGAGCACATCATGAAGGACCAGGCCCCTGGACCCGGCGCGATGGTCACCGGCCTGGCCTGGTACCGCCGCGAGCAGTGGGCGCGGCTCCGGGAGATCTCGGAGGACGTCGGAGAGCTCGAAGACACGTACGATGAGTGGCTGGCATCCGCGACCCGCGTGCTCCGGGAACTGCGTAGATCGGGTGCCGGCGTCCGCAAGGTGGACGTGGATGTCGAAGATCTGCTCGGCTGGTGCAACGAACGCGGCCGCCCGGTGAATGGCGCGAGCCGTGCGAACTACGTGGCCGAGAAGATGCGGCGCAAGGCCGTCAAACGGGGGGAGCGCCACCCATGAGTCAGGTCGGACGCAACGCGCTCTGCCCCTGCGGCAGCGGGAGGAAGTACAAGAACTGCTGCCTGCGGAAGCACGAGCAGGGGGAGAGGGAGCAGGGCGCGCGGTCTCGGCGGCGGTTCTCCGGCGCCAGCGGACTCGCCCTCGAATGGCTCGGTTCGCACCACGGCGAGGCCGTGGCGGCCGCCATCGAGGACGGTTTCTTCGCCGGCTGTGAGGATGACGAGCGCGAGCGGTTGAAGGTCCTTCCGGACGAGCTGGTCGAGGCGCTGGAGATCAACATCGCCGAATGGGTGCTGGCCGAAGGCCGTCTGGCCCTGGGTGTCGGCCTCGATTCGCCAATGCCGACGGCGATGAGCCTGGTGCTGGGGCCGCAGGGCCCGGCCCTCACGCCGGGCCAGCGCGCCGAGCTGGAGGATCTGGCATCCCGCCCCCTGCGCCTCTACGAGGTCGTCGAGAGCCGGCCCGGTGAGGGCCTCAGTCTGCGCGACCTGCTGGCGCCCGAGGCTCCCGTGCTCGATGTGAGGGAGCGCAGCGCATCACGCACCCTCGTGCAGTGGGACGTCCTCGGCGCGCGGGTGATCGGCGAGGGGGATGCTCAGGTCCTTTCCGGCGCCTTGTACCCGGTCGCCGAGGACCGGGTGACATCGCTGCTCGACGTGCTGCGCCAGGCGCTGGGGCCCGGCTCGGGCCGGCCGGAGAGCGCGCGGGAAGCCGCAAACGCCCGGGATCTGGTCGCCTCGATCATCATTGATGAGTGGCTCCACCGGCTCGTCCGGCCCGTTCAGGTGCCGGAGTTGAGAGATGCCGGCACGCAGGAGCGGCTCATGCTCATCACCGACCACTATGAGGTGCTCGACTGGAGCCGGCTGTCTGCGGCGCTGGCAGCTCAGCCCGACGTGGAGGGGAACCGCAAGAAGGGCTGGGTGCGCCTGGCTCCCGGGGAGCCGGAGACCGGGCTCCAGCGCTCGCTCCTCGCCATCAATCCGGGCAAGCGAAAGGACCGCCTCGAGCCCTTCGCACGCACGCAGCGGCTGGCCGACGAGGGCCGGGTCTGGCTCGAGAGCGTGGCGGGCGATGCGCTCCGTTTCCTGGTGCGGGACACGGTGGACCCGATGACCCTGCTCAAGCAGAAGGCTGGGCAAGTGAGCCCGCGATCGTCAGGGGAGGGCTTGCGCGAGCGCCCGGCGGCCGGGCTCCGTCCCTCAACGGGATCCGCGCCGGCTGGGACCGAGGTGCTCCAGCAGATCCACGAGCACATCTACCGCAACTGGTCCGACGAGCCGATCCCGGCGCTGGGTGACCGGACTCCGCGTGAGGCGCTGCGCACGGACGAGGGCCGCGAGCAGGTCGTCCGCCTGCTCAAGCAATACGAGGCGGGCGAGTCCCGTCGCGCGCGGGAGGAGCAACGCCGGCCCGTGGACTTCGCCTTCCTCTGGAGACAGGTCGGGCTCGAGCGGGACGAGGCCCTCCGGCCCTGACCGGCGCCTCCAGCACTTCCGTCCGCCTGCCGGGGGGTCCTGGGGCCGCTTCCAGCCGGCCCCGCTACCGCCCTTCGCCCTTCGGGCCTTCCTTGCCCTTGAGCGACTCGAGCCCGCGCATCGCCCCGTCGCGCGCGGCGTCGATCTCGGCCTCGGGGCCGGAGAGGTAGAGCCGCCCGTAAGCGCCGAACAGCTGCGCGTCGATCAGCTTCACGTGCGCGGCCTTGAGGGCTTCGTTGCAGGCGAAGGCGATGTAGCCGGCGGGCTCGGTCTCGAGGATCAGGAGCGACTCCCCGGCCAGCAGCATGTCGCCGTAGCGGATCTTGTTGATGAGCTGCGCGTGGTAGGGCTCGACCGCGCGGATCACCTGGTCCGACACGACGCGCGGCTTCACGCGCTCGTGCTCGTCGAGCTTGAGGTAGTCGAGCACTGCCTGTCCGCCCAGGCGCACCTGGCCCTTGTCCCACTCGTGGATCTCGAGCAGGCCGAAGGCGCGCTCGACCACCATGATGGCGGGGGTGCAGCGCGTGGCCTTCAGCGCCACGTCCATGATGCGGTTGATGATCAGCCCCGGCGCGGTCTCGATGAACATGGAGGCCACGCCCGCGACCGGCAGGAAGCCGCGCGCGGTGGTGCCGATGAAAGCGGCGAGCTGGGGTTGGAGATCGTCGAGGAAGACGTAGGTGCGCAGCGTCACATCGGCCATGGCGCGCACGTTAGCCTGACCCGCGCGGGGCGTCAATGCGCGCGGCCTGCCGCTCCGGGAGGGGCCTGCCCGCCGGAGGGAGAGCGGCGCCGCCGGACGCTACAGCTCGGCGAGGCGCTGCCACAGCGATTCGACCTCGGCCCGCAGGCGCTCGTAGCCCGCGATCAGCTCCTTCGCCCGGGCGCCGTCGTGGTAGACGTCGGGGTCCGCGAGCCGGGTCTCGAGCTCGCGCATCTTCCCCTCGCGGGTCTCGATGTCCTTCTCGATCCGCTGGAGCTCGCGCTCGCGCTTCTGCCGGCCGGCGCGTTCGGCGCGCGACTCGCCCCGCGCGGCGGGAGCCGGCCGGGCCGCCCCGGGCGTGGGCGCCCCGGCGCCGGCGGTGCGCGGGGTGGGCCGCGCGGGTCGAAGCGCGGGCTTCGCGGGTGCGCCCCCTCCGCGCTCGGCCGCGGCGCGCGCCAGCCGCGCGGCCTCGTAGTCGTCGTAGCCGCCCGGGTAGAGCGTGACGCGCCCGTCGCTCACCTCGACCACGCGGGTGGCGAGCCGCGCCATGAGCGAGCGGTCGTGGGTCACCACCACCACCGCGCCCGGGTACTGGTCGAGCGCGTCCTCGAGCACCTCCTTGCCGGCCAGGTCGAGGTGGTGGGTGGGCTCGTCCAGCAGCAGGAGGTTCGCGGGCTCCATCAGGATGCGCGCGAGCGCGACGCGCTGGCGCTCCCCGCCCGAGAGCACGCGCACCAGCTTGAACACGTCGTCGCCGCTGAAGAGGAACGTGCCGAGCAGCGAGCGCAGCCGCGGGCGCCACGGCGGGGGGGCGACGTCCTCAAGGGATTCGAGCGCCGTGTGGGCGCCGTCCAGCGTCTCCGCGGCGTGCTGGGCGAAGTAGGCGAGCCTGGTGTGAGGGTAGTCCTCGCGGGTCCCGGCCCGTGGCGCGAGCTGACCGGCCACCAGCCGGAGCAGCGTGGTCTTGCCCGCGCCGTTGGCGCCCACGATCGCCAGCTTCTCGCCGCGCTCCACCTCGAGGTCGGCGCCGGCGATGACGTCGCGCGCGGCGTAGCCGAACGACAGGCCCCGGAGCCGCACCAGGGCGCGTCCGGCGTGAGGGGGCTCCGGGAACTGGAAGCGGATGCTCTTCGGCCGCCGGGGCAGCACGACGCGCTGGGCGCGCAGGCGCTCGATCAGCTTGCGCTTGCTCTGGGCCTGGCTGGCCTTGGTGTTCTTGGCGCCGAAGCGCTCGACGAAGCGCGACAGCGAGGCGATGCGCTTCTCGAGCTGCTCGTTCTGGGCCTCCACGCGCTCGCGCCGCAGCTCGCGCTCCTCGAGGTAGCCGGTGAAGGTGGTGGCGAACCCGGTGAGCTTCCCGGCGTCGAGCTCGCGCACCTCGCTCGCCACCCGGTCCAGGAACACGCGGTCGTGCGAGACCACCACCAGGCCGCCGTGGAAGTCCTCCAGGTAGTCCTCGATCCACTCCATGGCCGGCAGGTCGAGGTGGTTGGTGGGCTCGTCGAGGAACAGCAGCGTGGGGTCGGTCAGGAGCAGCGCCGCGAGCGCGGCGCGCATGCGCCAGCCGCCCGAGAACTCGGCGAGCGGGCGGTCCTGGTCGCCGCGCGGGAAGCCGAGCCCGGAGAGCACGCGGCGCGCCTCGGGCTCGAGCGCGTGCTCGTCGTGCAGTTCCAGGAGGTGCTGGATCTCGCCGGCGCGCTCCAGCAGGCGCTCCAGGTGCGGGTCGTCGGGAGAGATGCCCGAGAGCCGCTGGTGGAGGGCGTCCAGCTCCTCGCGCATCTCGAGCAGGTGGCGGTGGGCTTCCATGGCGCGCTCGAGCACCGTGCCGTCGTAGCGCTCGGCCGCCTCCTGCGGCAGGTAGCCCATCCGGGTGCCGCGCGCCAGCACACGCGCGCCCGACTCGGGCCTGAGCTCGCCGAGCATCACCCGGAGCAGCGTGGTCTTGCCCGCGCCGTTGGGGCCCACCAGCGCGACCCGGTCGCCGGGCGCGAGCACCCAGTCGAGCCCCGCGAACAGCACGCGCTCGCCGATCGAATACGCCAGGTCCTGGAGCTGGATCATGGCTCTTCCCGTCCGCCGTTCCTGCGGTCGCCGGCGCGATCCGGCCGTTGACACCCCCGGCCCCGGGCCGGATAATCCGGGCCTTCGGTCCCTCTCCAGCCCGTCCCAGCACCGAGCGCCGCGCCACGCTGAGAAAGGATCATCCCCTGCGCTGCCTCCCGCCTTCCGCCCGTCTCCTGTCCGTCCTCGCGGGCCTCCTGCTGCTGGCGGCGGGGACGGCGCGCGCCTCCTGGATGGTGCCGGGTCCGCCCTACAAGCCCAAGGACTTCACGCTCCTCAAGCGCGACGGTCTGTACCACCTCTTCTACATCCGGCGCAACGTGGTGCTGCCGTACGCGCAGGCCGAACGGGAGCTGGGCCATGCGGTCTCGCCCGACCTCTGGATCTGGACGCAGCTGCCGGCGGTGATCCCGGCGCGCGATTCGAGCTGGGACAGCGACCACATCTGGGCGCCCACCATCGTGCTCAAGGACAGCATCTACTGGATGTTCTACACCGGCGTGGCCGACTCGCCCGGCGTGTTCTCGCTCTATCAGCGCACCGGGATCGCGACCTCGACCGATCTCATGAACTGGAACCGCTACGACGCCCCGGTGTGGGGCTGCGCCGACGTGCCGTGGAGCTGGTGCGACTCCACCAACGCCAACACCGGCTTCCGCGACCCGTTCGTGATGCCGGACCCGTCCGCGCCCGGCCACTGGCTGATGTACACCTCGACCTTCCCGGCCTCGGATCCGGGCGGGATGGTGGTGGGTGTCGCCGCCTCGGACGGCGACCTCTGGCAGTGGTCCGACCTCGGCCCGCTGTGGATCACGCACCGCTCCTTCACCTACAGCACCGTGATCGAGTCGCCGCACCTGTTCGAGCACGCCGGGCTCTGGTACCTGTTCTACACCACCAACGCCGGGCAGCCGATCACCTTCTCGACCGGCACCGACCCGGTCGGCGCGCCTCCGACCTGGACCTACCGCGGGCGGCTCGGCACCATGCTCGGGCTCGACACCAACGCCTGGTACGCCTCCGAGTACCTGCGCGACGGGCTGGTGGACTACTTCAGCTACGTGGTGGCCGACCGCATCGAGATCTACCGGATGGTGTGGGGCGCGGACTGGCGCTTCAGTCTGGCGCAGCCCGACTTCATGCATGTCCGCAGCATGACGTGGAGCGCGGACACCGTGGGCGAGCACCAGGCGGTCAAGCTCACGATCGTCGCCGCGAACTGGCAGGGGCGGAGCATCTCGATCGAGGCGGTGGGCGGGGCGAACGGGCAGCCCGACAGCGTGCTGTCCCTCGACCGGCTGGGACTGCCCGCCACGCTGACGCTGATGGCCGACACCGTGCGCATCGTGTGGCCGGCGGTGAGCCTCGCGGACACCTCCGACCCGGCCCGCGCCTTCCGCGTCACGCTGCGGCTCACCGACCGCACCGCGGAGACGCGCCCGCTGGTCATCGTCGCGGCGCAGCCGGGACCGCCGCCCGAGGACCCGCCCGACGACCACATCGAGGACCGGATCCGCGGCGGCGGGATCCTGCTCGGGCCGCTCAACCACGCGCGACCGCTGCGGGCCCCGCGCGGGCTGCTGCTCGAGATGCGGCGCGAGGCTCCGGTGCGGCTCGACCTCTACGACCTGCAGGGCCGGCGGCTGCGCACCCTGGTGGACCGGCGGCTGCCGGCAGGCGCCACGGTGGTGCCCTGGGACGGTCGCGACGCCGCGGGCGCTGCCGCGCTCCCGGGCGTCTACTTCGCGCGCGTCGTGACGCCGGGGGAGACCCGCACCGTCCGGCTCGTGCTCACGCGCCAGCCCTGAGCCCGGCGCGCCCCGCGCGCTCAGGTGGTGAAGCGGTCGGGGTTCAGTCCCTCCAGGTCCTTCACCACGAAGCGGCCGTCCTTCCGCACCAGCTCGCCGTCGAACCACACCTCGCCGCCGCCGTACTCGGGCCGCTGGATGAGCACCAGGTCCCAGTGGATCTGCGAGCGGTTGCCGTTGTCCGCGATGCTGTACGCCTGCCCCGGCGTGAAGTGGAGCGAGCCCGCGATCTTCTCGTCGAACAGCGTGTCCTTCATGGGGTGCAGGATGTGCGGGTTGAACCCCAGCGAGAACTCGCCTACGTGGCGCGCGCCCTCGTCGGTGGCCAGCAGCTGGTCGAGTCTCTCCTGCGGGTCGCCGGTGGCCTTGACGATGCGGCCGTTCTCGAAGGTGAAGCTCAGGTGGTCATAGGTGGTGCCGAGGTAGAGCGAGGGCGCGTTGTAGGAAATGGTGCCGTTCACCGAGTCGCGCACCGGGGCGGTGAAGCACTCGCCGTCCGGGATGTTCCGGCGTCCCTCGCACGGCACGACGCCCATGCCCTTGATGCTGAAGCGCAGATCGGTGCCCGGCCCGACGAGGCGCACCTGGTCGGTGCGGCGCATGCGCTGCTCCAGCGGCACGATGGCCTCGGCCAGCTTCCCGTAGTCCACGGTGCACACGCGGTAGTAGAAGTCCTCGAACTGCTCGGTGCTCATCCCGGCCTGCTGCGCCATCGCCGCGTTGGGGTAACGCAGCACCACCCACCGCGTGTGGTTGACGCGGTAGTCGAGGTGCACCGGCTGTTGCACCAGCTTCGTGTAGAGCGCCATGCGGTCGCCCGGCACGTCCGACAGCTCGGAGATGTTGTTCGAGCCGCGCAGACCCACGTAGGCCTGCACCTTCTGCATCTGGTGGAGTTCGATCTCGGCCTGGAGCCGGAACTGCGCCTCGCTGCCCGCGGCCATCAGGCCGCGGTTCACCGCGTTGCTGCGCAGGTAGACCAGGGGGATCCCGCCGGCGCGGTGGACCTCGTCCACCAGGTCGAACACCAGCCCGTCGGCCAGGTCGAACGACTCGATGAGGATGGCTTCGCCCGGCTGGAGTCGCGTGGAGTGGTGGATGACGACCTGGGCGAGCCTGGCATTGCGCGGATCGCGCATGAAGACCTCCGGAGCAGGACCGTGAGGGAGGAGGGTGCGTGCCGGCCGCGCAGGATAGCACAGCGCGCACGCCGTGGTTGGACCACGGGCGCGCCGGTTCGCTATACTGCGCGTGCCCGCGTGTGGCACGGACATCTGGCCCGGGGAGGAACCGTCATGGCCGACTGGGACGTCATCGCCAAGCAGCGACTGACCGAGGACTGGTCCACGCTGCGCGCCGCCTACCTTCCGCTCAACCAGGCGATGCGCCGGACCGTGGAGTTCCTGGAGAAGGGGAACGGCAGTTTCTCCGACCTGCTGGTGGTGGCGCGCGAGCGCCTGGACGGCACGCTCAAGAACCTCACCGCGCTGTGCAACCGGCGTTCACCGTGGGCCCGGCTCGAGGCCATCCGCAACCTGCGCGTGCTGGCCACCGGGCTGAAGGGCGCGGCCAACGACGACCCGCGCGCGCTGCTGCGCTACCTGTTCGCGCTCAGCGAGCTGCTCACGAACGTCTGGAAGGACGCCCCGAGCGAGGCGCGCGTGACCGAGAACCTGGTGATCGCGGGCGAGCCGCAGTTCTGGTTCGGCTGCGACTGCTGTGCGGTGGGCGTGCTCAAGCCGGCCGGCCCGGACGACCCGCCCGACCTGCTGCGCGGCCGCGAGGTGCGGCTGGTGTGGGAGGTGGACGCCCTGTTCGCCTGGACGCTCGACGAGTTCGAGGACTACCTGGCGAGCGAGCGCAACGCGCTGCCGACCACGCCGAAGGTCGCCGCGGTCGAGGAGCTGGGTCTGCCGGTGGTGGACGTGCCCTCCGAGTCGCTGCGCCGCGGCAACGATCTCTTCGGCGGCCAGGGTGGTGGGCTGTTCGGCCCGCTCGACCTGAAGCACCTGGACCTCAGCTGAGATACCGCGGCGCCCGGCGCCGCGGTCTGTCTGGGGCCGCGTCTCGTCTGACACCGCGGCCCGACCGGCGCCGCGTCTGGTCCGGCACGGTGCCTGATCCGGCGCCGCACGTTGCCGGCAGCTCGCGAGGCTGAGCGTTCCCTGTCAGGCTCCGGTCAAAGATGCGCGCCGCCGCACGCCTTCCTTGCACGCCCGCATCGAAACGACGTATCAGTCACGGGGCTCGACCGGGCGCCATGTCCCGGGCCGCGCGGAATCCAACCCCTCAACGTGAAGGAGCGGTTCATGAAGCGTTTCCTCAGCATGGTGGTCCTGGCGGCTCTGACGCTTTTCGTCGCGGGCGCGATGGCGGCGGAGATGAAGGGGATGAAGGCGGCGGCCAAGCCGACGACGCTGAAGGGCGAGATCGTGGACACCGGCTGCTACCTCGGCCACGGGAAGAGCGGCGCGGACCACAAGAGCTGCGCCAGCAGGTGCATCGCGAACGGCATGCCCATGGGCCTGCTCACCGCCGACGGCAAGCTCTACCTGCTGACCCCGAACCACGACAACGCCGATCCGTACACTCAGCTCAAGGACCTGGCGGCCCGCGTGGTCGAGGTCACGGGCGTAGTGTACGAGCGCGGTGGCATGCGCAGCATCGACGTGACCGACCTCAAGGCCGGCGACGCGAAGTAGCCTTCCTCACGGCGCGCGGGGGGCCCGCGGCTCCCCGCGCCACTCTCCACGTTCCATGCGCGGGCTTCTGGCCGCAGGCCTCCTGATGCTCTCGGTCACCGCCTCCTGCCTGGCGGTCCGGCCGCCGCTGTCGCCCGCCGAGCGCGGGCGGCGCCTGGCCGAGCGCACCGGCTGCTTCGGCTGTCACGGGCCGGAAGGTCTGCGTGGTGCCGGGAACCCGGGGCGCACCGATCGCACCGTGCCGGGCTTCGAGGACGACGTCATGATGTTCGCGAAGACCCGCGACGAGATCCGCGAGTGGATCCGCGACGGTGGCACCGCGGCCAAGCGCCGGAGCCGGACGTGGCGCGCCCAGCGCGAGCAGGGGGCGCTCCGGATGCCGGCCTTCGGCGACAGGTTGAGCGCGCGGCAGGTCGAGGATCTGGTGGCGATGGTGGAGGCGAACGCCGGGCGCCCGGAGCCCGAGGACTCGCTGGCGCTGGCGGGGCGCCGGAGAGCGAAGGAGCTGGGCTGCACTGGCTGTCACGGTCCGGGCGGACGATTCCAGCGGCCCAACCCGGGCTCGGTGCGGGGCTACGTGCCGGCGTGGGACGGTCCCGACTTCCCCGAGCTGGTGCGCGACCGCGCGGAATTCTCCGAATGGGTCGAGCGCGGCCGCAGCGACAGGTTCGCGAGGAACCCGCTGGCGCGGTACTTCCTGGATCGGGCGGCGGTGAAGATGCCGGCCTTCCGGCGCCACCTCCTGCCGGGCGACCTGGACGCGCTGTGGCGTTACGTCACCTGGCTGCGGACCGGGGCACCCGCGGGCCGGCACGAGGCGGCCGGGAACGGCGGGGCGGGAGACTAGCGGCGCGGCGCCTTGCGGGCGGCGCGGGCCTTGTCCTTCTTGCGGCGCGCGGACAGCTTGGCCCGCTTGCGGCGCAGGCGGTGCTTGTAGGAAGTCATCGCGATCCTCTCGGTTCGGCTGCGGACGGCCACGGTGAAACGGGCCGCGAAGCTAGCGGAGTGGCCGCGAAACCGCAAGCCGCGGCGCCTCTCCATGTCTCCGCTCTAAGGAGCAAGGAGCGCGGGCGGCGGCGAGCGTCCGGACGCGGACGCCCTTTCGGGGGCGGCAGCGAGCGCACACCGGCTCCCGGGGCGCCGCCCTGCAACGTGCAGGGGGCCGGCCGGTCTAGCCG
>JACRPT010000143.1 GCA_016223045.1 Candidatus Eiseniibacteriota bacterium
CTGTATCTAATACCGCTGACCAGACAGCCTGTCCACCGTTTTCTCGCCATTCGGGCGGGTGCCCTGCCCAGAATACCCACCCGAAGGTCCTGTCTTCTCGCGGTCTAGCCGTGGGCCCCCGCGCTTAGAGCGGAGTTATGGCGCCGTCACCGGTCCTTCTCCACCCGCCACACCACGCGCAGCGACGGGAGCAGGTAGTCGGCGCTGCCGCCGAAGGGAACGAGCAGCGCGTGGACCGGCGCCAGCAGCGCGAACAGCACGCGCTTGAGCGCCACCTGCGTGCCGCCCAGGCCGCGCCACGCCTCGGCGTAGCTCGCCGCGAAGTAGACGCGCGTGGCGCGCACCACGCGGCGCACGCCGGGCGCCGAGCGCAGCAGGCGCTCGCAGCCGGGCAGGCTCAGGTACTCGGAGGGGTGGTAGCGCTTGCCGCGCACCAGGAAGGTGAGCCACTCGCGCAGCGCGCGCGGCCCGGTCCAGTGGACGAAGGGCAGCTTGTTGTCGTGGTAGTCGAACGGGAACCACTGGTTCGGCGTCTCGACCAGCAGGTGCCCGCCGGGCCTGAGCACGCGCGCGCACTCGGCGAGCACCGCGCGCTTGGCCTCGCGCCCGAACACGTGCTCCAGCACCTGCCACAGCGCCACCAGGTCGAAGGCGCCGTCGCGGAACGGCAGCCGGAACGGCTCCTGGCGCACCAGCGCCACGCGCGCGCGGCGCCCCGGCGCCGGCGCCGCGAGCCGTTCGCGGGCGCGCTGGAGCTCGCCGAGCGCCGGGTCGCAGCCCACCGCGAGCGCCGCGGGCGAGGCGGCGAGCGCCACCAGGTTGCGGCCGTAGCCGCAGCCCACCTCGAGCGCCCGCCCGCCGTCGGGCACGAACCGCCGCGCCACCGGCAGCAGCTCCTCGAGCGCGAAGGCGTCGCCCTCGGGCCCATGGTAGCGCTCGTTCAGCTTCCGGAAGTGACGGGAGAGGAAGAGCATGGTCTATGGGCGGCCGCCGGGCTAGCGCTTCGTCAGCAGCGCGGCGTACACGGCCTCGGTGTTCTTCGACACCTTGTCCCACGAGTAGTGCTGCTGGATGTGCCCGCGCGCCCTGGTCTCGAAGCTCTTCACCAGCGCGGGATCGCGGATCAGCATCTCGAGCTTCGCGCGCAGGTCCTCGACATCACGGCTGCGGAACGGCACCGCGCAGTCCTCGGCCACCTCGAGGTTCTCGGGGATGTCGGAGAGCAGGACGCAGCGGCCGTACGAGAGCGCCTCCAGCAGCGCGATCGAGAGACCCTCCATGGTCGAGGGCTGCACCACGCAGTAGGCGTTGCTCCACAGCTCCTCGAGCCCTTCGCCGAAGACGTAGTCGAGCAGGCGGACGCGGTCGCTCTCGTAGCCCTTCAGCAGCTTCACGTAGTCCGCGGAGAACGACATCCCGCCCACCAGCGCCAGCTTCATGTCGGTGTCGATCTTCGAGAACGCCTCGCACAGGAAGTGCACGCCCTTCTCGGGTACCAGCCGCCCCACGAACAGCACGTACTTCCCCGGGGTCAGGCCGAGCTGCAGGATCTTGCGGGCCGGGCGCGCGGGCAGCAGGTTGGTGCCGTTGGGGATGAACACCGCGTCGCAGTGGTGGTGCTGGTTGAAGTACTCGCGCAGCGTCTTCGACACCACGATGGTGCGGTCCGGGAAGCGGGCCGCCGGCCCCTCGCACTGCCTGAGGAACCACGACGCGAACCTGCCCCACTTCTCGCGCTGCCAGTCGAGCCCGTGCACCGTGACCACGGTGCGCGACCGGGCGAGCCGCGGGATCCACGAGAACACCGACGGCCCGAGCGCGTGGAAGTGGACGATGTCGTAGCGCCGCAGCACCGCCTCGAGCGTGCTCCACGCCACGTGCGAGATGGTGTCGAGGTGCTTGGTGTGGACGCTGGGCCGGCGCAGCAGCCGCACGCCGTGGAACTCGGTCTCGGGGGGCGTGTAGTAGAGCCGGCAGAACACCTCCACCTGGTGCCCGAGCCCCACCAGCCGCCGCGCGATCTCCTCGACGTGGCGCTCGATGCCGCCGTAGGTGGCGGGCACGCCCTTCTGGCCGATCATCGCGATCCTCATGAGCTGCCCCTCCCGGGGTGCGATCCCGCCGACACGTCCGATCCGCCGTGGAGCTTCGCCTCGAGCCGCTCGCCGAGGCGCTGGCCGAGCCGGCCCCACGCGACCTCGGCGACCTCGGCCGGCAGCTCGAGTCCGCGCGCCAGCCACCCGGCCGGGCGCGCGCGCAGCGCCTCGGCGGTCTCCTCGCGCTCCGCTACGGTCACCCAGGGCTTCAGCGCCGGGTAGCCGCGCAGTCCGAAAGCGGTCGTGATCACGGCCAGCCCCGCCGCGAGGCAGGTCGGGAGCTTGACGTTGCTGCCGCCGCCGGTGGTGACCGGGTTGAGGCCGCAGTCCGCCGCGTGCAGCAGCGGCGCCAGGTCGGGCGTCTCCGGCCGCACCACCAGCCACGGCTCGCGCCGTCCGGCGAGCGAGCGCGCGACGCCGCCCGCCACCAGCAGCCGGAAGCCCGCGCTGCCCAGCGCCGGCAGCGCGCGCTCCACCAGGAACGTCGCCGCCTCGCGGTTGTGCGGGAAGTCCGACCCCACGAACAACGCGACGTAGTCCGCGGCGCCGAGGCCCAGCGCCGCGCGCGCGGCCGCGCGCTCGCCGGGCGAGGGCGCGCGCACCGCGGTCTCGTCGTAGCCGTTCGGCACCACCGCCAGGGCGCGCTCCTCCGCCCCGTAGAGCGCCTGCATGCGCGCGGCGTCGCTCTCGCTGCACACCACGGTGAGGTCGGCGCGCTCGACCGCGCGGCCTTCGAGCCGCGCCAGCCGCCCGGCCCAGAAGCCGGGCAGCAGCACGCGCGACCGGGTCATGCGGAAGTGGTCGAGCTCGACGTTGTGCGCGGTGTACACCTTGAGCGGTGCGCGCGTGCGCTCGAACAGCCCGGTGAGGTGGAGGTCGGCGAGCAGCGCGTCGGCCGGGCCCGGGAGCGCCCCGGCGAGCCGCTTTCCCGCCGCCCGATGCCACCCCGCGACCACGAACATCGGGGCGATCCCCGCGGTCTCGAGCCGCCACGCGGCGCTGGTGTACCAGGCCCTGCGGCGGATCAGCGTCACGCCCGCCACGGTCTGCTCGCGCGCCGCCGCGCTGCGGTTCGGCACCATGCACAGCACCCGCACCTCATGTCGCGCGGCCAGGCCGCGCATCAGGCCGAAGGTGCGCTGCGGCGCCCCGAAGAGCGGCGGATGGATGTCGTTGTCGGTGGCCGCGTGGATCAGCACCGCGCCTCCCCCGCCGCTCGCCGCGGCGCGATCGCGCGCGGCATCCGGAACAGTCCCACCAGGAGCCCCAGCCCGTTGAGGGTCCAGGCGAGCAGCGCGTGGAGCGCGAGCCGCGCGCTGCGCTTGCGCAGCGCCATCAGGGCGAGCACCAGGAGCGGCAGCAGCGCCCACGCCGCCAGCGCCCGCGCGCCCGCTCCCGCCAGCGTGGCGGCCAGCGCGGCCACGCCCAGCGCCCACATCGCCAGCGTCGCCAGGTAGAGCGCCTGGCGGCGCAGCAGGACCGCGAAGCCCGGGCGCCCGAAGTAGAGCCGGAGCACCTGGCCCTGTCCCAGGCACAGCCCGGTCCGCCAGCGGCGCGCCAGTTCGCCGAAGCTGGGGCGCGGCGCGCTCCAGTGCCGCGCCGCGAGGGCCCCGAGCGCGCGCAGCTCGCCGCCGGCCGCGCGCAGGCGCAGCCCCAGCTCGAAGTCCTCCTCGGAGGAGAGCCGCGCGTCGTAGCCGCCGGCCTCGAGCAGCGCGTCGCGCCGGTAGAAGGCCAGCGTGGCCAGGTAGTCCACCGCGCGCTCCGCGCGTCCCACCCGGTACAGGTCCGGGCTCCCCGGGCGTTCGCCCTGCGCGCTCACGAACCACTCCTCGATCCTCCCCCACAGCCCGGCGAGCCGGCCGTCGCGCGCGCGTTCGGCGGCCGCGATCGCCGCGTCCAGCCAGGCGCGCTCGACCTCGACGTCGGCGTCCACGAACAGCACCCACGCGCCGCCGCACGCGGCCAGGCCCAGCATGCGGGCGGCGCCGGGCGTGAGCGGCCGCGGGGACGCCGGCCCGGCGACCGCCGTCGCGCCCGCCTGCGCCCCCGCCGCGGCCGCGCCGGGGCCGGGCTGCGGGTCCGCCGGGGCGATGACCTGCCAGTGCGGCGACAGCTCGGGCAGCGGGTCCGACCCGCCCGGGGGCGCGGCGCGGGGCGCCGCCAGCACCAGCACGCCCCGCCACTCGCGGTCGGCGAGCGCGACCTCGAGCGCGCGCACCGTGCGCGGCAGGAAGCGCTCCTGCCGGTAGCAGGGGACGACCACGCCGACCTTCACCGGCCCGCCCCCCGGCGGGTGCGCGCGTGCGCCGGGGCACCCGGCGAAGCCGGGTCGGGCGCGAAGCTCGCCAGTCCCAGCACCTCGTCGTAGACCGCCTCGAACGCCTCGACCACGCGCGGCCAGGTGTAGCTCTCGCGCACCCGCTGCGCGCCGCGCCGCCCGAGCCGCAGCGCGGCGTCGGGCCTGCGGTGCAGGCCCTCGAGCGCGTCGGCCAGCGCGATCGGGTCGCCGGGCGGCACCAGGCGGCCGTGCACGCCGTCCTCGACCACCTCGGGGATGCCGCCCACCGCGCTGGCCACCACCGGACGGCCGCGCACCAGCGCCTCGAGCAGGCCCAGCGGCAGCCCTTCCCAGCGGGACGGCAGCACCACCGCGTCGGCGGCCGCGAGCAGCGGGGCCACGTCGTCGAGCTGGCCGAGCAGGCGCACCTGCGGGGTGAGCCCCAGCGACTCGATGCGGCGCTCGAGCGCCGGGCGCTGCGATCCCTCGCCCGCCAGCGCCGCGGTGAACTCGAGCCCGCGCCGCCGCACCTCGGCGAGCGCCTCCAGCAGCACGTCCTGGCCCTTCTGCTCCTCGAGCCGGCCCGCGCACACCCACAGCGGCCGCAGCGTGCCGGCGCCCAGCGATTCGCGGAAGCGGCGCGCCCGGGATTCCTCCGCGTCGTCGTCGGGCAGGTCGGCGCCGTTGGGCACCACGCGCACCCGTGTGCGGTCCACGCCGTAGTCGCGCACCAGCGAGTCGGCCACCGCGGCGGAGACCGCGGTCACCGCGCCGGCGCGCGCGAGCTCGCGGCGTTTGAGCCGCACCTGGGCGCCCGAGTGGGCGCGGCCCTCGATATGCTCGGTCACCACCAGGTGCGGCACGCCGGCCAGGCCGGCGAGCGCGGCGAGGTAGCGGTCGGCGGCGGGCCACACGTGGTGGACGTGGAGCAGGCCGGGCTTCGCCCGCCGGAGCGCGCGCCAGGTCCGGAACATCCCCTTCCAGTCCCGGCGCGAGTCCACCTCGGCGAGCCGCGTCACCGGGATGCCGCGCCCGGCCAGCGCCGCCGCGAACTCGTCCACGCCGGGCGCGGTCGAGAGCCACACCCGCACGTCGAACCGGCTCGCGGGCAGGCGCGTCGCGAGCTCCCACAGCACGCGCTCGGTGCCGCCCACGGCGGTGCCGCTCTCGGCGAGCAGCAGCTTCACGCGCTCTTCGTCGGACCGCATAGGATCTCGTAGGCGCGCAGCAGCTCGCCCGCGGAGTACTCCCAGGCCATGCGCTCGAGGAAGCGCCGGCGGTTGTAGGCCCCCATGCGGGCGCGCCGCTCCGGGTCGTCGAGCAGCTCGGCGATGCGGTCGGCCAGGTCGTCCTCGCGGTTCGGCGCCGCGTAGAGCGCGCCCTCGGCCGCCGAGTAGCGATGCTCGCGCAGGTCGTAGGCCACGATCGCGCGCCCGCACGCCATGTACTCGAGCACCTTGTTCATGGTCGAGACGTCGTTGAGCGGATTCCTGGGGTCGGGGCACACGCACACGTCCGCGGTGGCGAGGATGCGCTCCACGTCGGCGTCGGGGATGCGGCCGGTGAACTCCACGTCCTCGTCGAGGCCCAGCTCGCGCGTGAGCGCCTTCAGGTCCTCGAACGAGTCGCCCGCGCCCACCAGGGTGTAGGCGATGTCGCGCCGGCCGCGGTCGCGGAGATGGCGTGCCGCGCGCAGCAGGTGGTCCACGCCGTCCTGCGGCGCCATCACCCCCAGGTAGGCGACCAGGAACGGGCGCTCGCGCTTGAGCGCCGGCTCCTGCTGGCGCACCGTGGCGAAGCGCTCGCGGCTCGGGCCGCTGCGCACCACGACCACGCGGTCGGGCCGCTTGCCGCCCCGCGCGATGGCGACCTGCCGGTAGGATTCGTTGGTCGAGATCACCAGGTCCGCGGTGCGGAACTGCGCCCACTCGAGCCAGCGCAGCAGGCGGTGCGGGAAGCTCCCGGCGCGCCGCTCGCCGAAGCGCGCCACGTAGAGCTCGGGGCACAGGTCGTGGTGGTCGAACACGAAGCGCTTGCCGAGCAGCTTGTAGGGGAGCGCGACCGCCCAGAACGTGTCGGGCGGGTTCGCCGCGTGCAGGACGTCGAAGCCCCGCTTCGCCAGCACCACGACCGAGAGCCGCGCGGTCTGGAGCCAGCAGTAGAGGAACTCCCACGCGTACGTCAGGAAGCCGCGCGCCGGCGGCGGCGCCGGGTAGCGCCAGATGGCGATGCCGTCGATGACCTCGAAGGCCCTGGTCCAGGGCTCGCCCATCGGGCAGATCGCCGAAACCTCGTAGCCGCCGGCGCGCAGCGCGTTCAGCTCCATCCACACGCGGCGGTCGAACGGCAGCGGGAGGTTCTCCGAGAGGTGGAGGACCCTACCACGCGAGGCCATGGTACTCCCCGCGGGTCACGCTCGCGCGGTCCACCGCGTGCACCAGGTCCACCAGCACCTGGTCGGACCTGAGCAGCGCGCCCACGGCGCGGTACTCCTTCGACGGGTTCGCCACCACCACCACGTCGCTGCCCTCCACCACCTCGCGCAGATCGGGACGCAGGCGCTCGGGCAGGTAGGGCAGCTCCTCCTCCACGAACTTGCGATTCGCGCCCAGCACGCGCTCCATGTCGATGTTCGGGTCGTGCAGCAGCACGCTGTAGCCCTTGCCCACCAGCGTGCCGATGACGCGCAGGATCGGGCTCTCGCGCAGGTCGTCGGTCTCGGCCTTGAACGACAGGCCCAGCACGCCCACGCGGCGCCTGCGGAAGCGCTCGATCAGGTGGATGGCCTCCTCGACGTGCCGGTCGTTGGACGGGACGATGGCCTCGATCACCGGCAGTTCGAGATCGCGCGCGCGCGCGCGCTGGCGCAGCGCGCGCACGTCCTTGGGCAGGCAAGAGCCGCCGTAGGCGAAGCCGGGCTTGAGGTAGTAGGCGCTCAGGTTCAGCCGGGTGTCGCGCACGAACAGATCCATGACCTGGTGGCTGTCGATGCCCTCGCGCTTGCACAGCCGCCCGATCTCGTTCGCGAAGACCACCTTGAGTGCGTGGTACGCGTTGTTCGCGTACTTGAGGATCTCGGCGGTGCGGATCGAGGTCACGGCCAGCTCGCCGCCGATGCCGTCGTAGAGCCGGCGCAGCGCGGCGGCGCTCTGCGGGTCGGCCGCGCCGATCACGGTGAGCTCGGCGCCGAAGAAGTCGGCGACCGCGGTGCCCTCGCGCAGGAACTCGGGGTTGTAGGCGACGCCGAAGTCGCGGCCCGCCGTGAGACCGGTGGCCCGCTCGAGCACCGGCTGGAGCTCGCCCTCGACGCTGCCCGGCAGCATGGTGCTGCGCATCACCACTGTGGTGAAGGTGCCCGAGGAGCGGATCCCGTGGCCCACCTCGGCGCACGCGCGCTTGACGTGGTCCAGGTCGAGGCTGCCGTCGGGCGCGCTGGGCGTGCCCACGCACACCAGCACCACCTCGGCGCCCGGCATGGCGCGCGCGATGTCCGTGGTGGCCGAGAGCCGCCCCGCGGCGCGCGCCTCGGAGATCAGCGTCTCCAGCCCGTTCTCGACGATCGGGCTCCGGCCGCGCTCGATGCATCCCACCTTGAACTCGCTCAGGTCCACGCCCACCACGGTGTGACCCCGGCTCGCGAGGCACGCCGAGCACACCGATCCCACGTAGCCCAGTCCCACCACCACCACGCGCATGTCGTTACCTCCGGTCCACCGCCGCAGCGGACCGGCGACACCCGCGCACGCGCGCGGGAGCGCCGCCCGGTCCGAGCCGGGGGCGACCGGTCCGTGTGAGTCCGGGTCAGGGGGCCGCGCGGCGGAGCGCGGCCCCCGGCCCCAGATGCCATACCCGGACGCCTTCGAGACGATGGCGTGCGGCGTCCGGGAATCCTCCGTCCAGCATGCGGGCGAAGACGCCCCGCGGGTCCAGGTCCTCGGGACGGCTCAGCACCACCCAGGTGCCGCGCGCGCCCGCGAGCTTCTCGTCCAGCTTCTCGGCCAGCCGGTCCGGCCGCGACGCGAACCCCAGCCACAGCCGGTCCACGCGCAGCGGCCCACGATAGTAGTAGGAGACGGGGTCCTCCGCACCCACGGCCAGCACCTGCTCGCCGGCGCGGCCCTGCTCGGCCACCAGCCGGGCGGCGCCGCGGTAGTCCTCCTTGCCGTAGCGCGGGTCGAAGTAGTGGTGCCCGAGCGAGGCCCCCCACAGCAGCGCCACCGCCGCGGCGGCGAGCACGCGCCGCCGCACCCCGAGATCGGCCACGCCGGCCGCCAGCACCAGCAGGAAGGCCGGCTGCGCCACGGCCAGGTAGCGCGGGTGGAAGACCTTGAAATTGCGCGCGGCGAAGAAGCTGACCACCAGCGCCGGCACCAGGGCCCAGAGCAGCAGGTCCGCGAACCGGCGGCGCCGCGCCACCGCGGCGAGCCCGAGCACGCCGAGCGCGCCGAACACCAGCGCCGTGAGCGCCAGCTCGGGCCCGTGGCGCAGCACGGCGGCGGCCGACGCGCCGGCGCGCAGCTCGCGCAGCGAGGGTCCGAGCGTGTAGCCCACGGCGAAGGCGTGGGCCGCGAACGGCAGCGCGGCCGGGTGGAAGGTGGTGCCGCCGCGCAACGGCGTCTCCCCCGCCGTCGTGGTCCGCGCCGGGTGGAGCCGCTGCCAGTCCCAGACGCTCAGGGCCTTGAGCGCCCACGGCGCGAGCAGCAGGAGCAGCGCGGCGGCCAGCAGGCCGGCGGCGGCCAGCCGGCGCGTGCGGCCCGCGCGCGGCCCCGCCGCCCACCAGCGCAGGTGGAGCGGCGCGAGCAGCGCGAACGAGAGATTGGCGAGCAGGCCGGCCCACGCCGCGGCCAGGTAGCCGAGCCCGCGGCGCGCCCGGGACGCGTCGCCCAGCAGGACCACGCCCGAGAGGCACACGCACAGCATCAGCAGCGTGTAGTTGCGCGCCTCCTGCGAGTACCACACCAGGAACGGCGAGCCCGCCGCGAGCCACGCCGCCGGAGCGGCGGTTTCGCGCCCCAGCCAGCGCGCGGCGAGCCGGGCGAGCGCCGGGACCATGGCGATGCCGAACAGCGCGGAGGGGAGGCGCAGCGCCCACTCCGAGTCGCCCGCCCAGGCCCCGAACCCGTGCAGGACCAGGCTGTGGAGCGGACCGTGCACGTTGTCGAGCACGTCCTCGAGCGGCAGCCGGCGGCCGATGTCGGCGCTGAACCAGGTGAGCACCTCGTCGATCCACAGGCTCTGGTGGCCGAGGTGGAACAACCGCAGGACCGCGGCCACGAGGGTGGCTGCGAGCACTCCGGGCGGGAGGGCCGGCGCGGCGGCGGTGGGCGGTGGCGGAGGAGCGGGTTCCGGCTGGGCGGACGTCGGACGGCTGAGACTCGTGTGCGCTCCGGTCATGAGGCCGTGGGAAGCGCCCGCGCTCGATGCGTTGCGATGAGGTGGCAGGAAGCCCGGACTAGTAGGCGCCCTCGCGGGAGAGCACGGCGGGGATGGTACGGATCAGGATCTTCAGGTCGAGCGAGAACGAGCGGTGCTTGATGTACGCCAGGTCGAGGCGCATCCACTCCTGGAAGCCGATGCGGCTGCGGCCGCTGATCTGCCACAGGCAGGTGATGCCCGGGAGCACGTCGAGCCGGCGCAGCTGCCACGGCTCGTACTGGACGACCTCCTCCGCGATCGGAGGCCGCGGGCCGACCAGACTCATCTCGCCCTTGAGCACGTTGATGAGCTGCGGGATCTCGTCGATGCTCGTGGTGCGCAGGAAGGAGCCCACCCGGGTGACGCGCGGGTCGCGCGACATCTTGAACACCGGGCCGTCGCTCTCGTTGAGGTGCGTGAGCGTGTGGCGGTGACGGTCCGCTCCGTCCATCATCGAGCGCAGCTTGTAGAACACGAAGGGCCTGGCTCCCCTGCCGATGCGGATGGACCGATAGAGCACCGGGCCGCGCGACTCGAGCTTGATGAGGATCGCGGCCAGCAGCAGGACCGGCGCGCCGAGGACGAGGCCGGCCAGTGCGCCGGCGACGTCGAGGATGCGCTTGCCGACACGGAGGTAGAGACCGTCGTCGGCGACCGGGACGTCGGCCAGCGGCACGGCCGGCGCGTATGCCGGCGCGGTGACGAGGGCCGGCCACGCGCCCACGCGCGCCCCGTGCCCGTTGGCGTGTCCGTTGAGATGTCCGTTCACGAACCTCTTGGCGTCGCCCCGGGGCAGGGCGGTCGCGCTCCCATTAATCGCATGAGCCGGGGGCAGTGCCACCGCGAGGGCCGTGCCGTTGCCCGGGCTCGAACCCTTCCCCCCGGGTTCGGCACTCCGTGACTCGTCCTCCGCCGGAGGCGTCCACTGGATGCCGGGGGCCGTGCTGCTGCCGGGAGTCGCGAGGATGTTGGGCTCCATGATGCCGCTCTCGGTTGCGTCGCCCGTGAACGAAAAACCGAAGGGAACGGACATACCCCTCGGCTTATTGCTCTCGCTTCATCCGCACGCTCTGGGACTCGGACTTGACGAGCACGAGCGACTGGGGGGAAACAGGCAAGGTGTCGAATCCTCAGATGCATGTCCTGGCGGCATGCCAGTCAGCCAGTTCGCACGGACGGGCCGGATTGTGTTGTCGATCCAGACCTACGAACCGTGATAGCAAGGAGCCTCTATAGCACCCTCCGCACGGGGGACAGCCTGTGACCCGGTCCTGCGGGAATCAGTTTAGCAAAGCCCTGACAGGCGAATCAAGGGGCGCTTTTCGGCGACCCGGTTCCGGCGACTCCTGATGCACAGGTGGCTGGTGCGCGCCCGCAGATACCGCGGGTCGTCCGCCCCACCGGGGCCTCGGCAGGGCGCCGCCCGGGCGGGCTCAGCGGGGCCCTCCGGACCCCGTCTCCGGGGCCGGCGGGGCGGCCGGGCCGCCGGGACGGGCCTGCCCACGCTGCCACTCCACGGTGCGCCGGAGCCCCTCCTCGAGCGTCACCTCGGGCACCCAGCGCAGTGCGCGGCGGGTCTTCTCGATGTTCACCACGCGCCGCCGGATGTTGTCCACGTCGCGCCGGTCGGAGTGCACGGGCTCGACCCGCACGCCGGTCAGCCGGATGAGGATCTCGGCGAGCTGGTTCACGCGCGTCTCGACGCCGGTGCCGACGTTGAACACCTCGCCTACCGCGCGGTCCGACGCGGCGGCCAGCAGCGTGGCCTCGACCGCATCGTCGATGTAGGTGAAGTCGCGGCTCTGGTCGCCGTCGCCGTGGATCACCGGTGCGCGGCCCGCGAACAGCGCCTCGATGAACTTCGCCACCACGCCGCAATACGGGTTCGCCGGATCCTGCCCCGGGCCGAAGATGTTCGAGTAGCGCACCGCGGCGGTGGCGAGCCCGTACGACTCGTAGAACGCCATGCAGTAGTTCTCGCCCGCCAGCTTCGAGACGGCGTAGGGCGTGAGCAGCGAGAGCCGGTCGTCCTCGTTGATGGGCAGGTAGCGGGGGTTGCCGTACACCGAGGTCGAGGAGGTGTAGACGACGCGCTCGACCCCGGCCGCGCGCGCGGCGAGCAGGACGTTCAGGGTGCCGCCGATGTTGGTCTCGTAGTCCTCGCGCGGGTTGCGGGTCGAGACCACGATGTTGCGCGCGGCGGCGTGGATCACGATCTCGCTGAGCGCCACCAGCCGCCCCACCACCGCCGGGTCGCACACCGAGCCCAGCACGAACTCGATCCCGTCGGGCGGCAGGTTCTCGCGGCGCCCGGTGAACAGGTCGTCCAGCACGGTGACGCGCGCGCCGTCGCGCATCAGGCGGCGCACCAGGTTGCTGCCGACGAAGCCCGCGCCGCCGGTGACGAGCACGCGGCGGCCGGCCAGCGATCGCCCCGCGGCGGCGCCGGAGGCGTGGTCTTCGGGTCTGCTCGGGGTCATGGAGCTCTCCGCGAGGGGTGTCAGTGCCTGAGGCCCAGTCTCAGGAAGACGAGCGGCCGCAGGATCCGCCAGCCGTCGGCAAGAAGCCGCATCTTCGTGGTGCCGCGCGCATGATAGCGCACGGTCACCGGCGCTTCACGCACGCGGTAGCCGCAGCGCACCACCTGGAAGAGCAGGTAGGGCTCGAGCTCGTAGCGATCGAGCCACGCCTGGTCGAGACGCAGGCGCGGGTCGTCCAGCAGCGCGAGCCGGAGGGCGCGGAAGCCGTTGGTGCCGTCGGTGCAAGGGTAGCCGGTCGCCAGGCGGAACAGCCGCGGGTAGAGCCTGGTGAGCCAGCGCCGCCCGGGGGGGATGCCGGGTGTGGCGCCGCCGGGCAGCCAGCGCGAGCCCTGCACCAGGTCGGCCTCCCCCGCGAACAGCGGCTCGAGCACGCGCGGGAGTTCGTCGGGCTCGTGCTGGTCGTCACCCGAGAGCACGGCGGCGAACTCGAACCCCGCCCGCTTCGCCTCGAGGAGCCCGGTGCGGATGCCGGCGCCGACCCCGCGGTTGGCCGGGTGCCGCAGCACGCGTTCGGCGCCCGCGGCGCGCGCCTCGTCGGCGGTGCCGTCGGTCGAGGCGTCGTCCACCACGATGACGCACGCGGCGCAGCGGCGCGGCACCTTGCGCACGACCGCCCCGATCTTGCCGGCCTCGTTCCAGGCCGGGACCACCACCGCGACGCGGGCCGGATCGATCATGGAGCGCGGCACTCTACCACAGGCCCGGCCGGCCCCCGGCCGGGTGGCCCGGCTTCCCGGGTGAAGTGCGCGGCCGGGATGGGGTATGCTGGTGGCGCCTCATCCACCGGCCGCCTGCGTCCCCCGACCCCGAGACATGATCCCCGTCCCCCCCAGCTTCATCGCCGGCGTGCAGCGCGCGCTCGCGCACCCGGCTCCCGGCATCGACCCGTGGTTCGGCCAGTACTACGACGATCTCGGCAGCGAGCTCGGGCTCGTGACCTACCTGCGCGCCAAGCAGCAGCTGCTCGAGCTGGTGGGCGGCTGGCGCAGCGTCGCGGGCAAGCGGGTGCTCGACGCCGGCTCGGGCTTCGGCATGGTCTCCAACCTGATGGCGGCCTGGGGCGCGCGCCACGTGATGGCGCTCGAGCTGTTCCCGCCGATGGCCGAGTCCCACCTCAGGGTGCTGGCGACCCACTTCCCCGAGCTGGTCGAGCGCATCTCCGTGGTCGAAGGCGACGTGAAGCAGGTGCCGGCGCGCTCCGCGAGCGTGGACCTGCTGCTCTCGATCGAGGCCATCTCGCACTACTACGACGTGGACGCCTTCCTGGACGAGTGCGCGCGCGTCGTGCGCCCCGGCGGGTACCTGCTCATCTCGGACGGCAACAACGGCGCGAATCCGGGGTTGCGCCGCTTCACCGTGGACCTGTGGGAACGCTACGAGGCCGGCCCCGCCGGGCGCTTCGGCGACCGCGAGGTCGGCGACTCCATGCTCGACCGCCGCCGCCAGATCATCGCCGCCTGTTTCCCCCAGCTTCCGCCCGGGCAGGTGCGGACGCTCGCCGAGGGCACCTCGGGGATGGTGCGCGACGAGATCGTGCGCGCGGTCGAGGAGCACCTGGCCGGCGCGCCGGCACCGGCCAGGCGCTACCGCCGCGGCGAGCTGCCGCGCGACCCCCTCCACGGCTACGTGCTCGAGGCGCTGTTCGACCCGCCCGAGCTGGCGGCACGACTCGCCCGCCGCGGTTTCGAGGCGCGCGCCGTGCCCCACTACGGCGGGGCGCGCAACGACCTCCTGCTCGCCGCCAACCGCCTGCTGCGCCACCTGCCGGGCTTCCGCTTCGCCCGTGCCTTCCGCGTGGTGGCGCGCCGGCGCTGAGCCCGGCCCGCCGGGCTGTTGCAATTCGCACGCTGGAGGGGCTGCGGGCCGCGACCGATAACCCCCGGAGCGCCTGGCCTGCCTCTGGAAGGGCCGTGGGCCTGCTGCTAGACTCGCTGGGCTCTCGGACCGTCCGCCCTGCTCCGGCAACCGTCCACTGACCTTCACCCCCCGAGCGTCGTGCACGCCAACCTCAAGATCAGCGTCGTGATCCCCTGCTACAACGAGGAGGACGGGGTCCGCCAGGTGATGGGCCGCATGCCCGGAGCCGTGGACGAGGTCGTGGTCGTGGACAACAACTGCACCGACCGCACCGCCGAGGTGGCGCGCTCGCTCGGCGCGGTGGTGGTGGGCGAGCGCACGCCCGGCTACGGCGCGGCCTACAAGGCCGGCCTCAAGGCCGCCACCGGGGACGTGGTGGCCACCCTGGACGGCGACGGCACCTACCCGCCCGAGGAGATCCCTAGGCTGGTGGACGCGCTGCTGCGCAACCGCTGGGACTTTCTCTCGGCCAGCCGCTTCCCGCTCGCGGACGAGCGCGCCATGGGATTCACCAACCGGCTCGGCAACTCGGTGCTGACCGTGGCGGCCGCGGTGCTGTTCTTCAAGCCCATCCGCGACAGTCAGTCCGGCATGTGGGTGTTCCGGCGCAGCGCCCTCGACCGCATGCGGCTGACCTCGGACGGCATGGCCTTCAGCGAGGAGATCAAGCTCGAGGCCCTGCTGCGCGGGCTGCGTTTCGGTGAGGACCACATCCCCTACGGCGTGCGCGTCGGCGAGGTCAAGCTCCAGAAGTGGAAGGACGGCTGGCAGAACCTCGCGTTCCTGGTGCGCAAGCGCTTCGGCCGCGTATGAGCGTCTCCCTGCGCCCGGTGCGCGCGCTCGTCCGTCCCGCGACGCGGTGGCTCGATCGCCTGGTCGCGGCGGCGACCGTGGTGGTGGCCGGCGTGGTGCTCGGCCTCCAGTACATCGCCCCGAACAAGCGCGTGCTCGCGTCGCTCGCCGCGCTCGTGCTGTTCGGCATGGCGTGGCGCATCGACATGCTCTCCGGGATCGGCATCCTCGCGCTCGTGCTGCCGTTCCCGCGCGGCACGGTGTTCGGCAGCACCAACCTCGCGTTCGTGCTGCTCCTGCTCGTGATCTGGCTGCTGCGCGTCACGCAGCGCCAGAGCGCGCTGCCGCGCGGGACCCCGGTGGACCTGCCGGTGGTGGCCCTGTTCACCATCTACGTGGTGTCGTTCTACAACGTGGACACGACCGAGCACCTGCGGCGCGCGCTCGAGTACTTCGAGCTCATGGTGGCGTGCATGCTGCTGTTCTACCTGGTCGTGCAGAACGTGCGCACCGAGGCCGACCTCAAGCGCGTGCTGGCGTTCCAGTCGGTCTCGGTGCTGTTCGTCTGCCTGGTCGCCATCTACGAGCTCAACCACCCGGGCGGCACGTTCATCCCCGGCTGGATCGACTTCAAGCGCACGGTGGGCACCGAGTTCAACACCCGGAACGTGCGGGTGGGCTCGACCTTCTTCGACTACGAGCTGCTGTCGGAGTACTGCGCGCTGAACCTGCTGCTGGCGATCTTCATGTTCATGCGGGCCGGGGCCCTGCTCGGGAAGCTGGCGTACGGCACGCTCATCACGATCGTCACCTTCGTGCTGTTCGCCACCACGACGCGCGGCTCCATCGTGTCGCTGGCGGTCGGCGCCGTCTATTTCATCTGGCTGGTGCGGCGGCGGGTCAACGCGGTGAACTTCGTGATCACCATAGCGGGCGTATCGGCCGGGTTCCTCGCCATGAACTACTACGTCGCCCACTTCACCCGCTCGGGCGACGTGCTCGCGCGCCTCACGGCCACGAAGTTCACGCGCGGCATCCCGGATTCGCGCACCGAGGCCTGGCCGGCCGCGTGGCAGCGGCTGCTGGAGCACCCGCTCATCGGCCACGGCCCCTTCTACTCCTCCGAACACGGCATCAAGGTGTGGACCTGGCCTCACAGCCTCTATCTCTACGTCGGCAACAACGTGGGCTTCATCGGACTCGCGGTATTCCTCTACTTCCTCTGGAGGCTGTGGCGGCTGTCCTCGCCCCCGAGCGACGACCTGGGGCACGCTGACTACGCCAAGGCCTACCTGCTCATCGCCCACGTCCAGGTCGTCACCTTCATCGTGGATCAGATCAAGATCGAGTTCATGCGCAACCCGGTCTACCAGTTCCAGGTCTGGCTGATGTTCGCGTTCATCGTGGCGGCCTGGCAGATCACGAACCGCCCCCTCGTCCCCGCCGCAGTCGCGGCGGGCCGCGCCCGGCCCGCATGACCCCTCCCGCCGCGCGGCCACCGGGAGGCCCGCCACGCTGGGCGTGGTGGGCCGTGCTCGCCGTGGCGCTGGCCGCCCGGCTCGCCCTGGTGCTGGTCACGCCCCGCGAGATCCTGTGGCCGGACGGAAGCGAGTTCGAGGCGGTGGCGCGCTCGCTGCTCGGGCACCAGGGCTACGGCCTCCAGACGCTGCGGCCGCCAGGCTACCCGACCTTCATCGCGCTGGTCTACGCACTGCTCGGACCGGGCCTGATCGGACTGCGCATCGTCGAGGCCTGCGTCGGCACCGCGGCCGTCGGTGTCATCGGCCTGGTTGGCGCGTCCCTGTTCGGGCCGCTGGCCGGTTTCGTGGCGATGGCGATCGCGGCGGTCCACCCGGTGCTCGCGTTCCTGCCCTCGACCCAGTTCTCGGAGAACCTCCTGGTGTTCGCGGTCGTGCTGGCGCTGTGGGCCGCCTTCGGCGCGTGGCGTCGCGGCGGGCTCGCGCGCTGGGCGCTCGCCGGCGCGCTGTTCGGCGTGTGCACGCTCATCCGTCCCAACGTCGTGCTGATGCTGCCGGGGCTCGGGCTCGGCTTCGCCCTGGCGCTGCGGCAGCAGCGCCGTGCGTGGCTGGCGCCCGCGGCGGTGTGCGCTCTCGCACTGGCCCTCACCGTCACCCCGTGGGTGGTGCGCAACCACCACGTCCACCACCGCTGGTACTTCGTGGCGACCGGCGGGGGGCGGCAGTTCTGGTTCGGCAACAATCCGGCCGCGAGCGGGGCGACCGCCTCGCTGATGCTGCCCGACTCGGCCATGCAGGCCGAGATAGGGCGCCTCCCGGACGACGCGGCGCGCGAGCGCTTCCTCTATCGGCGCGGGCTCAGCTTCGTGCGCGAACACCCCGGGCGCGCGTTCCAGCTCTACCTGGTGAAGCTGGGCAACCTGTTCGCGCTGTTCCCGCAGACCTGCAGCCGCACGGCGTTTCTCACGCCGCCCAGCCAGGCGGCGCAGGCGGCGGCCTCGCTCCTGGTGTTCCTGGGCGTGCTGCTCGCGCTGCGCCGGCTGCGGCGCACGCCGGCGCTGTGGCCGATGGCCGGCGCCATCGTGAGCTTTGCGCTCACCAACGCGGTGTTCTTCACCGTGATGCGCTACCGCATGGCGTTCGAGCCCTGCCTGCTGTGGATGGCGGGCGCGGGCTGGGTGTGGACCCTGGGCCGCGGGAAAGGCGGGGAGGTCAATCGGTGAATCGGCACCGGAGCAGGGTGAGGAAGGCCTGGAAGCCGTCGCGCCAGCCGATCTTCTTCCCCTCGGCGCGCGTGCGGTAGTGGTACCTGATCGGGATCTCGAGGATCCTCTCACCCCGCTTCGCGACCAGCGCCGTGACCTCCGGGCAGAACTCGAACCGCTCGCACCGGAGCGGGAGCGAGCGGAGCAGCGAGGTGCGGAACACCTTGTAGCAGGTGGCCTCGTCGGTGATGTGGAGGCCATAGAGCAGGTTGGCGAGCGCGTTGAGCGCGAGCACGGCCAGCTTGAAGTGCGTGAACGGGAGGGGGTTGTTGTGGGCCAGGTAGCGCGAGCCATAGACCACGTTGGTCTCGCCCCGCACGATGGGCTCGATGAGGCGTGGATACTCCTCGGGGTCGTATTCGAGGTCGGCGTCCTGGATGATGACGATGTCGCCCCGCGCCTCGGCCAACGCGGTGCGGATGGCCGCGCCCTTGCCACGGTTCGCGGGGTGGAAGAACGCGAGGATCGGCAGCCGGGTGGCCAGCTCGCGCAGCACCGCGCCGGTGCCGTCGCGCGAGCCGTCGTCCACGACGATGACCTCCTTGTCCACCGCCACCGCGAGCACGCGCTGGAGCAGGCGCTCCAGGGTGGCGCGCTCGTTGTAGACCGGGATCAGGACGGAGAGGAGCGGGGGCAGCCTGGCCTGCCTTGCGGTTGGGGTGGCCGACGGGCGTCGGGAAGCGAGAGGCAGCACCGATGCTAGCAGACGGCGCGCGCCGGGCTCAACGCCCGGCCTGCGCGGGAGGACCGCGCTGATGTGCGGCTTCGCCGCGTTCTTCGACCCCGGGGGCCTCCTCCCCGACCGCGCCTGGCTGGAGGGAGCGGCGGCCGCGCTCGCCCACCGCGGCCCGGACGACCAGGGTTTCCACGCCGAGCCCGGCGTGGGTCTGGCGTTCCGGCGGCTGGCCATCGTGGACCTGGTGAGCGGCGCGCAGCCGCTCGCCAACGAGGACGGCACGGTGTGGATCGCCTACAACGGCGAGATCTACAACCACGCCGGGCTGCGCCGCGAGCTCGAGGCCAAGGGCCACCGCTTCCGCACGCGCAGCGACACCGAGGCCATCGTCCACGCGTACGAGGAGTGGGGCGAGCGCTGCCTCGAGCGCCTGCGCGGGATGTTCGCCTTCGCGCTGTGGGATCGCAAGGCGCGGCGCCTGTTCGTGGCGCGCGACCGGCTCGGCATCAAACCGCTCTACTGGGCCCGCGCCGGGAACTCCTGGGTGTTCGCCTCCGAGATCAAGGCGCTGTTCGCGTTCCCGGGGGTGGCGCGCGAGGTGCACCGGCCGGGCGTGGTCGAGCACCTGACCTCGCGCTACGTGGGCTCGCCCGCCACGCTGTTCGCGGGCATCGAGAAGCTCCCGCCCGCCCACCACCTCACGGTGGACGCCCGCGGCGTGGCGATCCGCCGCTGGTGGGAGGTGGACTGGGAGCCCAAGTCCGACCCGGGCGAGGACGCCGCGCTCGCCGAGCTCGAGGCGCGGCTCACCGAGTCCGTGCGCCTGCGCCTGATGAGCGACGTGCCGCTCGGGGCGCTGCTCTCGGGGGGCGTGGACTCCAGCGTCGTCGTGGCGCTGGCGGCGCGCCTGATCCCGCGGCCGGTGCAGACCTTCTCGGTCGGGTTCGACGCGCCCGGCCCCTGCAGCGAGCTGCCGTACGCGCGCACGGTGGCCGCGCATCTCGGCACCGAGCACCGCGAGATCGTGGTGGGCGCGGAGGACGTGGCGCGCGAGCTGCCCCGGCTGGCGTGGCACCAGGACGAGCCGGTCTCCGAGCCCGCCGCCATCCCCACCTTCCTGGTCGCGCGCCTGGCGCGCGAGACCGTGACCGTGGTGCTCACCGGCGAGGGCGGCGACGAACTGTTCGCGGGCTATCCCAAGTACGCGTTCGACCCGCTGGCGCGACGCGTCGCGGGCCTCCCGGCGCCGCTGCGCGCGCTGCTGCTCGACGGCGCGGTGGACCGGTTGCCGTTCCGCTTCCGCAAGCTCCAGGTGGTGGGCCGCAGCGCGCGCTTCCGCGACGAGTCCGAGCGCTACGCGGCGTGGTTCGCCGGCTTCGCCGGCGCCGAGCGCCGGCGCCTGCTGGGCCCGGCGCTGCGCGACCACGAGGCCGCGGCCGTGCGCGCGTTCCGGCGCGCGCTCGAGTCGAGCCGCGCCACCCGGCCGCTCGACCGCATGCTCGACGTGGATCTCCGCCTGTGGCTGCCCGACGACCTGCTGATGAAGATGGACAAGATGAGCATGGCGGCCTCGATCGAGGCGCGCGTGCCGCTGCTCGACCATCCGCTCGTCGAGTGGGCGGCGCGCCTGCCCGACCGCTACAAGGTGCGCGGGTACCAGGGCAAGGTGCTGCTCAAGCGGCTGGCGCGGAAGCTGGTGCCGCGCGAGGTGGTGGACCGCCCGAAGGTGGGATTCACGGTGCCGCTCGCGCCGTGGTTCCGCGGGCCGCTCCGGGACCTGCTGTGCGACACGCTGCTCGGCCCCTCGTGCCTGCAGCGCGGCTACTACGACCCCGCCGTGCTGCGCGCCTACGTCGAGGACCACGTCCGGGGCCGCCGCGACCGCAGCCGCGAGCTGTGGACGCTGCTCACGCTGGAGCTGTGGCACCGCGCCTTCGTCGACGAGGCGCCGCGGCGTCCGCGGGCATGGACCCCGCCCGCGCGCGTCGCCGCCGGAGCGCCCCGGTGATGCCCGCCGGGCGCGGCGACGCGCGCGCGGCCCTGCGGCCCGGGACTTGTCCGCCCTCGCGGGATGCCGCATACTGCGATTCGCGATCCTCTGCGCATCGGAGGCCGCCCCCGGATCGGCTCCGTGGTCCCCGCTGTCCTGCCTGCGCCTTCCCGTCGATCGGAGCCGACCGCAGCCGTCGGTCCAGGAGCCTGAGCCGGTGAAGTTGGTGATCCAGATTCCCTGCCTGAACGAGGAGGCGACGCTTCCGGCCACGGTCGGGGACCTGCCGAAGAGCCTCCCCGGCGTGGACGCGATCGAGCTGCTCGTGATCGACGATGGCAGCCGCGACCGCACCAGCGACGTGGCGCGCCGGCTCGGCGTGCACCGCGTG
Organism: Candidatus Eiseniibacteriota bacterium; assembly: GCA_016223045.1. Classification (GTDB taxonomy): domain Bacteria; phylum Eisenbacteria; class RBG-16-71-46; order RBG-16-71-46; family RBG-16-71-46; genus JACRPT01. The sequence goes on from JACRPT010000143.1 coordinate 20,779, forward strand.
ATCCGTTTCCCGGCGAGGCGGGGGCTCGCGCGCGCGTTCGAGGCCGGCCTCAAGGAGGCGCTCGCGATGGGCGCCGACGTCATCGTCAACACCGACGCCGACAACCAGTACGCGGGCGCCGACGTCGAGAAGCTCATCCGGCCCATCCTCGAGCGGCGGGCCGACATGGTCGTGGGGACGCGGCCGATCGGGAAGATCGAGCACTTCTCGCCCTTCAAGAAGCTGCTGCAGCGGGTGGGCAGCGGCGTCGTCCGCGGCCTGTCGAACACCGACGTCCCCGACGTGACATCGGGCTTCCGCGCCTACAGCCGGGACGCGGCGCTGCGGCTGACCGTGCTCACGAACTTCACGTACACGCTGGAGACGCTGATCCAGGCCAGCCAGAAGGGCATCGAGATCGCCCACGTGCCCATCCGCACGAACCCGAAGACGCGCGAGTCCAGGCTGTTCCACGGCATGCTCGGCTACATCCAGCGCTCGCTCGGCACCATGTTCCGCGTCTACGTGCTCTACCAGCCGCTCCGGTTCTTCCTGTCGCTGAGCGCGATCTTCCTGCTCGCCTCGCTGGCGCTGTTCGTGCGGTTCGCCGTGATCTGGTGGCGGGCGCCGGGCCAGCCCGGGCACGTGCAGTCGTTGATCGTCGCGGGCGCCCTGGCGATGATCGGCTTCCTGGTGGGCAGTCTCGGCATCCTGTCCGACCTCACGGCGATGAACCGGCGTCTGCTGGAGGAGATCCTGCTCAACACGCGCCAGCTGCGCCTCGGACGCCGGGACGACCCGGACGGCAGGCGATCGTGAGCCAGCGCCTGGTGGTGAGCGACGGCGTCGTCGCGGGCAACCCCTACGACAAGTATGGCACGTCGAATCCGTTCGCCCGCCGGCTCATGCGGGGATTCGACCGCGGCATGCGCGAGCTGCTGGAGCAGGCAGGACCCGTGGCCTCGGTGCTGGAGGTCGGCTGCGGAGAGGGGCACGTCACGGAGAAGCTCGCCCGCTTCTTCCCGCACGCGCAGGTGACGGGCACGGATTCCTCGCCCGAGATCGTCGAGGTGGCGAAGCGATCCCACCCGGATCTTCGGTTCGAGCAGCGGTCGGTGTACGACCTCACGCGCTCCGGGGAGCACTGGGACCTGGTCGTGGCCTGCGAGGTGTTCGAGCACCTGGACGATCCGCGGGGAGCGCTGCGGGAGATCGCGGCGGTCGCGGGGGCGATGCTGGTGACGGTCCCGCGCGAGCCGCTGTGGCGGATCCTCAACGTCGCGCGCGGGAAGTACCTCGCGCGACTCGGCAACTCGCACGGCCACGTCCAGAACTGGAACCGCGGCCGGTTCCTGGACCTGCTGCGCGAACAGGTGGAGGTCGTGGACTGGCGCTCGCCGCTGCCGTGGACCCAGGCGCTCTGCCGTCCGCGTGCGGGATCGCGCACGTGAAGCGCCCCGTCCTCGGGGTCCTCCTGCAGATCGCGGTCTCGGTCGGACTGCTGGCTCTCCTGGCACGGCGGATCCCGGTCGCGGAGGTCGGCGTCGCGCTCGCCCGGGTACGCCCGGCCACGGTGGCCGGCTCGATCGCGCTGGCGCTCGTGGGCTACTGGGGGCGGGCGTGGCGCTGGAACGCGCTGCTGCAGCGCGCGGGCGTGACGATGCCGGGACGCACGGCGTACTGCCTGACGCTGGTGGGCATCTGCTACGGGATCGTGACGCCGGGGCGGGTCGGCGAGTTCGCGCGCGTCCTGCACCTGAGCGCGGCGCGCGCGAAGACGCTGACGTCGGTGGTCTGGGATCGCGTGGGTGACGTGCTGCTGCTCGAGGTCATGGCGCTGCCCGCGTTCGTGGCCATCCCGGCCTGGCGCGGACCCGTGCTGTGGGCCTACCTCGCGCTGACCGCGTTCACGCTCGCCGCCATCTGGGCGCTGGATCATCCGGCGGCGCTCGCCGCACTCGGCCGCCTGCTGCCCCGGCTCGCGCCGCGCCTCGAGCGCTGGCAGGCGGCCTCGAGCGGTACGCTGACGAGCCCTGCGTTCGTCTCCGGCCTGCTGGGAGGGCTCTTCTTCTACGCGTTCGTCTACGGATCGGCGTTCCTGCTGCTGCGCGACATCGCGCCCGGCGTGTCGCCGCTGCTCGGGCTGAGCTTCCCGGTGATCCCGCTGCTCGGCAACCTGCCGATCGCGTTCGGCGGCCTCGGCCTTCGCGAGCAGGTGAGCGCGACGGTGTTCGAGCAGTTCGGTCTTGCCGCGCGGGACGGCGTCGTGTTCTCGCTGCTCTGGTTCGTCGCGGCCACGCTGGTGCCCGGGCTCATCGGTCTGGCGCTCGCGCCCACGCGCTGGGCCCGGTCCGGGCCGGCCCGCTCTCCGGCCACCCCCGTGGCGCGCATGGAGATCCCGCGATGAGGGTCGCCGTCGTCGGCATCGGCAAGATGGGCCTGCTGCACGCGGGCATCCTGAACGCGCTCGAGGGTGTCGAGCTGTGCGCGATGTCCGACACGTCGCGGTACCTGCTCGGAATGGTGAAGAACCTGAAGCCCCTGCCGGTCTACGACGACTACCAGAAGATGCTCGACCGCGAGCGGCCCGACGCGGCCGTGATCGCGACCCCGGTGAGGCTCCACGTGCCGATGATGCGCGAGTGCGCCTCGCGCGGCGTGCACTTCCTGGTCGAGAAGCCGCTCAGCCTCGACGCGCCGGAGGCGGAGTCGCTCGTGGGGATGATCGCCGAGCGCGGGGTGGTCACGCAGGTGGGCTACATGCTGCGCTACGTCGAGACCTTCCAGGTGGCGCGCTCGATCCTGACGGGCGGCGCGCTCGGCCGGCTGCAGCGCTTCCGCGGCACCACCTGCGTGGCTCAGCTCTTCCGGCGGGGCAAGGGCTGGCGCTACAGCCGGCAGGAGTCGGGCGGCGGCGTCGTCATCAGTCATGGCACGCACCTGCTGGACCTGCTGCTGTGGTACTTCGGCGAGCCCGCCCGCGTGGCGGCGTGCACGCAGCGCCTGTACTCCGAGGAGGTCGAGGACGCTGCGCACGGCATCCTGGAGTACGGCTCGGGGCTGGCCGGCTGGTTCGACTGCTCGTGGAGCGAGCGTCATCATCGCCTGCTCGAGATCGACATCGAGGTGCAGGGCGAGAACGGCAATCTGCGCGTGAACGACGACGCCGTGAAGCTGTACCTGGACGATGCCGCCGGGGGCTTCGCCGCGGGGTGGACGCAGTGGAAGAAGCCGGACCTGTTCGAGGGCGTGACGATCGACATCGGCGGACCCCAGTACACGAAGCAGGACGAGGATTTCGTGCGGGCCGTGACCCGGCGCGGCGGCGTGGACAGCGACGTGGAGAGCGCCTGGAAGGTGCAGCGGCTGGTGGACGCGATCTACCGCTCGGCCGAGCGCGGCGGCGAGGGTGAGAGCCCGTGAGCGATCGCGCGATCGACCCGATCCTGCTCGGGCACAACCAGTTCTTCGGGGTGAACCACCTCGAGGCCGGCGCCGGGAACGAGAGCGCCATCTACTTCAGCGACGTGCAGCGCATCCTCGACGTCGTGCGCTTCGCGCGCGAGAACGGCGTGAACGCGATGATGCTGTCCACGCACGAGCGCGCCTCCGCCCTCGCCGGGGAGTTCCGGAAGGACCCGTCGCTGCAGCGGGACTTCGGCGTCTACCTGCTGATCCCCTACGTGGCCAAGTACGTCAAGCAGGCGAACGAGAAGGGCCTCGTCAACGTGGTCACTGACGCGCTCGGAGGCTCGTCGCTCGTCGAGAAGCTGGGCACGCTGTGGTCGGGCGGCATCGGCGCTCTGACCGGTGACGCGACCCGCATCCTCACCGCGCTCGTCGACTTCGAGGTCGGGCAGTTCCGCGACCTGTGCCTGCGCTCCATCGTGCTGCACGACGTGCTCGCCGACCTCGCGCTGGGCCTCGACATGCCGGAGGTGTTCGCGACGTTCGACCGCCACGTGCGGGAGAGGTACGGCGCTCTCCCGGGCTATGGGACGAAGAACCTGCCACGCATGGTGGCGATGCTCGAACGTGCCGGCATCCGCAATCCGTTCGTGATGGCGGCGCTCAACCGGAAGGGCTTCTGGGTGAACCCCTCGCTCGCGTCGTGCGAGGAGACGCTGCGGACCAGGCCCGTCCGCCTGCTGGCCATGAGCACGCTCGCCGCCGGCTACCTCGCACCCGCGCAGGCCTACGAGTACCTCTACTCGCTTCCGAACGTGGAATCGGTGGTGGTCGGCGTCTCCAGCCGCCCGCATGCCGTGGAGACGTTCGGCGTGATCCGCCGCGAGCTCGAGAAGCGAGCCGCGCGCGCGTGATGCCGACCGTCCGGCCGGCCACGGAGGCGGATCGCGAGCGCTGGGACGCGTACGTCCTGAGCCGCCCGGAATCGCACTTCGGCCAGCGCTGGACGTGGCGGATGCTGACGCTCCGGACCTATCCCGTCGGCGACTGCTGCCGGCTCGCCGAGGAGGACGGCCGCGTGCGCGGCGTGCTGCCGCTGTTCCACGACCGGCGCGGCCGGCGGCTGTTCTCGGCGCCGGGCGGGCTCCTCGCCGACGGGCCCGGAGTGGCGGAGGCGCTGCTGGCCCCGGCACGCGAGCACGTGCGCCGCGCAGGACTCGCGTACCTCGAGCTGCGCGACCAGCGCACCGCCTGGCCCGGGCTCGAGACCAGCGCGGAGCACGTCACGCTGATGCTCGACCTGGCGCCCGACGCGCCGTCGCAGTGGACCGCGTTCGACGCCAAGCTGCGCAACCAGGTGCGCAAGGCGCAGAAGTCGGGCTTCACCGCGTGCTGGGGACGCGAGCACCTGGGCGACTTCCACCGCGTGCTGCTGGAGAACATGCGCGATCTCGGCACTCCCGTGCGCTGGCTCCCGTACTACCGGCGGGTGCTCGACGTGCTCGGCGAGGCGGCGGACGTCCTGGTCGTGCGCCGGGCCGGGGAGGCGGCGGGCGCGATGTTCACGATCGCCCACGGCGACACGCTGGCCGATCCGTGGGCGTCATCGCGGCGCCGGCATCTTGCGTACTGTCCGAACCATATGCTCTACTGGGAGGCGCTCCAGCGCGCCATCGCCCTCGGGATGAAGCGCTTCGACTTCGGCCGAAGCCAGTGGCACTCGAACACCTACCGCTTCAAGGAGCAGTGGGGCGCGAGGCCGGTGCAGCTCTACTACCAGTACGCGCTGGGCCACGGGACGGCCGTGCCGACGCTCGCGTCCCAGAAGAGCTCCTTCGACCTTGCGGTGCGGCTGTGGCGGAAGCTCCCGCTGCCGGTCGCGGGCCTGCTGGGCGAGCCGGTAAAGCGCATGTTCCCCGAGGTGCTCTGAGCCGGCGCGCGATGCGCGACAGGACGGTGGCCCTGCGATGGAGATGAAGATCACCGAGCGCACACCCCGCAAGGTCTACGAGCGCGAGATCGCGCCGCGCCCGCTGCTGCGTACCTTCCTGCAGAAGCAGCTCCACATCTTCGCGCGCTTCTGCATCCACCCGGAGCTGAGACTCGCGCTCTACCGCATGATGGGCGTCTCGATCGGGAAGCACGTGTTCGTGGGGCTCGACACCTGGCTCGACTGTCAGTTCCCGGAACTCATCCGCATCGAGGACGACGTCACCATCTCGTTCCGCGTCACCGTGGTGGTCCACGACGACGCACGGCGCATGGACCGCACCTCGCCCGGCGCCGGCGACGGCACCGTGGCCCCGGTGTTCCTCAGGCGCGGCTGCTACCTCGGCGCGGGCTGCCTGGTGCTGCCCGGCGTCACCGTGGGCGAGCGCGCGGTGGTGGGCGCCGGCGCCGTGGTCACCCGCGACGTGCCGCCCGGCAAGGTCGTGCTGGGCGTGCCGGCGCGGGTGGTGAAGGACGTGGATTGAGCGAGGCGATGGCGCGCCTGCGTCCTGCCCTGCTGCTCGGGCTGGTGACGCTCATCGCCCCATGGCTGCCGGGCCTGGCCGGACAGGCGGCGCTCTACCCCGCGCTCGGCGTGTTCCCGGGTATGGCGGTGGCCTGGCTGCTCGCCGGCCGCGGGCCGGCGGCGCCGCGCTGGACGCTGGGTCTCGCGCTCTCGCCGCTGGTGAGCGCCGGCGCCGGGGCGCTCCTGGTCCTGGGCGGCATGAGCCTGCCCGCCTCGTCGCGGCTCATCGCGGCGGCGGGCTTCGCGCTGTGGGTCGCCGGCGAGGCGCTGCGGCCCGCGACCCGCGGCGCGGACGGCGTGGAGCCCGCGCCCGAGCTGCGGTGGCAGGTGGGCCTCGGCGTGGCGTTCGCCGCGGCCGCGGCGATCCCGGCGCTCGTCAACCCCCTGCGCTCCATCTGGTCCGACGCCTGGATCCACGGCGGCCTGGTGTGGGACATCGTGCGGCACGGGCTGCCCCCCGAGGACCCGCGCTTCGCCGGCCTGCACCTGAACTACGTCTGGTTCTTCGACCTCTACATCGCGCAGCTGGTGAGCCTCGGCTGGCGCGACCCGTTCGCCACCATGGCGATCTTCAACACCGTGAACCTCGTGGTGTTCCTCTCGCTCGCCTACCGCATGGGGCTCACGCTGTGGCGCGACCGGACCGCGGCGGCGGGCGCGGTGGCGCTCACGGCGTTCGGGCTCAACGCCGGCGTCTGGCTGCTGTGGCCGGGACGCTTCGTGACCGCGCTGGTCGGTCACACGCGCGGCTGGAGCGAGGTCGCGGCCGAGCTGCACGGCGTCCGGTTCGGCGCGATGCCCGTGCTCTACCAGCTCAGCGCGCCGTTCGGGCACATCGCGAGCTTCATCGACAAGTTCACCGTGGGCACCGCGCTGTCGTACGCCTGGATCCAGCTGCTGGTGTTCCTGTGGGGCGCCCTGCTGTGGGTGCGTGACGGGCGCCGTGAGGCCCTCGCCTGGGTCGCCGTCGGCGCGGCGGGCATGCTGTTCATGCACGGGGTGGTGGGCCTCTCCGCGATCCCGGTCGCGCTCGGCACGTTCGGCCTCGCCTGGCTCCTGAGCTTCCGCTGGAACTGGCTGCCCGCGCGCGGCCGGCTGGTGGCCCTGGCCGCCGCGACGCTCGCGGGCGCGGCGGTCGCCGCGCCCTATACCCGCTCCATCTTCACCGGCTGGTCGGCCGAGAAGACCGGCGTCCCGAGCCACTACCTCTGGCCGGGCTGGACGATGCCGTGGACACTCGTGACCGCCCTCGCGGTCACCGCC
>JACRPT010000013.1 GCA_016223045.1 Candidatus Eiseniibacteriota bacterium
GGTGCCGGGTGGCGCGCCGGGTGCCGCCGGCGCGGGGGTCGCCCTGCCGGGAGGCGGCGGAGCAAGCGCTTAGCGGGTTCGGGTCGCGCCGGGCCGCGCGCGCGCCGGGCGCATCGCGACGCGGAGAACCGGGAGCGGACGGGGGGCTCTGGCCCGGCTCACCCAGCGCGGTGGGGGATTCTCCGCGGCGGGCCGGGAGGCGCCGCGCTCAGGTGCGCGCGGAGCCGGCGCCGTCCCCCGGCCCCGCCAGCGTCCCCGGCGGGATGACGCCCGGGTCGGCGAGCCGTTCGGCGAAGTGACAGGCGGCGCGGTGGCCGGGTCCCACGTCGCGCAGTGGCGGCTCCGCGTGCGCGCAGACCTCCTGCGCGAGGAAGCAGCGCGGGTGGAAGCTGCATCCCGAGGGCGGAGATGCCGGGCTCGGCACGTCGCCCTTCAGCACGATGCGCGCGCGGCGGCGCTCCGGATCGGGCACCGGGATCGCCGAGAGCAGCGAGACCGTGTAGGGATGGCGCGGGGCGCGGTAGAGCGTCTCGCTCGCGGCCAGCTCGACGATCTTCCCCAGGTACATGACCGCGACGCGGTCGCTGATGTGCTCGACCACCGAGAGGTCGTGGGCCACGAACAGGTAGCTCAGGCCCATGCGCTGCTGGAGCTCACGCAGCAGGTTGACGATCTGGGCCTGGATCGACACGTCGAGCGCAGAGACCGGCTCGTCGGCCACGATCAGGCGCGGGTTGACCGCCAGCGCGCGTGCCACGCCGATCCGCTGGCGCTGCCCGCCCGAGAACTCGTGCGGGTAGCGCCGCGCGTGGGCCGCAGCTCGCGGCGCGGCAGATGCGTGACCTCGCGTCCGGCGAAGCGGATGCTCCCCGCGGTGGGCTCGATCAGCCGCAGGATGCAGCGCCCGGTCGTGGTCTTGCCGCAGCCGCTCTCCCCCACCAGTCCCAGCACCTCGCCCGCGCCGACGTCGAACGACACGCCGTCCACCGCGCGCAGCTGGCCGACGGTGCGCGAGAGCAGCCCACGCCGGATCGGGAAGTGCTTGCACAGCCCGCGCACCTCGAGCAGCGGCTCAGGCACCTTCGGCCTCCCTCCCGGACACCGGATCGAGCGTGCCGGCGGCGATCTCGGCGGCGCGCCAGCAGCGCGCGAGGTGGCCGCCGTCGAGGTCGGTGAGCGGCGGGTCGGCGGTGCGGCAGCGCTGCTCGGCCACCGGGCAGCGCGGATGGAAGCGGCACGCCGCGGGGAAGCGCGCCGGGTTCGGCACGGCGCCCGGGATGACGCGCAGCGCCTGGCGGGGCGCGCCCAGGCGCGGCAGGGACGCCAGCAGCCCGGCGGTGTAGGGATGGCGCGTGCGCCGGAACGCTTCCGGCGCCTCGCACGCTTCCACCACCTGCCCGGCGTACATCACCGCCACGCGGTCGGCGGTCTCGGCCACCACGCCGAGGTCGTGGGTGATGAGCAGCACCGCCATGCCGAGCTCCTGCTGCAGGCGCTTCAGCAGCTCGAGGATCTGCGCCTGGATGGTGACGTCGAGCGCCGTGGTGGGCTCGTCGGCGATGAGCAGCGACGGCCGGCACGCCAGCGCCATCGCGATCATGACGCGCTGGCGCATGCCGCCCGACACCTGGTGCGGGTACTCGTCCACGCGCTGCCCGGGCGACGGGATGCCGACCCGTCCCAGCATCTCGACGGCGCGGCGGCGCGCCTCGCGGCGGTCCACGCGCTCGTGGAGCACGATGGCCTCGATGATCTGCTCGCCGCAGGTGAACACCGGGTTCAGCGAGGTCATCGGCTCCTGGAAGACCATGGAGATCTCCTTGCCGCGCACGCGCCGCATCGCGGCCGGTGGGAGCCCCAGCAGGTCGCGGCCCTTGAAGATCACCTGGCCGCCCACGATGCGGCCGGGTGGCTCGGGCACCAGGCGCAGGATGGAGAGCGAGGTCACGCTCTTGCCGCTCCCCGACTCGCCCACCAGGGCCAGGGTCTCGCCCGCGCGCACGCTGAACGACACGCCGTCCACCGCGCGCACCACGCCGTCGTCGGTGAAGAAGTGCGTCCTGAGGTCGCGCACCTCGAGCAGCGGCTCGCTCATCCCGCCCGCCCTCCCTGGACCCGGCGCGGATCGAGCGCGTCGCGCAGCCCGTCGCCGAGGAAGTTGAACGCCATCACCGTGAGGAAGATGGCCGTGCCCGGAGCGTACAGCAGCCACGGGAAGGACGTGAGCACGCGCAGGCTCCGCGCCTGCGCCAGCATGTTCCCCCACGAGGCCGCGGGCTCCTGGACGCCCACGCCCAGGAACGACAGGAACACCTCGCCCAGGATGTATCCCGGGATCGCGATGGTGGCCGCCACGACCACGAACGACAGGGTGTTGGGCAGGATATGGCGCGCGATGATACGCAACCGCCCCATCCCCAGGGCCTCGGCCGCCGCCACGAAGTCCTGGCGCCGGATGGAGAGCACCATGCCGCGGATGATGCGGGCCAGCGCCGCCCAGCCGATCAGGGCCAGGATGGCGACGATGGCCAGATAGACCTGCTGGCTCGGCAGGTCGGAGGGGAACACCGCGCGCAGCGCGATGATCAGGTAGAGCCCGGGGATGCTCAGCAGCAGCTCGGTGGCGCGCATGATGACGGTGTCCACCCAGCCGCCGAAGTACCCCGAGACGCCGCCCAGGAGCAGCCCCAGCGTGAACGAGATCGCGATGCCCAGGATCCCCACGGTGAGCGAGACCTGGGCGCCGAACAGCAGCCGCGAGAGCTCGTCGCGGCCGAAGGCGTCGGTGCCCATGACGTAGACGCGCGCGGGCGGCTGCGCGCCGAACAGGTGGCGGTCGGTGCGGAGCACGCCGAGCAGGCGGTAGGGGGCGCCGTGCACGAAGAAGCGCAGCGGCACGGCCCGCTGGCGCTGCTCGCGGTACTCGAAGCCCGCCTCCGCGGCCCGGGTGGCGTAGACGAACGGCCGGAGGTGGACCCGCCCCGCGCCGTCGCGCCAGTGGAGCCGCTGGGGCGGATGGAAGAAGCGCATGCGGTCCATCTCGTCCTGCGGGTAGGGGGCGACGAAAGGCGCGAGCAGCGCGGCCGCGTAGAACGCCGCCAGCAGCGCCGCGCCCGCCACGGCGAGCGGACTGCGGCGGAACGCGCGCCAGAAGAGCCGCGCCGGCGACCGCGGCGGGAGCGCCGCGCCGCCCTCCTCGATCGCGGCCGGCGGCGGGCCGCAGGGCGCGCGTTCAGTCATGGACGATCCGCGGGTCGGCGACCGCGAGCAGCAGGTCGGCCACCAGGTTGCCGAGCACGAGCACCACCGACGCCATCAGCACCGAGCCCATCACCAGGTACTGGTCCTGGGATTGGATGGCCTCGTAGGTGATGCGCCCCAGTCCCGGCCAGGAGAAGATGATCTCGGCCACCAGCGAGCCCGAGACCAGCGAGCCCAGGGTGTAGCCGAACAGCGTGATGAGCGGGTTGACGGCGTTGCGCAGCGCGTGCTTGAACACCACCGTGCGCTCGTCGAGCCCCTTGGCGCGCGCGGTGGTGACGTAGTCGAGCTGCAGCACGTCGAGCAGGTTGGCGCGCATCTGGCGCATGCGCCCGGCAAGCGGCGTGAGTCCCACCACCAGCGCCGGGAGGGCGAGGTGCCGGAGCAGGTCGAGCGCCTTGCCCGCCGCGTCCAGCTCGGACCAGGCCAGCGAGCGCATCCCGCCCACCGGGAACCAGCCGGTGCGCGCGGCGAGCATCAGCAGCAGCAGCCCGGAGAGCACCTCGGGCACGGAGAGCCACACGAACGCCAGCAGCGAGAGGCCGCGGTCCACCGCGCGGTTGTGCCGCATCCCCGCCCACACGCCGAGCGGGATGGCGAGCCCCCAGGTCACGATTGCCGCGGTGGCGGCGAGCAGCAGGGTGTTGAGCAGTCCCTCGCGCAGCACCGTGAAGACCGGCTGCTGGCGCGAGAACGACTCGCCGAAATCGAGATGGAGGAACAGGTTCCTGAGGTAGAGCGCGTACTGCACGAACCACGGGCGGTCGAGGCCGAAGCGGTGGCGCATGGCCTCGAGCGTCCGGGCGGAGACCTGCGGGTTCTCCGCCACGGTGTTCATGAAGTCCCCCGGCGCCAGCTGCAGCAGCAGGAAGGTCAGCGCCGAGATGCCGAGCAGGAGCGGGAGGAGCTGGAGCAGGCGCCGGAGGACGTAGGTGCGCATCGGCGCGGGTTCAGGTCCTGCGGGTGCCCGGCTTTGCGAAGATGCGATCGCTGTTCCAGAGCAGGCGGTGCGGGATGACGCTCGGCTGGATGTTCCCGAACCCGTTCCGCACCGGGAGCTTCACGCGGATGGTGGGCAACATGACGGACCAGCACTGCTCGCCCATGATGCGCTCGATCCCCTCCAGGGCCGCGCGGCGCCTCTCCATGTCGGTGGTCGAGACGAGCTGGTCGAACAGCGAGTCCACGTGCGCCTCCTCGGGCGTGCCGGGCGCCGGCTGCCTCATGTGCCAGTAGTGCGTGGCCCCGCTGGAGCGGAAGAAGTTCGGACCCATGCCCGGGTCCGGCGGGATCGCCGCGCCCAGCCCGCCCAGGATGGCGTCGTACTGGAAGTCTCCGCGGATGTTGCTGATCAGCGTGTTGAAGTCCACCCCCGCGGGGACGCAGCGGATGCCGACCCTGGCGAGGTCGTCCTTGATGAAGTTCGCGATCGCGATGCGGACCACGTTGTCGCCGTTGGTCTTCAGCGTGAAGCTCACGGCGTGTCCGCCGGCGTCCTCGAGCACGCCGTCGCCGTTGCGGTCGCGGAAGCCGAGCTTCGCGAGCAGCTGCTTCGCGCGCGCCGGGTCGTAGTCGTAGGGCGAGACGTAGCCGGTGTAGAACTGCCGGTACCCCGGGGTCATGATGGACCAGTTCTTCACTGCGTCGCCGAAGAACACGCTGCGGATGATGGCATCGCGGTCCACCGCCATCGAGACCGCGCGGCGGAAGTCGGGGCTCGAGAACCAGGCGTACTTGACCGGGCCCACCACCGGGCTCCCCGCCCGCTTCCCGCGCTTCGCGTCCTTCACGGTGTTGAGGTTGAACCAGAAGAAGTTGCTGGTGAGCCCGGGGCCCAGGTCGTAGAGCGTGAAGTCGCCCCGCTTCTGGTTCGCGGCGTAGCGCTCGTAGTCCTCGGGCTTCACGTTGTCGAGCCCGTCCACGTCGCGCGACTCGAACTTCAGCACGGCCGTGTTCTGGTCCGGCACCACCACCCACACCAGCTCGTCCAGGTAGGGCAGCCGCCGGCCCTTCGAGTCCACGCCGAACCAGTACGGGTTGCGCACCAGGACGGTCTTCTCCTTGGCCACGAACTGGCCGACCCGCCACGGCCCGCTGGTCACGATGCTGTCGGGCGGCGCGCTCACGCCGTAGGCCGAGGCGAAGCGGCCCGCGCGGTACGCGGGCTCCAGCACGTGCCGGGGCATGATGCGCAGCGACCCCACCGCCGGGATCACGAGCGCGTAGGGCTTCGGGATCGTCGTCACCACGGTGAAGGAGTCGGGCGCCGAGACCTCGATCTTCTCCCCGTCGATGGTGAGCAGGTCCTGCACCGAGGGATGGAGCGTCGAGTCGTAGGCCACCTCGAAAGAGAACAGCACGTCCGCGGAGCTGATGGGGTGGCCATCCGAGAACGCCGCGCCACGCCTGAGGTGCCAGGTCCACGTGAGCCCGTCCGGGCTCACCTCCCAGCGCTTCGCCAGCATCGGGGTGATGCTCTGGGTGGCGTTGTCGAACTCGGTCAGGCTGGTGAACAGGCGGTCGTCCACGTCGGTGGACGAGGTCTCGTTCGCGAGCATCACGTTGAAGGTCTTGGGATCGGTGGTCTGCCCGAGCACGAAACGGCCGCCGTAGCGGCCGGTCTCGGGCATCGCGAACGTCATGGTGTCGGGGGGCAGCGGGTGGGTGTCGCGGAACGCTCCCGCGGAGCCGGACGGGCCACCGCAGCCGGCCGCGGCGAGACCGAGGCCCAGCGCGGCGCAGGTCAGATACACGGCCCTTCGATTCATGTGCTTCCCCCCTCCTCAGGATGGCGCCCGGAGTCCGAAGCGGTGCGGCGAGTATAGGAACCGCTTTCCGGCAGGGTCAACCCTCGCGGCGCGGCCGCGGCGACCGCGCGACCGGCGCGCTTCAGGACGCGGCGATCGCGTCTCCGAGCAGGACGAGCCCGGCGGCGCCGGCGAGCCGCCGGGTCCCGGGTGGAAGCTCCGCGGCGAGCGCGTCGGCCCAGCGCTCGAGCGGCGCGTCGGCGCCCAGCCACGCCCCGGCGTGCGCGGAGGCCAGCCGCAGCTCCTCGCGCACCCGGGCGCGGGCCTCCCCGGCGGACGCCAGGTACCCGGCGAGCCGCAGGTGGCCCTCACCGAGCAGCACGCTCCCCTGCTGGAGGAGCGCGCGGCCGGTGCGCCGCTGGGCACTCCCCACCAGCTTGCGACCGGCCAGCACGATCTCGTGGCGCGCGGTCGAGGCGAAGCAGGGCGCCGCCGCGTCGCCGCTCAGGCGCGGGGCGAGGCCGCCGCGCGCGCCAGAGGCGCGGGCCAGCTCCGCGGGCACGCCGAGCCGCACCAGCGACGCCACCAGCAGCCGCGACACGCGGTCGTAGGCCTCGGTCAGGCTCCCGCCCCACCCGGGGTGGTCGAGCGGCGCGGCGAACGCGCAGGTCCATTCCTCGGCGTGGAAGATGGCGCGGCCGCCGGTGGGGCGCACCGCCCACGGCACGCCGTCGCGGCGGCAGCGCTCGAGGTCCAGCTCCCGGTCCGGCCGCTGGGCGTGGCCCAGGGTGATGCCGTGCGGCGCGAAGCGGAACAGGCGGAGCACCGGCTCGCCGGCGCCGGCGTCCGAGCCCGCCGCGGCGAGCAGCGCCCGGTCGCGGCGCATGTTCTCGCCCGGGTCGTGCGCCCCATCGCACCAGAGGATCAACGCCTTCTCCCGCGCGCGCGGTCCCGGGTCAGCGGAGCCCCAGCCAGTCCCCGATCAGGTACTGGAAGCGCCCGATGAGGAGCGAGACGCGCGACATCACGGTGTAGCCGTAGCCGGCGCCGAAGGAGACCATGAGGAACACGATGCCGACCCGGGAGACCGCGCCGAGCGCGCCCTTGTGCTCGCGGCTGAAGAAGAAGAACAGCAGCGAGGCGATGAGCCCCACGGTGAAGACGATGGCGCTCAGGTCGGCGCCCGGGCCGTGGCCCCACAGCGGCCGGAGACTGCCCTGCAGCTGGGCCACGAAGTCGCCCTGGGCGAACCCGGTGGTCTTGAGCCCGGCGTAGACGCCGATGATGACCGCCAGCGACCAGCGCGACAGCCAGCCGATCCGACGGATCAGGCGGGTGAAGAGCAGCAGCCCGAGCAGGCCCGGCAGCAGCATCCAGCCGCGGTAGTCGCCGAGCGAGGCGGCGAACGGCGGGCCGGCCTTGCCGCTGAAGGCGTGAACCAGCGGATCCCACAGGTTCGGCACCACCACGGTCCAGAAGTTCAGGATGATGTAGTAGCCCGCCGACACGCCCACGAACAGGTGCTCGGCGAACTTGTAGAACGGGTTGTCCTTGTAGAGGAAGCTGAAGATGAAGAGCGTGAGCAGCGCCGCCACCCACACGCCGAAGTCGTGGCTCACGTGGAGGCTCACGCCGCGTCCCTCCGGCGCCGCGTCCACTGGACGACGTTGCCGAGCACGATGCACAGGGCGATGAACACGTGGGCCATGGACTGGGCGTCCATGCCGTGCGTCGCCGTTCCCTGCTCGTGGCGCAGCTTCTCGTACTCGGCGGCGCCCGCCATGCCGCCCAGCAGCCCGCGCAGCTGCCCGCTCTGCAGGTACGGGTAGAACTCCGGCGCGCTCACCGCGGTCACGCCCGCCACGATCGGGATGTGGAAGCGGCCCTGGACCTGCTGCACGTACTCCTTGGTGCCCGGGTAGCCGGCCGAGATGCTGATCAGCAGCGGGAAGCTCGAGTAGTCGCGCACCTCGCGCATGATCGGGAAGCTGCGCGTGGGGAGCCCGCCGTTGTCGCGCGGGAACGCGTTCGCGATGCCCTGGCCCATGAGCACCATGACCGCCTCGTTGCCCGCTTTGTAGCCCAGGTTGATGTAGTCCACGCCGTAGACCCGGTGCTTCTCCTGCCCCACGCCGCGCAGCACCTGCTCCACCAGGCCGGCCCCGCCGTTCCACAGCACGGTCGCCACGACCTTGCAGCGCTTGTCGAACAGCTGGCGCAGCGTGGTCTCGGTCATCGGCACCAGCTCGGGCCGCGAGGCCGGGTCGTAATCGCACGACATCAGCACGGTGCAGCCGTCCGGAAGCTGCGCGATGGCGTCGTGGTAGCCCCGCACCGGGGGCGACACGTAGAGCGGCAGGCCGAGCGGCCAGAGCAGCGGGATGAGCACCAGCAGCCCGACGCCCAGGAAGATCCAGCGGCGATCCAGCTTCTCCAGCGACGGCAGCGGGCTCATGGCCTACTCCTCCCCGCTCAGGTAGGAGCGCTCGATGCCGAGGATGACGCGCAGCCCGGTGGCCATCACCCCGAGCGCGGCCCCGATCAGGATGGCGCGCTTCGCCGCATTCTGCGGGACGTCCATGATCCACTCCTGGATCCCCTGCAGGCGCAGCGGCTCGGGCAGCCAGTGGGTCCACGCGTTGCCGATCGGGACGCGGCCCAGCATCACCAGGATCGCCGCGAGCGCCAGCAACCCGGCCTCGAGCGTGCGGATGCGGAAGGCGCGGAACGCGGCCGAGGCGATGAAGAACGCCAGCAGCGCGAACATGGTGGCGGACATCGGCGAGTAGACCTGGTTGTAGATCCACATGAAGCGCGTGCCCTCGGACTGGAAGCCGCGCCCCTCGATCGCGCCGATGGCCAGCGTGGCGAGCAGGCTCGCCGCCAGCACGAGCTTGTACGGCCAGTCGGGCCGGCGCCGGTAGATGCCGTCGAAGTTCACGCGCAGCACGTTCGCGCCGCCCAGCACGTAGCCGAACGCGACGACGATCACGGCGCTCTGCTGTAGGAAATCGGCGGGCACGCTGACCGCCTGGTGCGGCACGAAGAACGACAGGATCATGAACAGGCCGATCGCCGCGGTGACGAACAGCGGGAGCTCGCGCTTCACCGGCGTCCCCCCGTCATTGCGTGATCATCCAGCGCGTGAGCTCGTGGACGCCGAAGGACTCGAGCACGCAGCCCGCGAGGATGATGGCGACCAGCACGATCTTCATCAGGTCCGCCCCCTTGAGGCTGCCGACCAGCTTGGGCTCGCCCGACAGGTAGGCGCTCGCGGCGTAGAGCTCCTCGCCGATCAGCGTGTAGTCGCACGCCACCACGAAGAACGGGAGCTGGTGCACGTTCGCGGTGCCCGCGACCTGGATGGCGCCGGTCGCGAACCCGGTCTCGGCGAGCAGCAGCGACTCGGCGAAGAACGAGCCCATGAAGATGTGCGCGGCCGGCTGGTCGCGCATCATGATGCCGGTGATGGAGGCCACGTACGCGAACTGCTCGGGCGACACGAACTGGACGCTGTCCGGGTCGTAGCGGTCGGGCCGGCCGGCGTGCAGGTAGCCGCCGCGCACCATCTCCTCGGCGATTGCGAAGGGGATCGGGTAGGTCACCGGCACCTTGAGCGGGGTCTCGTACTTCGCGGTGAGCCTGGCGACGCTCTCGAGGATGATCAGGGCCTGGACGGTCTGGATCTCGTCGATGTCCTGGATGCCCGGCACGTAGAGCACCGAGCGCCCCATCTCGGTGGCGCGTCCGATCGCCTCCTCGATGGCGTCGATGCCGGGGATGCGGCGCACGAACGGCTTCTTCCCCGACTGCGCGCTGGCGATGTAATAGAGCACGAAGCCGAAGAACAGCATGGTCAGCACCAGCACGCTCCAGCGCGTGCCGTTGAACCACTGCGAGGTGGCCACCACCGGTCCGGTCACGCTGCCGGCCGGCGTGCGCCCGCCGGGCCCCGCCGCGATGACGCGGTAGAAGTACTCGATGCCGCGCAGCAGGGTCTGGTCGCTGAAGCTCGTGACACCCGCGGCGACCGAGTCCACCACGGTCCACGGGCCGCCCGGGTTGAGCGAGCGCTCGATCTGGTAGCCGCGGACCACCGGGTCTCCCCGGCGATCGTCCGCGGAGGGCTCCCAGTCGAGCTCCACCGCCCGCCCCGCGTCGTTGGGGACGTCGCGCCACACCAGGCCCGCGGCGGGCCGGGGCGCGGGAGTCGCCGGCGCGGCGGCGGCGGCGGGGGGATCGGCCGCGCCCGCGGGCGACGCCGGCCCGACGAGCGCGAGCGCCAGCAGCGCGGCCGCGCTCAGCCCCGCCACGGGGTATCGCAACCCAGCCCTCCGCTCATTCGCGTCCTCGCTTCCCTGGGACGGCCCGGACCGTCGCGGTCGGGGCCGGGTGGCCTTTCCGTGGGCCGTCGGCCGGAGGTGCGCAACGTCGCCGCGGACCGTAAGCCCGGCCGCGCGGGTGTGTCAACGGGTTTGCGGCTCCGCGACCCCGCCCGCGCCGATCACGAGGCGATGATCTCGACGTTGGCGCGCGGCACCACGGCGACCGCGTCGCCCTCGACGAAGCGGACCACCAGCACCCGAACCAGCGCCTCGGTGTCGAGGCGGCGCAGCTCGCTCGGCAGCTCGACCACCTTGCCGATGCGCCCGAACCACGGCTCGCGGATCACGCGCAGCAACGAGCCGACCTCGAGGCCCGCCACGGATTCCTCGTGCGTCGCGGCCGGCTCGCCGCCACCCGGGATGATGATCTCGGGCCGCAGCACGCCGGCGCGGATCTGGGTCGCCCCGCTCACCGAGGCGAGCCGCCCCTGCCGCGCGGCCAGCAGTTCCCAGGTGCGCTCGGCCATGCGGATGCGCCCGAAGCCCTCGGTGAGCACCAGCGTGAGGCCGATCTCCTCGGAGCCGGTGACGGCGACGCCGAGGTCGCGGCCCAGCAGGCGGCGCAGGTCGGCGTCGTCGAAGCCACCCGCCACCACCGCGGCCACGCCCAGCTCGCGCGCGCGCGCCAGCGCGTCGAAGGACACGTGGCAGCCTCCCACCACCACCATGCCGCGGTGCTCCGGGCGCAGCCGGTACGGCGTGAGCTCGTCTCCCGGGCTTTCGACCGCCGCGACCAGCTCGCCCCAGGCCTCTCCACCCACGCCGAAGATGCCCTGCACCAGCGCGCCGCGCGCTTCCACCACCACGCCCTCCCCCGGCAGGACCGCGGTCACCACGCCCCGCAGGTAGGCGCAGACCTCGACCGGGAGCGGCGGTTCGCGCAGGATGAGCTGCCCGGTGACGCGCGAGACGCTCTCGATGGTGCCGTCGGCGGGCGCGGCCACGGTGTGGCGCGCCAGGCCGAACAGGCCGCGGGCGGTGGCGATCGGCTGCCCCTTGCGCACCGCCGCCCCCACCGGGCACGCCAGCGTCTCGGGCACCTTCGCCGGGTCCACCGCCAGCCGCGCCGCCAGGTTCACGGTCTGGACGTTGCCCGGCAGCCGGGTGCGCGCCACCACCGTGCAGGGCTCCACGGCATCCCCCACGGCGGCCAGCACGTCGCCGCGCAGCGGGAGGCGGCGCTCGCGATGGATCAGCGCGGACCCGGTGACGCGCAGGCCGGGCGTGTATCCGTGGGCCACCCTCACACCTCCCCGGGGTAGACGCCGAGCGCGTGGTTCCACGCGCGCAGGCGCCCCCTGCGCTCGTCCGGGTCGGCGGGCAGGGCGAACGGCTGACGGCCTCGGCAGTCCACGATCAGCCCCACCACGCCGCCCGGCAGCTCGGCCTCGAGCGGGCGGCCGCGCCCGTGGCCCAGGTCGAAACCACGCTCGGGAGTCGCGGTGAGCCGGGCCGCGGCGCCCGGCGGCGGCAGCGGCAGCAGCACCAGCTCGCCGAAACGCACGCGCCGCATGAGCGAGGGCTCGCCGGGCGCGTGCAGCTCGGCCGTCAGGCAGTGCTGCCGCGCGTTGCCCGGGCCCACCGGGGCGAGGACCGCGCCAAGGCGCACCAGGCAGTCGCGCTCGAACACCTGGGCGGCGGCCGCCTCGTGCACCTGCGAGAGCACGCCCAGCTGGGGCATCATGAAGATGCTGTCCACCGCGAGCTGCGTCAGCCCCTCGGGCAGGAACGCGTCCACCATCATGAGTGCCGCCTGCACCCGGCGCGGCGCGTGCGACAGCACGCCCCCCGAGCCCACCAGCAGGCCCAGCTCCGCCAGGTCCACCAGGGACGCGCCGGTCTCGGTCTGCGCCATCACGTCCGAGATGGTGCGCTGGCTCTGCACCCCCTTGAGGCCGACCGCCAGCGCCTTGTGCTGCTCGAAGGCCAGGCGCAGCGCCTCGCGCGCGATGGCCTGCTCGATCACCAGGTCCTCGAGCTGCTGCGGGACGGTGGTCGGCCGGATCATCTTGTTCTTGATCCGGTTCCGCAGGTCGGTCTCCTCCACCGCGAACGGCACCCAGCGCAGGATGTTCTCGATCCCGGTCTCGGCCATGACGTTCGACACCGAGTAGCTCATCCCGAGGTTGGCCGAGACCGTGCGGTTGAACACGCCCCGGAACACCGAGAACACGTCGGTGGTGGCACCGCCGATGTCCACGCCCACCACCGACAGGCGGGCGCGCCGCGCCACCTCCTCGATGATGAGGCCGACCGCGCCGGGCGTGGGCATGATGGGGACCGGCGACCAGGTCATGAGCTTCTTGTACCCGGGCGCGTGGGCCATCACGTGCTCCATGAACAGCTCGTGGATGGCATCGCGGGCGGGCTTGAGGTTCTCGCGCTCGAGCTCGGGCCGCAGATTCGGCACCGCGGTGAACGCGGTGCGCTGCGCCAGCAGCCCGCTCACCACCGGGGTCGCGTCCTGGTTGCCGGCGTAGATCACCGGCAGCTGGTAGCCGGCGCCGAGCCGCGCCTTCGGGTCGGCCGCCACCAGCATCTCCGCCAGCTCGGCGACGCGGCGCACCTCGCCGCCGTCCGTGCCGCCCGAGAGCAGGATCATGTCGGGTCGCAGCTGGCGCAGCCGCCGGATCTTCTCGTGCGGGCGGCGCCCGTCGTTCAGGGCGATCACGTCCATCACGATGGCGCCCGCGCCGAGCGCCGCGCGCTGCGCGCTCTCCCCCGTCATCTGGAGCACCAGGCCGGTGACCGCCATCTGCAACCCGCCGCCGGCGCTCGAGGTGGACAGGTAGAGGTCCACGCCGGCGTCGCCGCGGCGCGGCGTGAGGATGCGTTCGCCGTCCAGCAGGCGGCGGCCGGCCAGCTCCTCGACCTCGCGCACCGCGTTCAGGACGCCGCGCGTGACGTCTTCGAACGGGGCCTCGACGGTGGTCGGAGCCTCGCCCCGCGCCACCAGCCGGTAGCCCTCCGCGCGCTGCTCGATGAGGATGGCCTTGGTGGTGGTGGAACCGCAGTCGGTGGCGAGGATCGAGTGGATGCTCTCGGGCCGGATCTCCATGGGTCTCCGCTTCAGGGAGTGCGGGGGGCCCGCCGCGCGGCGCCTCGGGCCACGGGCGGGGTGTTCGCCGCCTGCCGCCCGGGGCCCGCGCCGGGCGCGCGTTCGCGGCGCCTCGCGCGCGCTTCGTCGGCCTGCGTCTCGATCAGGCGGGCCAGGGTCTCGAGCGCATCGCGGCGCTCGAGCAGCAGCGCCAGCCGCCGGTACTCGGTGAGCCGCAGCAGCGACTGCGCCAGCGGCTCGAAGAAGATCATGGCCTGGCTCGCCAGCAGCGAGAGCGGGCGGCAGCTCTCGAGCGTCAGCACCGCCGGGACCTCGAGCCTCAGCTCGACCACGCGGGCGGCCACGCGCTCGAACAGCGCGAGGTCCGCGGGGGCGAGCGCCGGCTCGCTAGAGGCCACGGCGCGCCAGCCTCGGCTCGAGCTCCGATCGCAGCCGCTCGCTCTCGCCGAGCGGGAACGGCAGGACGAGCGCACGCCAGGGGTCGAGCCAGTGCGGCCGCGCGTGGGGTGAGAGCAGCAGCCCGGCGCGCCGGCGCACCGCGCGGCGGACCTCGCGCCAGGCGCGGCGGTCGCGCCCGAACGGGCCGCTGCGGGCCGCGCCCTGTTCGTCCACCCGGCACCGCGCCGGGGCCAGCAGCGGCGAGAGCGAGGCGAGCGCGGCCAGGCACAGCGCGAAGGTCAGGAGGACGGGTTCCCGGAGGCTCGCCAGCGCCGCGCACATGGCGAGACCGAGCGCCGCCGCCAGCGCCGAGCGCGCCGGGCGCTCCCGCCAGGGGTTGAAGGACCACTCGACCGGCGCGTCCGCCGACGGCGCCGGCGCGGGCCGGGGGCTGGTGTCCGGCCGCGCGGTCAGCGGCAAGTCGTGGACTCCCGTGCCGCGGGCGCCTCGCCGCGCGCCCCCGGATCCCACTTGAGCCGCAGCTCCCGCGCGGCGCGCCCCTCGTCGAGCCGGCCCACCGGCGTGGTGTGTGGCGCGTCGCGCAGGAGCTGCGGGTGGTCGCGCGCCTCGGCCGCGATCCGCTCCATCACCCCGGCGAAGTGGTCGAGCCGGTCGAGGGTCTCGGTCTCGGTGGGCTCGATCATCAGCGCCTCCTCGACGATCAGCGGGAAGTAGACGGTGGGAGCATGCACGCCGAAGTCGAGCAGCCGCTTGGCCACGTCCAGCGTCCTGACCCCGTGCTTCCTGAGCCCGCGGCCGGAGAGCACGAACTCGTGCATACAGGGCTCGGGGTGCGGCAGCTCGTAGGTCCCGGCGAGGCGCCGCATCAGGTAGTTGGCGTTCAGCGTCGCGACCTTGCTCACCTCGCGCAGCCCCGCCGGGCCGAGCGTGAGGATGTAGGCCAGCGCGCGCACCAGGATGCCGAAGTTGCCGTTGAAGGAGTGGACCCGGCCGATGGACTGCGGCCGCTCCCAGTCCAGCCGCATCCGCCCGTCGGGTCCGGTCACCGCCAGCGGCACCGGCAGGAACGGCTCGAGGTGCCTGGCCACCGCCACCGGTCCGGCGCCCGGGCCGCCGCCGCCGTGCGGGGTGGAGAAGGTCTTGTGCACGTTGATGTGCATGACGTCGAAGCCCAGGTCGCCCGGACGCACCCGGCCCACCAGCGCATTGAGGTTGGCGCCGTCCATGTAGCACTGCGCCCCGGCCCGGTGGGCCAGCCGCGTCACCTCGAGCACCTGCGGCTCGAACAGGCCGAGCGTGTTCGGCACCGTCAGCATGACCGCCGCGGTGCGGTCGTCGAGCGCCTGCTCGAGCGCCTCCAGGCTCACCGTGGCGTGGTCGCCGGAAGCGACGACGACGGTCTCGTAGCCCACCAGGTTCACGCTCGCCGGGTTGGTGCCGTGCGCGGAGTCGGGGACGATCACGCGGCGGCGCCGCTCCCCTTCGCCGCGCGCGCGGTGGTGCGCGCGGATCAGCAGCAGGCCGGTCAGCTCGCCGTGCGCTCCCGCGGCGGGCTGCGTCGTGACCGCGGCGAACCCGGTGATCTCCGCGAGCAGCCGCTGCACCGTGGCCATCACCCTGAGGCAGCCCTGCGTCGCCCCGTCCCCCGCCAGCGGGTGCGCCTGGGTGAAGCCCGGCAGCGCGGCCAGCTCGTCGTTGATCCGGGGGTTGTGCTTCATGGTGCAGGAGCCGAGCGGATAGAAGCCGCGGTCCACGTGGTGGTTGAGCGTCGAGAGCTCGATGAAGTGCCGCACCACCTCGGGTTCGGTCACCTGCGGGAAGCGCAGCTCGCCCCGGAGCGGGACGCCGGGCAGCAGCTCGGCCAGCGGGCGCGCCGGCACGTCGCAGGCGGGCAGCGCCGGGCCGCGGTGCCCGGGTCCGCCCTGCTCGATCAGCAGTCTGCGCTCCGCGCTCATCGCGCGCCCCCCGCCTGCTTCAGGGCCGCGGCCCAGCGCTCGATCTCGTCGCGACTGCGCTGCTCGGTCACGGCGACCAGCAGCAGCTTCCGCCACTCCGGCCGGAAGCGCCCCAGGTTCACCCCGGGACGCACTCCGAACTCGAGGCCGGTCTCGATGACCTCCCGCGCCTCGACCGGGCACTCGAGGACGAACTCGCGGAAGAACGGCGCCTCGAACGGCAGGCGATAGCCGGGGATGCCCTGCGCGAGCCGGGCGGCGTGGTGGGCCTTCTGGACGCACAGCTCCGCCACCTCGCGCATGCCGTCCCGGCCCAGCAGCCCCATGTGGATGGTGGCCCTGAGCGCCAGCAGCCCCTGGTTGGTGCAGATGTTCGAGGTGGCCTTCTCGCGGCGGATGTGCTGCTCGCGGGTCTGCAGGGTGAGCGCGAAGCCGCGCCGGCCCTGCTGGTCCACCGTCTGCGCGGCGAGCCGGCCCGGCAGCCCGCGCAGCAGGCTCTGGTGGGCGGCGAAGAAGCCCAGCAGCGGACCGCCGAATCACACCGGGCTGCCGAGGCACTGGGCCTCGCCCACCACGATGTCGGCGCCGCGCCGGCCGTCGGGCGCGGAGCGGCCGGGCGGCTCCAGGAGCGCCAGGGCGATCGGGTCGCAGACCGCGACCGCCAGCGCGCCCGCCTCGTGGGCGAGCGCATGGAGCGCGTGCGGCTGGCCGATCAGGCCGAAGAAGTCGGGCTGCTGGTAGACCACGCAGGCCACGTCCGCGCCGGTCGCCGCCCGGACCTGCTCGGGCGTGGCGGGGCCGGCGGCCTGCGGCACGAGCGTGACCTCGGCCGGGTCGAGGTAGGTGCGCAGCACCGCGACGTAGTGCGGGTGCACCAGCCCGGCGACCACGACCCGTTTCCGCCCGGTCTGCCGGCGCGCCAGCAGCGCCGCCTCGACCATCGCGGTGGCCCCGTCGTACATCGAGGCGTTGGCGACGTCGCAGCCGGTCAGCTCCGCGATCAGGCTCTGGAACTCGAAGATCGCCGTGAGCGTGCCCTGCGCCACCTCGGCCTGGTAGGGCGTGTAGGCGGTGGCGAACTCGGAACGGCCGGCCAGGGCGTCCACCGCCGCCGGGATCCAGTGGTCGTAGAGCCCGCCGCCCTGGAACGACACCGCGGCCGCCGCGTGGTTCTCGCTCGACCAGTCGCCGAGCAGCCGCCGCAGCTCGATCTCGGAGAGCGGCCCGGGGATCGCGGGCGGGCGCTCGCTGAGCGCCGCGGCCGGGATCGCGGCGAGCAGCTCCTCGAAGCGCGCGACCCCGATGCCCGCCAGCATCCGCCGCTCCTCGTCGGGCGTCAGGCCGACGAAGCTCATGCGTGCTGCTCCTCCACGAGCTTCTCGTAGTCCACGCTCGACAGGAGCTTCTCCAGGTCGTGCGGGTTCGCGGGCTTGAGCCGGATCATCCAGCCCTCGCCGAACGGGTCCTGGTTCACCAGCGCCGGGTTGTCGGCGAGCGCGGCGTTCACCTCGAGCACCTCGCCGGCCAGCGGGGCGAACAGGTCGCTCACCGTCTTGACCGCCTCGACCACGCCGAAGGCCTTCCGGGCCTCGAGCTGCTTCCCCGCCTCGGGCAGCTCCACGAACACCACGTCCCCGAGCTGGTCGGTGGCGTAGCTCGTGATGCCGACCGTCACCACCCCGCCCTCCAGGCGGGCCCACTCGTGCTCCGGCGTGTAGCGGACGTCATCGGGGAAGGCCAAGCGAACCTCCTCTAGGAGCGGCGCGAGCCGCGCGTCCAGAACGGACGTGGCACGATGCGCGCGCTCAAACGCGCCCCGCCCGCGATCACCTCCAGCGTGCCGCCGGGTCGGTCGAGGGCGCTCTCCACGTAACCCATGCCGAGCGGACGCTCGAGGCTCGGGCTGAACGTGCCGCTCGTCACTCGTCCCGCCGGACGTCCGCCGGATTCGATCGGCATCCCATGGCGCGGCACGCGCCGGCCGTCGAGCTCGAAGCCCACGAGCCGGCGCGCGAGCCCCTGCTCCTTCTGGCGGAGCAGCGCGTCGCGCCCGGTGAAAGCCTCCTTCTTCAGCTTCACGGTCCAGCCCAGCCCCGCCTCGAGCGGCGTGGTGGTGTCGTCGATGTCGTTCCCGTAGAGCATGTAGCCCATCTCCAGCCGCAGCGTATCGCGCGCGCCCAGGCCCACCGGCTCGAGTCCCGCCGCCGCCCCCGCCCGCACGATCCCCTCCCACACCTGCGCGGCGAAACGCGGGTGGAAGTAGAGCTCGAAGCCGTCCTCGCCGGTATAGCCGGTGCGGGAGATGACAGCCGGGGCGCCGAAAGCGGGGCCCTCCATGAAGCGGTAGAAGCCGAGCTGGAGCGCGGCCTCGGGCAGGTGGCCCTTCAGCGCCTGCTCCGCCTTCGGACCCTGGATCGCGAGCAGGGCGGTCTCGTCCGAGAGATCGGTGAGCGCGACGCCCGGCGGCGCCTGTTCCCTGAGCCAGGCGAGATCCTTCGCGGTGGTGGAGGCGTTCACGACCAGCATGAAGTGGTCGGCGAAGCGGTAGACCAGCAGGTCATCCACGATGCCGCCATCGGGGCGGCACATCGGTGTGTAGATGGCCTGCCCGACCTCCATTCCCAGCACGTCGTTGGTGACGGCGCGGTGGATGAACTCAGCCGCGCCGGGTCCGGCGACGCGGAACTCGCCCATGTGCGTGATGTCGAACATCCCCACGGCCTCGCGGACGACCCGATGCTCGTGCACGTCTCCGGTATACCGCAGGGGCATCTCGAAGCCGGCGAACTCCACCAGCTTCGCTCCGGCCGCGCGGTGGAAATCGTAGAACGGGGTGCGCTTCGAGGTGGTGGTGGGTTGCACGCTCAGCTCCCGGGTGGCGAAACGTGCGGAACGTATCGGATGGCCCGGAGGTGGTCAAGGCAACCGGGCCCGCACGACCTCGCGCGGAGCGCCGGCATCACGGTGCGAGGACGAGCTTGCGCGTGGCGGTGCGAAGCGGGCTCTCGAGCCGTACGCAGCAGAGCCCGGGCTGCGCCGCGCGCGCGTCCCACGCGAGATGATGGCGGCCTGCGGGGAGCCTGCCGTCGTGAAGACCTGCACCTCCCCATCCTGCGCACGCCCGGCGCAACAACACAACGGCCGGCACCCGTGAGCGCCGGCCGTCGGTGCCCCGCCTGCCGCGTCAGCGGACCAGCGTCGCCTTCATGGTCAGCGTGCGGCCGCCCTGGGTGAGCCGCACCGCGTAGATCCCCGCGGGCAGGTGCGCCATCTCACGATCGAGCGGGAGCACGTGGAAGCCCGCGCCCAGGCCGCCCACCTCGCGTTCCATCACCCGCCGGCCCGAGAGGTCGATCAGCTCGAGCGTCGCGGGGGCGCCGCTCGCCAGCGAGAACGAGATGCTGATGGACCCCACCGACGGGTTGGGGCGTGCGCCGTGCAGCGCGAACACCGCCGTCGCCGGGACGTCCAGCCAGGTCTCGCCCGCGGTGGCCTCGCGGCCGCCCACCGGGATGCCCAGCCGGTAGCCGTAGCGCTGCCCGGCCGTCACCGCCGCGTCCTCGTAGGCCACGCGGCTCGTGCCATCGGGCGTCAGCGTGGCGATGCGGTCCCAGCCGCGGCCGTCCTGCGTCCGGTACAGCGTCACCGGAGTGGCCACGCCCAGCGCCCACGAGAGCCGCACCCGGCCGGCGTCCGCGCTCGCGCTCACCAGCGAGGCCAGCGCGGCGGTGGCGAGGTTGAACACGTTCAGGTTGCTGCAGCAGGAGAGCGACCGCGCGCCGTTCGCCTGGCTCGCCGTGAAGCAGAGCTGGACGATGCCGTTGGCGGCCGAATCGGGGATGCCGATCGTCAGCGGCAGCGCGCCCGTCGCCGCGGCCGCGACGGTGGTCGAGCCGCTCATCGGGAAGCCGGGCCAGCTCCGGTTCGCGGTCAGCGTCCAGTTGAGCGGAGCGCTGAAGACCACGTTGTTGTTCTGGATCTTCTCCGCGAAGCTGTACGTGGTCCCGGTCGTCACGGTCACCGTGGTGTCGGCCGCGCAGATCGGCAGGTACGTGGCGGCGAGCTTCGCGGTGAAGACGTCCGCGTCACCCAGGCGCCCGTCGGCCCATGCCATCGCCACGACCCCGTCGCCGCCGTACATGCCGTTGTAGTCGCCCTGATTCGGGATGATGTTGCTCGACGTGGTGGTCCACGCGGTCTGCGCGGTGGTGGCGACCTGGTTGGCCTCCCACGCCGCGCCGCCGTTGGTGGAGCGGGTGACGTAGACGTGCGAACGCCCGCCGCAGTAGGAGAGCGCGTCCCGCCAGTCGTACCACATGGCGTAGGCGTACCCCTCGGCCGTGACCGAGACCTCGGGCAGCCACTCCTGGTAGAGAGCCGACGCGTCGTTCACCCGCAGCGGACCGGTCCAGCTGGTGCCGTTGTCCGAGTAGATGACCATGATGTCCCGGCTGTCACGTCCGTGGATCGCGTCGTTGACCACCCCGAGCCCGGTCTGGATGCGGTAGCCGCCGGTGCCCGTGCCGCCGCTGGTGTAGGACATCCGCAGGTAGTAGGTGGCCGTGGTCGGCGCGGTGAACACGATGAAGCCGTTCCCCCCCGCGGGCGCGCTCTGGTCGCCGGTGTAGGCGAGCTGCGTGGTGCCGTCGCTGCAGTAGATGCGGCACTGGTAGAGCGGCCGCGGGATCGAGTCCACCCAGAACACGTAGTTCTGCCCGGCGGTGGCGCTCCACTTGAACCAGTCCAGGTCGCTGGTCGAGCTGAACGCGCCGCGGACCTTGTTGCCGATCGTGAACAGGTTGGCGGTGGCGGACGTGTTGTTGCTCTCGACCTCGGTCTTGGCGCCGCTCCCGCCGAGCGCGTCGTCGTACCAGTTGAAGGTCTCGTTGTAGGTGACGTAGACCCGCCCGCGGTTCGAGCCCGTGCTGCGGTCCACGGCGATGCCCGGCATGTCGATCCCGCGATTGCGATTGTACCCGGGGGCGCCGGTGCCGAAGTTGGTGAACCAGCTGGCCGCCGTCACCTCGCTGGCGAAGGAGCTGCCGGCGTTGGTGGACTTGCGCAGCTTGACGTAGTCGGCGTCCACCGGGCCGATCTCGTACCACACCACGTACACCTCGCCGCTCGGGCCGGGCGCCGGGCGCGAGCCCTGCACGTAGCCGGTCGAGCCCGCGAGGTTCATGGTCTGGGCCGCGCTCCAGGTGACGCCGCTGTCGGTCGAGCGCTGGACCTTGATGTCGCCGGTGGTGGCGGTGAACAGCGTGTAGGTGACGTAGAGGTTGCCGTTCAGCGAGTCCACCGCGCACCAGGGTTTGTCGTACGCCACCGTGGAGTTGGACCCGGACGCCACGATGCGCGGCGTGCCCCAGGTGAAGGTGCTGCCGGAGAAGGTGCCCCTGACCACGCCGATCCCGTTGGTGGTGCTGGTCGGGTAGAGGATGCCGCAGTACCAGAACTCGCCGGTCTTCTCGTTGAGCGTGATGATCGGGTCGCTGAGCCAGCATTGCGTCGGGGCGCCGCTCGGGTGCGGCGGCGAGCCGATGTCGGTCCAGGTCGCGCCGCCGTCGGTGGTGACGCCGACGCCCTGCGTATCGCCGCCGCTGGTGAATCCCTGACCGTCGTTCCAGGCGCACGCGCCGTAGTTGCCGTTCATCGCCAGGCTCTGCTCGGCCTGCCCGGCGGTGGCGCCGTCGCCGGTCTTGTCATTGGCCTTCACGTTGCCGGGCACCGCCAGCGCGCCGAGCGCACCGAGCTCCGACGCGGGGCGGATCTGGATCGGCGTCCCCGGCGTGACCGCCTGCTCGGCGGGGTTCTGGCGCACCCTCTGGCCTTTCCCGGGGCGGGCGCGGTGCTGGGTGCTGGCCCGGACGATCCGCTTCCTCGCGCCTTCCAGCACGCGCTCGATCTTGGCGTCGTGCATGCCCTGGCTGCCCTGGGCATAGACGGGCGGCTCGTCCTGGGCGCGCGCGGCGGGAACGATCAGGAAGAGGATGGGGAGTGCGAAGAGGAAGCAGCGGCGAACGGAGGGGTAGTTGCGGCGCATGGGGGAAGCTCCTTCCGAGGGGTGAGTGGGCCGGAGGTGCGGCACGCTTCCGAAGTCCTTGGATTCTCCGCCCCGCCCGCGACCGGCTTCAAGGGGAAACCACGCGACGAGGTGGCGGAAGCGGGCCCTCGGGGGCCGGAGCATCCGGGCCGGGGGTGGCGGAAGGGATGGGAAGCGGGGCGCGTCAAAGAGGCGAGCCGGAGCTCCGACCGCAAAGCGCCCTGCTACCAGGCCGCGCGTGTGTCCAAAAGGAGCCGGGCCGCCCCGCGCAAGCGGAGTGGCCCGGGGATCGTCCGGCATCCCGCAAGGCGCAGGGTCAGGCGCGCGCCTCCCGCATCCCCCTGAGCACTCCCAGCTCGCGCCCGACCCGGGTGAACGCGGCGACCGCGCGGTCCAGGTGCGCCGGCTCGTGGGCCGCCGAGATCTGGACGCGGATGCGCGCCTGGCCCTGGGGCACCACCGGGTAGGAGAAGCCGATGACGTAGACGCCCTGGTCGAGCAGCCGCCGCGCCATCTCGTGCGCCAGCTTCTCGTCGTAGAGCATGATCGGCACGATCGGGTGGTCCCCGGGCCTGATCTCGAAGCCGGCCGCGGTCATCTCCGAGCGGAACTTCCGGGTGCTGGCCTCGAGCCGGTCCCTGAGCTCGGTGGTGCGCGAGAGCAGGTCGAACACGGCGATGCTGGCGCCCACCACCACGGGCGGCAGGGTGTTCGAGAACAGGTAGGGCCGCGAGCGCTGGCGCAGCATCTCGACGATCTCGGCGCGCCCGGTGGTGAAGCCGCCGATCGCTCCGCCCAGCGCCTTGCCCAGTGTGCCGGTGACGATGTCCACCCGCCCCCGCACGCCGGCTTGCTCGACCGAGCCGCGCCCGGTGCGGCCGACGAAGCCGAGCGCGTGGGAGTCGTCCACCATGACCAGTGCGTGGTGGCGTTCGGCCAGGTCGCAGATCGACTTCAGGTCGGCCACCGTGCCGTCCATGCTGAACACCCCGTCGGTGGCCACGAGCTTCTGCCGGCAGCCCTTCGCGTCGGCCTCCTTCAGGCACCGCTCGAGCTCGGCCATGTCGTTGTTCGCGTAGCGCCAGCGCTGCGCCTTGCACAGCCGCACGCCGTCGATGATCGAGGCGTGGTTCAGGGCGTCCGAGATGATCGCGTCCTCTTCGCCCAGCAGCGGCTCGAACACCCCGCCGTTGGCGTCGAAGCAGGCGGCGTAGAGCAGCGTGTCCTCGGTGCCGACGAATTCGGCGATCCGGCGCTCCAGCGTCTTGTGCAGGTCCTGGGTGCCGCAGATGAAGCGCACCGAGGAGAGCCCGTAGCCGTGGCTGTCGAGCGCGCGATGCGCGGCGGCGATGACCTCGGGATGGCTGGAGAGGCCGAGGTAGTTGTTGGCGCAGAACACCAGCACCTCGCGCCCGTCCGCCAGCCGCACCACCGGCCCCTGCGGCGAGGTCAGCACGCGCTCGTCCTTGTAGAGCCCGTCCTCGCGGATCCTCCCCAGCTCGGCCTGGAGCCGGGGCTTCAGCGTCGCGTCCATCGCCCCTCCCATGGTGTCCTGAGTCAGAGATTCGCCTGCATTCGGCCGCCCGACCCACGCTTCGCGCGGGTACCCCGCCCGC
This sequence comes from Candidatus Eiseniibacteriota bacterium, assembly GCA_016223045.1. Lineage (GTDB taxonomy): Bacteria > Eisenbacteria > RBG-16-71-46 > RBG-16-71-46 > RBG-16-71-46 > JACRPT01. The sequence continues at coordinate 23,465 of JACRPT010000013.1, forward strand.
CCCGCGGCGTTACTCCTCCTCGACGACTCTCCTGGAGTCGACTTCGTCGTCGCGCCTTGCGGGGCGGGCGCAGCGACGCCCTCGGTGCGACGGCGAACCTCTGACTCAGGACACTACGCGCTCTGGCCCCAGGGCACGAGCACGACCTTGCCCGCGCTCCCCGAGCGCAGGAGCGCGATGGCCTCGGCGAACTGCTCCATCGGCATGACGTGGGTGATGGCCGGGCGGATGTCGAGGCGTCCCGAGCCCAGCAGGTTGTCCATCTGGTACCAGGTGTCGTACATGCGCCGGCCGATCACGCCGTAGAGCGTGATCCCCTTGAAGATCACCAGCCGGTTCCAGTCCAGCTCGAACGGCTCCTTGGGCAGCCCGAGCAGCGACATGCGGCCGCCGTTCCGCAGCGCCGCCAGCCCGTCGCGCATCGCCTGGGGGCTGCCGGACATCTCGAGCACGCCGTCCAGACCCCTGCCGTCGGTGATCTCCGAGACCCGCGTGACGAAGTCCTCCTTCGCGGCATCGATGACCGCGTCGGCGTTCATGCGGCGCGCCAGGTCGAGCCGGTACGGCGAGACGTCGCTGGCGATCACGCGCGCGGCGCCCGCCGCGCGCGCCACCCCCACCGCGAACAGGCCGATCGGGCCGCAGCCGGTGACCGCGATGTTGCAGGCGGCGAGCGGCCCGGCGAAGGCGGTGTGCACGGCGTTGCCGAGCGGCTCCATCACCGCCGCGACCTGGATCGGGATGCTGGCGGGCGCACGCCAGGCGTTGGTGGCCGGCACGGTGACGTACTCGGCGAAGCCGCCGTCCACGTCCACGCCCAGGATCTTCGTGTTCTGGCACACGTGCCCGTTGCCGGTGCGGCAGGCCAGGCAGTGGTTGCAGACGATGTGGCTCTCGCACGAGACCCGCTCGCCCGTGCGGAACTCCGTCACCCCGGGACCCAGCGCCAGGATCTCGCCGACGAACTCGTGGCCCAGCGTCACCGGCGGCCGGAGGCGGCCCTGCGACCAGCGGTCCCACTCGAAGATGTGCAGGTCGGTGCCGCACACCCCGGCGCGCAGCACGCGGAGCAGCAGTTCGCCCGCCCCCACGGTCGGGACGGGCACTTCGCGGATCTCGGCGCCGGGCCCCGCCTGCGCCTTGACCACCGCCCTCATGGTGCGCTGCGTGAGCGGGCTCGACGTTCGGGGAATCTCGGTGGGAACAGGAGTGATGGGGTTCATCCGTGCAGCACCTCGCGTAGAGCCTCGCCGGTGTGAGACCCCCGCGCGCGGCTCAGCGCCTCGGGGGTTCCGGCGGCCACCACGGTGCCCCCGCGGTCGCCGCCTTCCGGACCCAGATCGATCACCCAGTCGGCGCTCTTGACCACGTCGAGGTGGTGCTCGATGACGACCACCGAGTTCCCGCGCTCGACCAGCGCCTGCAGGACTTCGAGCAGCACGCGGACGTCCTCGAAGTGGAGGCCCGTCGTCGGCTCGTCCAGAATGTACAGCGTCCGACCGGTCGCCACCCGCGAAAGTTCGGCCGACAGCTTGACGCGCTGCGCCTCGCCTCCGGACAGCGTGGTGGCCGACTGGCCCAGATGGATATACCCGAGACCCACGCCCTTGAGCGTCTCGAGCTTGCGCCGGAGCGGCGGGACCGCGCCCAGGAACTCGAGCGCCTCCTCGACCGTCATGTCGAGCACGTCGGCGATCGAACGGCCCCGGTGCATGATCTCCAGGGTCTCGCGGTTGTAGCGGCGCCCATGGCACAGGTCGCAGCGCACGAACACGTCCGGCAGGAAGTGCATCTCGATCTTCTTCAGCCCGTCGCCCTGGCACGCCTCGCAGCGCCCGCCCTTCACGTTGAACGAGAAGCGCCCGGGCCCGTAGCCGCGCACCCGCGACTCCGGGAGCTGCGCGAACAGCTCGCGGATGAAGCCGAAGGCCGCGGTGTAGGTCGCCGGATTCGAGCGCGGCGTGCGCCCGATCGGGCTCTGATCGATGGCCACCACCTTGTCGATCCGCTCGACGCCGCGGAGCGCGCGGTGCGCCCCCGGCACCGGGCCGCTCTCGTGCAGGCGCCGCTGCAGCGCCGCGAGCAGGATGTCATTCACCAGCGTGCTCTTGCCCGAGCCCGAGACGCCGGTCACGCAGGTGAACACGCCGAGCGGGAAGCGCACGTCCACGTCCTTCAGATTGTGCTCGCGCGCGCCCAGCACCTCGAGCGCCGCGCCGTCCGCGGGGCGCCGCGCGCGCGGCAGCGGGATCTGGCGCGCGCCGTTCAGGTACTGCGCGGTGAGCGAGTCGCCGACCTTGCGCACCTCGGCGGGCGGACCCGCCGCCACCAGCCGCCCGCCGTGGCGCCCGGCCCCCGGGCCCAGGTCCACCAGCCAGTCGGCGGCCAGCATGGTGTCGCGGTCGTGCTCCACCACCACCACCGTGTTGCCCAGGTCGCGCAGGTGGCGCAGGGTGCCGATCAGGCGCTCGTTGTCGCGCTGGTGCAGGCCGATGCTGGGCTCGTCCAGCACGTACATCACGCCGGTGAGGCCCGAGCCGATCTGGCTGGCCAGGCGGATGCGCGCGCGGTCGAGCGTCAGGTACCCGAGCCCCACGTCCTCGAGGAAGCCGAGGCGGCTCCCGATCTCGCGCAGGACGGGCGCGGCGATGGTGGCCTGCGCGCCCGCGAAGCGCAGCTCCGCGAGCGCGGCGCGGGCGCCCTCCACCGGGAGCGCGGTCCACTCTGCGATGTCGCGCCCGGCCAGCCTGACCGCCAGGCTCTCCGGCCGCAGCCGCCGCCCGCCGCAACCCGGGCAGGGCGTCGGGTTCATCAGGCTCGCGATCCAGCGCCGCACCTGCTCGCTCGAGGTCTCGCGGTGGCGGCGCTCCAGGTTCGGGATCACGCCCTCGAACGTGCCGTGGTGGACGAACGAGGAGCCCTTTCGCATGCGGAACTCGAAGCGCAGGCTCTCCTCGCCCGAGCCCAGCAGGATCAGCTTCCGTACCCGTTCCGGGAGCTGCTTCCACGGCGCCTTGAGCGAGAAGTCGAAGCGCTTCGCCAGCGCCTTGAGCGTCCCGCCCACCCAGGTCCCGCCGGCGTCGCCCCAGGCCGCCACCGCACCCGCTTCGATCGAGAGGTCGGGATCCGGCACTACGCGCTGCGGGTCCACCTTGAGCAGGCTGCCCAGCCCGTCGCAGGTGCGGCAGGCGCCGTACGGGGAGTTGAAGGAGAAGCTGCGCGGCTCGAGCTCCTGCACGCTGGTGCCGCACCCCGGGCAGGCGGCTCCCTGGCTGAAGAGCAGGTCCTCCTCCCCCTCCTGCGCCACGGCCACCAGCCCGGCCGCCAGCTTGAGTGCGGTCTCGACCGACTCGGCGAGCCGCGCCCGCGCGGCGGCGTCCACCGTGAGCCGGTCCACCACCACGTCGATGTCATGCCGCCGGGTGCGCGCCAGCTTCGGCGGCTCGTCCAGCTCGACCCAGGCGCCATCCACGCGCGCCCGCACGTAGCCCTGGCGGCGGATGGACTCGAGCTCCCTGCGGTACTCGCCCTTCTTGCCCCGCACCAGCGGGGCGAGCAGCGCCACCTTCCGGCCGGGGAAGCGCGCCAGCACCTGGTCCACGATCTCCTGCACGCTCTGGCGCCGCATCGGCGTTCCGCACGACGGACAGTGCTGCGTCCCCAGGCGCGCGAACAGCAGCCGCAGGTAGTCGTAGATCTCGGTGATGGTGGCGACCGTGGAGCGCGGGTTCGAGCCGGCGCTGCGCTGCTCGATGGCGATGGCCGGCGAGAGCCCCTCGATCGAGTCCACGTCGGGCTTCTCCATCTGCCCGAGGAACTGCCGCGCGTAGGCCGAGAGCGACTCGACGTAGCGCCGCTGCCCCTCTGCGTAGAGCGTGTCGAACGCCAGCGAGGACTTGCCGGAGCCGGAGACGCCGGTGACGACGATCAGGCTCTGCCGCGGCAGCCGCAGCGTCAGGTCCTGCAGGTTGTGCTCGCGCGCGCCGTGGATGACGATGTCGGAGAGCCCGCGCGCGCCCGCGGCGCCGCCGTTCGACGATGGCGCGATGGGGCGGGCTACGGGCGGGGGCTGCGGGGCGCGGGTGCGAGAGGCCATGACGCGCGGACTATAGCAGGGCGGGCGAACGAGCGGGTCGCGTGCTGCGGGGGACTCGCGACGCTTCGAGCTCCCGGCACCCGGCAGCACTCGGCGAGACTCGAGTCGAGCGCGGAGGGCAGGATGCCCGGAGCGCTTCGACGAGGAGCTGCCGCGCCGTCAGGATGACGGCGCGCAGCGGGTCTCGCAGAGTGCTGCCGGGTGCCGGGAGCAGCAGGCACGGCCAGGTCTTCAATGGCTCGTGGGACCTACTCCCAGCGCAGCGCCTCGACCGCATCGAGACGCGAGGCGCGCACCGCGGGGTACATGCCGAAGAACACCCCGACCGCCACCGAGAAGCCGAAGGCCACGAACACCGACCACCACGGCGTGTAGGCCGGGAGGCCCGAGAGCGCGCGCACCAGCTGCCCGGTGCCGGCGCCCAGCGCGACGCCGGCGATGCCGCCCGCGCCGGTCAGGGTGGCCGCCTCCTGCAGGAACTGGAGCAGGATGGAGCGCCGCGGGGCGCCGCCCCCCTTGCGCAGGCCGATCTCGCGGCTGCGCTCGGTCACCGCCACCAGCATGATGTTCATCACGCCGATGCCGCCCACCAGCAGCGCGATCGAGGAGATCAGGAACATCACCAGGTAGGTGGCGCCGGTGAGCTGGTTGTAGAGGTCGGCGAGCGCGTCCTCGGTGAACACCGCGAAGTCGTCGGAACCGCGCGGCGGCACGTGGCGGCGGCGGCGCAGCACCTCGAGGATCTCGTCCACCGCCGCCGCGGTGCGCTCCGGCGCGACCGCCACCGCGTTCAGGTAATACTCGCCGCGCCGGGGGACGTAGAACGGCGCGTCGTCGGGCGGCGGGAAGTACTTCTCCAGCGTGGTGTAGGGGACGGTGATGACCTCGTCCGGGTTGAAGAACAGGCTGCGGCCCTTGGGCTCGAGCTCCCCCACCACCCGGAACGGCACGCGGTTGATGTGCACCGTCTTGCCGATGGGATCGCCGCCGCTCATCAGCGCCTGGCGGATGTCCCGGCCCAGCACCACCACCTGGGCGCGATGGAGCACTTCCTCCTCGGTGAAGAAGCGTCCCAGCCAGGGATCGTAGCGGTTCACCACCTGGACCTTCGGGTCGGCGCCGATGATCTGCACGCCCCGGGTGGTGCGGCCCCGGTACGCGAGCGTCACCGCGTCCAGGAAGCCGATCACCGAGACCTCGCGCACGTCGGGACACAGCCGGCGGATGGCGTCGGCGTCCTGCGGGCTGAAGGCGTGGCGGCGCCGCAGGCTGTCGGGGAAGCCGCCGGTGAAGAACCCCGGCTTGAACTTGCGGACGTAGATGGTGTGCGAGCCGAACGACGAGATCGAGGTCTCGACCGTGCGGTTGAAGCCCTGGATGATGCTCGCCATCGCCACCACGGTAGCCACGCCGATGACCACGCCGAGCGTGGTCAGGCCGGAGCGCATGCGGTTGGCGCGCAGCGAGCCCAGGGCCATGCGCACGATGGACGGGACGAGCGCCCGCAGCGAGGCCGCGCTCATTCGTAGCGCAGCGCGTCGATCGGGTCCTGGCGGGCGGCGCGCGCCGCCGGCCAGGCGCCGAAGAACACGCCGACCAGGGTGGACATGACCAGCCCGAGGGCCACGGCCAGCGGGCTCACGTAGAGCGGCAGCGGCGAGGCCACGCCGATGAGCACGGTGAGCAGCAGCCCGAACAGCAGTCCCGCCACGCCTCCCGCGGCCGCCAGGGTCACGGCCTCGATCAGGAACTGGGCGAGGACGTCGCGGCGGCGCGCGCCCAGCGCCTTGCGGATGCCGATCTCGCGGGTGCGCTCCGTCACCGAGACCAGCATGATGTTCATGATGACGATGCCGCCCACCAGCAGCGAGATCGCCGAGACCCCGATGATGACCACGAAGATGGCGCCCGAGAGGTTGCGCCACAGGCTCATGAACATCTCGGGCGTGACGATCTCGAAGTCGTCGGGCGCCCCCGGACGCACGTGGCGGCGCATGCGCAGGATGGCGCGCGCCTCGTCCTGCGCCTGGGTGAAGCTCTCCTGCCCGCCGGCCTTGACCCGGATGGTGACGGTCTCGTTGCGGCCGTAGAGCCGGAGGAACGTGGCCAGCGGGAGCAGCACGTACATGTCCTGGCTCTGGCCGAACGAGGAGCCCTTGCGCTCGCCGACGCCCACCACCACGAAGCGCGTGCGCCCCACCCGCAGGTCACGGCCGATCGGGTCCAGGCTGCCGAACAGCTCGCCGGCCACGTCGTGCCCGACCACGCAGACGGCGGCCCGCGTGCGCGTGTCGGTCTCGCCGAGCGGGCGCCCGGAGGCCACCGGCAGGTCGCTCACCGCCATGTAGCCCGGCTCGACGCCCCGCGCCTCGACGCGCCGCAGCTCGCGGTCGCCGCGGCGCACCGTGGCGGCCGCGCTGCGCTCGGCGACCGCGGCCTGCACGTGCGGCGCGGCGCGCGCGATGGCCGCGGCGTCGTCCACCGTCACGTCGCGCCGCTTGAGCCGCTCGGTGATCCGGGTGAAATCGAATTCCACGCCGACCTTGTCCACGAAGAACACGTCGGAGCCGGCGTCCGAGAGGCGGGTCGAGACGTAGCGATCGAGGCCCTCGACCAGCGACATCACCGCGATGACCGAGGCCACGCCGATGATGATGCCGACCAGGGTGAGGAAGGACCGGAGCTTGTTCGCCCGCAGCGCGTCGAGCGCGATGCCGACGCTCTCCCGCACGTTCATGCGGGGCTATTCGTAGCGCAGGGACTCGACCGGGTCCAGGCGGGAGGCGCGCAGCGCCGGGTACAGCCCGAAGAACACGCCCACCAGGGCCGAGAACCCGAGCCCCACGATCACCGACCACAGCGAGACGTAGGTCGGCAGCGGGCTCACCGCCTTCACCAGCGCCGAGATCCCCGCTCCCAGCGCCACCCCGACGGCCCCGCCGGCCGCGGTGAGCACCACGGCCTCGACCAGGAACTGCGCGAGGATGGCGCGGCGCGGGGCGCCCAGCGCCTTGCGCACCCCGATCTCGCGCGTGCGTTCGGTCACCGCCACCAGCATGATGTTCATCACGCCGATGCCACCGACCACCAGCGCGATCGACGAGATCAGCGTCATCAGCGCCACGATGCCGCCGGTGACGGTGTTGTAGAGCTGCAGGAACGCGTCGTCGGTGAACACCACGAAGTCGTTCCGCTTGTTGCTCGGCAGGTGCCGGCGGACGCGCAGCACCTCGCTGATCTCGCGCTGCGCCTCCTCGCTCCGGTCGGGCGACACCGCGATGGCGTCGAGGAACAGCTCGCCGCGCTTCGGGAACCACGGCGGCGCGCTGGGCGGGGCGGCCCAGTACTTGTCGATCACGGTGTAGGGCACGACCGCGACCTCGTCGAAGTTGTTCCCCAGCAGCTTGCCCTTCGAGGTGAACTCGCCGACCACGGTGAACGGGATGGTGCCGACGTGCACGGTCTGGCCGATCGCATTCCGGTTCCCGAACATCGCGTCGCGCGTGTCCCTGCCGATCACCACCACGCTGGCGCGGCGCTCGACCTCCTGGTCGGTGAAGAAACGCCCGCGCTCCAGTTCGTAGCCGTGGGTGAGCAGGTGGTCGTGGTTGGTGCCGTAGACGAAGGTGAGCTTGGTCTTCTTCTCGCGGTAGCTCAGGCGCAGGTCGTCGAACGGGAACTTCCACGGAGAGATCGCCTTCACCGCCGGGCTGTGCGCCAGGATCGCCTCGGCGTCCGCCATGGTGAAGGCCCGGCGCTGCTTGAGGCTGTCGGGGACGCCGAAGCTGAACTGGACGCCGGGCCGGATGCGGCGGATGTAGATGGTGTTGCTCCCGAGCGAGCGGATGCTCTGCTGGAACGAGCGCTGGAAGCCGTTGATGAGCGACACCATGCCGATCACGGTGGCCACGCCGATGACGATGCCGAGCAGCGCGAGCAGCGTGCGCAGCCGGTTCGCGACCAGCGCGAGCCCTGCCATGCGGAAGGTCTCGAGGAGCAGGCCGGCGTTCACGTTCACTCCCAGCGCAGCGCTTCGATGGGATCGAGCCGCGCGGCGCGGAACGCCGGGTAGGAGCCGAAGAAGATGCCCACCAGGCAGGACATCGCGATGCCGAGCACGATGCCCGGCACGTTGACCGCGGCGGGCAGCGGGCTCACCGCGCCCGCCAGCAGCGCCAGGCCCACGCCGCCTGCGACGCCCACCAGCCCGCCCGAGACCGAGAGCGTGGTGGCCTCGACCAGGAACTGGGTGAGGATGTCGCGCCGGCGCGCGCCCAGCGCCTTGCGGACGCCGATCTCGCGGGTGCGCTCGGTCACCGAGACCAGCATGATGTTCATGATGACGATGCCGCCCACCACCAGAGAGATGGCGGCCACGCCGATGGTGACGACGAAGATGCCGCCGGTGAGGTTGTGGTAGAGGTCGAGCCAGGTGTCGGAGGTGGTGATGGCGAAGTCGTCGGCCCGCCCGGGACCCAGGTGGCGGCGGCCGCGCAGGATGTTGCGGGCCTCCTGCTGCGCCAGCGGGAGCGACGCCTGGTCCACCGTCTTGACGGCGATCTCGATCGACCCGCGCTCGCGCCGGTACTTCTGGAAGGTGCGGGCCGGGATCGTGGCGAAGCGGTCCTGGCTCTGGCCCAGCAGCTTGCCCTTGGCCTTCGTGACCCCCACGACCTGGTAGGTGTCGAGGCCGATGCGCACGCTGCGCCCGACCGGGTCCAGCCCCGGGAACAGGTCCTCGACGACCTCGGGACCGAGGACGCAGACCGCGCGGCGGTGCTGGTCGTCGAAGGGCGTGAGGTGACGGCCCTGGTCGATCGTGAGGTCGTCGATGATCTCGTAGCCCGGGCCGCGCCCGCGCACCGCCACCCCCTTCATGACGTGGTTGCGGTAGCGGACCGGGGCCTGGGTGAAGTCCTGCGCCACCACGAGCGCGGCATGCCTCATGCCCGCGGACAGGGCGTCGGCGTCGCTCTGCGTGATGTCCGGCCGCTTGCGGGCCTCCTCCCACGCCTCCTGGCTGGTGATGAGCCCCCACTTGTCCACCACGAACACGTTGGAGCCGGCGCTCAGCAGCTTGTCGGTGACGTAGCGGTTGAGGCCCTCGACGAACGACAGTACCGCGATCACCGACCCCACGCCGATGATGGTCCCGAGCAGGGTCAGGAAGGAGCGCAGCTTGTTCGAGCGGATCGCGCCCAGCGCGATGCCGACGCTCTCGCGGAGGTTCATGTCGCGACGGCGGGTTGGGTCCCGGCGGCACGTGGCGCGTCGCTCTCGATGTGGCCGTCGCGCATCCGCACCACGCGCCGCGCGTGGCGGGCGATGTCGGCCTCGTGCGTGACGAGGATCACCGTGTTCCCCTGCTGCCAGATGCGCTCGAAGGCGGCCATGATCTCCTCCCCCGTGGCGCTGTCGAGGTTCCCGGTCGGCTCGTCGGCCAGGATGATGCTGGGGTGGTTGACGAGCGCGCGCGCGATGGCCACGCGCTGGCGCTGGCCGCCCGACAGCTCGTTGGGGCGGTGCTTCATGCGGTCCGTGAGACCCACCAGGTCGATCGCCTCCCGGGCGCGGATCCGCCGCTCCTCGTGCTTGAGGCCGGCGTAGACCAGCGGCAGCTCGACGTTGTGCAGGGCGTCGGCGCGCGGCAGCAGGTTGAAGGTCTGGAACACGAAGCCGATCTCCTGGTTGCGGATGCGCGCCAGCTCGTCGTCGGAGAGCGAGGAGATCTCCTGGTCCTTGAGCCGGTACTGTCCGGCGGTCGGCGTGTCGAGGCAGCCGATGATGTTCATGAGCGTGGACTTGCCGGAGCCCGACGGCCCCATGATCGCCACGTACTCGTTCCGGTCGATGTCCAGGTCCACGCCGTTCAGGGCGTGGACCTGCTCGGCGCCGACCTGGTAGACGCGGTGCAGCCCGCGGATGTGGATCAGCATCGGTCCCTCACGTGCCCTTCTTCGCCGCGGCCGCGGTCTCCCGGCGCACCTTCGCACCGGGCTTGAGCTCGCGCAGCGCCTTGTACGGCCCGGCCACCACCACGTCGCCCGGCCTGACGTCGCCGAAGATCTCGAGCTCGGTCTCGCTGGCGATGCCGGTGCGCACCGGGAGGAACTTCGCGACCCCATCCTTGACGACGAACAGCCCGGTGATCTCCTTGTCCTTGCGGCCCACCGTGTCGTCCTCGGCGCTCACCAGCGGGTCGGCCCCGCGCGCCGGCTTCGGCGGCGTCTTGCGCGCGGCGCGATCGAGTTCGCGCTGGGTGCGCACCACCACGGCCTGGATCGGCACGCCGGACGCGCGCGCGTGGGTCGCGGTGGCGATCTCGACGTCGGCGGTCATGCCCGGCCGCACCTGCGGCACGTTCTCGTCGAACACCACCTTGACCTCGAAGTTGGTCTGCCCCTCGACCGAGGACGTGATCGAGCGCTTCGCGGTGTTGCCGATCTCGGTCACCGTGCCGGCGAACGAGGTGTCGGGCATGGCGTCCACCGTGATCTTCGCCTTCTGCCCGATCTTCATCTCCACCACGTCGGTCTCGTCCACGTCGGCCTTGACCAGCATGCGCGAGAGGTCGGAGACCGTCATGATCTCGGTCCCGGGGTTGTTCATGGTGCCGGTGATGACGATCTCGCCCCGCTCCACGTTGAGCGCGCTCACCACTCCGTCGAACGGCGCCAGGAAACGGGTCTTCTCCAGGTGGTCCTGAGCGCCGGAGACCGCGGCCACCGAGCGCGCCACCTCCTCGCGGGCGGCCTGGGCCGCGACCCGCGCCGACTCCACCACGTTCGTGGCCTGGTCCCACTCCGCCTGCGAGAGCAGCTTCTGGTCGTAGAGCGCGCGCTGGCGCCGGTAGTTCGACTCGACGACGGTGAGCGCATGTTCGGCCTCGCGCAGCCGGGCGCGCCCGCTCGCCGCGGTGGCGCGGACCTGGTCGAAGGCCGCGCGGTACTGGGTGTCGTCGAGCTGGAGCATGAGCTGGCCGCTCTTCACGTGATCGCCCTCCTTGACGGGTAGGCGCACGATCTTCCCGACCACGTCCGCGCTGATCTTGACCTGGATCCTGGGCTCGATCTTGCCGGGGGCGCGCACGCGCGAGGTGATGTCCTCGAGCCGCACCCGGGCGAGCTGCACGGGCTCGACACGGCCGCGCGCGGAGCGCACGACGTTCGCCACCACCAGCAGCACGACGACGGCCGCCGCGATCCCGATCCACAACCACTTCTTGCCTTTCATGCGCGCCCCGCTCCTTCCTTCCGGCTCACTCGCTCCGTCCGCGCACCCGGTCCAGCGTCGCCTCGGCGACCCGGATCGCCGCGAGGGCGGAGACCTGGTCGCTCTGCGCGCGCTGGAGCTGCACCTGGGCGTCGATCAGCTCCAGGATGGTGGCGGAGCCCACGTTGTATTTCTGCTGCGTCAGCTTGACGTTCTCGGCGGCCGACTCGAGCGCGCGGCGCGCCACGCGGTCCTGCACCAGTCCCGCCTGGTAGCCCAGCAGCGCCTCGTGCACCTCCGCCGCCAGGTTGCGGCGCAGCACGTCACGCGCGTCCTGCGCGCGCCACAGCCGGGCCCGGGCGCTGGCCACCCGCGAGTCGGTGGACAGCCCGTCGAACAGGTCCCAGTTCAGCGCGATCTGACCGCTGAACAGCCGGTCGGTCTTGCTGCGGGTGGACGAGGTCCCGGGGTTGATGAACCCGGGGAGGCCGGGCGGCAGGATGGTCGAGGTCGAGCGCGAGCTCGGATTGATCTGGTACGACGCCGAGGCTGTCACGTACGGCAGCCGGGTGAAGCGTGCGCTGCGCAGGGAGGCCCGGGCCGCCGCCAGCTCGCCCTCCGCCGCCATCAGGTCGGGGCGGCCCTTCCCCGCCTCGGCCACCCGTGCCGCCCCGTCGTAGACATGCGGCTCGAAGGTCAGCAGCGTGTCCACCTCGCCCATGCGCGACTCCTCGACGCCGAGCAGCCCGGCGAGGGTGACGCGCTGCACGACCACCGCCTGCGACGCGGTGAGCGAATCGAGCTCGCTCTGCGCCGTGCGCACCTGGGCCTTGAGCAGGTCGCTGCGCGACACCGAGCCGACCTCGAACAGCGCGTGGACGCGCCGCTCGTCGTCACTCGCCAGCCGCAGGGCGTTCTCCGCCACCGCGGCCAGGCGCACCGCCTTCACCACCTCGTAGAACTGGCGCCGCGCGCTGAGCGCCACGTCGTTGCGCGTCGCCACGCGCCGCTGCTGCGCCGCCTTCAGGCCGGTGCGCGCCGCGGACCACGCGCTGAGCGAGGAGAGGTTCAGGAATCCCCACGAGCCCGAGAGCGCGGGAGCGGTGCCGTGCTGCTCGAAGTCGCTCGAGATCGGGCTGGTCAGCCCGCCGCCGACGTTGCGGCCGCCGGTCTGGTTGCGGACCACCGTCTGGCTGCGCGTCAGGTCCGCGCTCAGGCGGGGCAGCAGGCCGGCGTACGCGCCGTACAGTCCGCTCCGCGCCTCCAGCACTCCGGCGTTCGCCCCGACGACCTGGGAGTTGCGCTCGAGCGCCATCTGCACCGCACGGTCCGCGGTGAGCGGCGCGGCGCCGGCGGTCGCGGCGGCGAGGCCGGCGGCCAGCGCGAGCGCCATCCCCGCGATCGTTCGCCCCATCCTCCTCATGCATGTCCTCCGTCGGTGACGCACACGGGGTCCCCCCCGGCGTGCGAGTGTCTCTACGAGGTGGCCTGCGAAAGGTTGCACGCGCCGCTCCCGCCTCCCCGGGATCGCGCCGACGGTCGTTCCGCGCGGGCGGTCAGGCGCCCGGCGTTAACATCGCGGCGAGCGCCGCGAACAGGATCACGAACACCAGGTACAGACCCGACAGCGTCCAGGCCACCGACCTGCGGGGCGCGCCCGACAGCGCCGCCGTGCCCAGGATCAGCACCGCCAGGTACCAGACGTAGAACGGGCCGATGCCGTAGTCCAGGAACACGCCGAGCCCGTTCATCAGCTTCGATGGCGGGTCGCCCGCGGGCAGCAGCACGCCGAAGCCGATGTGGATCCCCGTCATGGTCTGGTTGACCCAGGCGAGCACGTACACCAGGACCTCGGCCGGGATCCGCACCAGCCCCGCCCAGGCGGTCACGTTGAAGGCGTCGCGGTAGCTGAACGGGCGCCCCAGCATGAACCCCGCGGCGAGCCACGGCAGCAGCGCCGTCACCGCCAGGAGCAGCGGCAGCACGATCACCAGGGAGCCGACGTTGAAGGCCTTCATGACCGGGCTGGAGAGCTGCCGCTCGACGCGCTCGAGCGCCTCGGCCGGCATCTCCCCGCTCTCCACCTGGCGCTCCATGTGCTGGCGGATGGTCGGGACCTGGGCGCGCTCGTAGGTCAGCGCGTAGCCCGCCAGGGTGACGATCAGGCCCAGCAGCAGCGGGAACCACCACTGTCCGCGCTCGTGCAGGCCCACCCACGCGCTGCCCGGACGCGCGAACACCGCGACCGTGCGCTGCCACAGCGAAGGGGCCGACGGCGCGCCCGCCGCCACGCCTCCGGACTCGACCAGCACGCTCATCGGCAACCTCCGGGACCCGGGTCCATGGACGCTCGATCCGCCGCAGGGTAGGAACTCCCCGGGCGCAAGGCAAACCGGCCCCTACCGGCGCGGCGAATGCACGCCCGGGCGCGGGCGGGCCGGCGCGGCCGCGGTGGCGGACGGCCCGTCCGGAGCGATGGGCGGTGGTGGTGAGCGGGGATCGAGGGGTGGGTGCTGCGCCCGCGCGCCGGCGCAGCCCGCGGACGCGGCCGGAGCGCGCGCGCGCTCCCCGGCCGCGCCGGTCCTAGTGCAGCGTGAACCTCACCGGCACGGCCACCCACACCGCGACCGGCTTGTTGTTGGAGAGCGCCGGCTTGAACACCCACTGCCGGACGGCGGTCACCGCCGCGGCGTCGAGCATGGGGATGGACTTGACGACCCGGGTGTCCTTGACCCGGCCATCCTTGCCCACCAGCGCCTGGACCATGACCGTGCCGTCCACGCCCGCTTCGCGCGCGAGGTCGGGGTACAGCGGCGGCACCTTGGTGATCGCCTCGGGAAGCTCCTCGACGTAGACGTAGTCGCCGAACTTCGGGAGATCCTCGTCGCTCGGCGGGGCGACCACGATGTTGTCGCCCTGCGACTCGCTCATGCTCGGCGTCGCCTGGGCGATCTCCTCCTGGGACTGGATGGTCTGCTCGGGGGGCGCCTCGGCGTCTGGCACCGGCACCGGCACCGCGGCCGCCGGCGGGGCCACGGCCGTCTGCACCCTGACCTGCGGCGGAGGCTCGTTGCCCGACAGCGGCGGTGGCGCGGCCAGCTCGCGGTAGGGGACCACGATCACGCTGGTCTCCTTCGGCCGGTGCGCCAGGAACGCGCTGGTCCCGAACGACAGCAGGAAGACGGCGATCCAGCCGGCCGACGCCACCCCCACCGCCCGCAGCATGTACTTGCGGGCGACCTCCTGCAGCTCGGGCGCCCCGTAGGGCATGAACTCGAACAGGCTGACGATGGGAGAGGTCATAGCGTCTCGACCTCCGCGCGGTCCTTGCCTTCGAGGGTCTGCAGCGAGAACCGGGTCAGTCGCGCCAGGTCGAGCTCGTCGATGATGTGCACCATGTGGTTGAACCTGGCCTTGCGGTCGATCTTCACGATCACGACCTTGGCCTTGTCTCCCGCGAAGCGCGTGAAGACCTTGGTGAGGTCCTCCACGCTCGAGCGGGCCCAGGGATCGGCCGCGTTCCGCCAGTACGCGCGGTCGTCCTGCAGCACCCGGATCTCGAGCACCTTGGACAGTCCCACCGGCACGGTCTGCTGGTTGCTCGGCGGCAGGTTGATCTCCAGGGCCTGGGGTGTCCGGAAGACCGTCGTCACCATGAAGAAGATGAGCAGCAGGAAGGCGACGTCCACCATCGGCGTCATGTCGATGCGGATGCCGACCCGCCGCTTCGGCCGGCCGAAGCCCTTGCCCTTCTTCTTCCCTCCTCTGGCCTGAGGGGTGTCTACGGCGCCCATGGAGTCTCACCTCCTCGAAGGGCCGGGGTCATTTGGCTTTCCCCTTCCCGAACAGCCCGCCCTTCTGGCCGAGCTCGGTCATCACGTTGAACCGCGGCGCGTTGACGGTCTGCAGCGCCTCCATCATGTCCGCCATCACACCGTACTGCGCGTCCTTGTCCATCTTGACGATGATGCGGGCGCTGGGGTTGTTGGTGCGGGCGTCCCTGAGCCAGCCGGCCAGGTCGGCCTTGAGATCCGCCGTGCCGACGAGCTGCTCCACCGCGTCGCCGTGTTTCCGGTAGAGCACCTTGACCGCGGACTCCCCGGTGCTCGCCTGCGGCGCCGTCACCGCGATCGTGATGATCTCGCTCTCGGGGGCCTTGGCCTCCGAGTTCGACTCCGGCAGCGTGATCTTGTCGCGCTCGGGCGGCTTGAACTGCGTAGTCGTCATGAAGAAGATGAGCAGCAGGAACGCGACGTCGACCATCGGCGTCATGTCGATGCTGATGCCGATGCGGCGTTTCTTCTTGAGCATCCACGCGCTCCTTTACTTGCGCTCGGTCGCCGACGATGCGAGCAGCTGGACCGCCTCGTACGAGGCCTCGTCCATCATGTAGTTGAAGTTGTCCACCCGGGTCACGAACACGTTGTAGGTGACGATACCGGTGATCGCGATGAAGAGACCGCCCGCGGTGTTGATGAGCGCCTCGGAGATGCCGATGGCGAGCTTGGACGCGTCCACCGCGCCGGTGTGGCCGAGCGCTGCGAACGAGCGGATCATGCCGATCACCGTCCCGAGCAGCCCCACCATGGTGGCGATCGAGGCGATCGTGGAGAGCGCGATCAGGTTGCGCTCGAGCAGCGGCACCTCGAGACCGTTGGCCTCCTGGATCGCGGCCTGGGTCTCGGCGACGATCTTCTCCTTGTTGGCGCCTTCGGCCCGCGCCTGCTGGTAGCGCTCGAGGCCGGCGCGGATGACGTTCGCCGCCGACCCGCGCTGCTGGGCACAGAGCTTGACGGCGCCGTCCACGTCGCCCGTGTGCAGCCGCTTGCGCACGTTGTTCAGGAAGTCGGGCAGCGAGCCCCTGCCCTGGGCCTTCCGGAGACTCCAGATGCGCTCGACGATGAAGGCGGTCTCGAGGATGGTGAGCAGGATGAGCATGGCGACCAGCGGGCCGCCCTTCTTCATCTGGTCACCCACGTCGCCCAGGTGGGGGAGGTTCCACCACAGGACGATCGAGATGGCCAGTGCTGCGATGAAGGCCAGAGGGACGATGAAACGGCTCATGCGTAATCCTTCCTCTTGATGGCCGGTCCGGGGGTCGGTGGACGCCCTGGCCCGGGTGGTTCACGTGTGCAGGCAGGCCCGCGTCGCGCTGCCCGTCCCGCCGCCGCTCCTCGGGAGACGCGGCGGACCCTGTGATGTGTCCGCGACATCGGCTCCGGCCCGGTCCGCCGGAGTCACTCCACGCCGACCGCGAACGCCGCGAGGGCCTCGTCCTCGGTCTCGTGATGATCGAACACCATGATCAGCTTGGTCATGGTGAACAGGTCCTTGATCCGCTTGCCCAGGCCGCAGAGCTTGATCTCACCGCCGCGACCCTTGTAGTTCGCGTAGCCGCGCATCAGCACGCCGATCGCGATCGAGTTCAGCGCCTGGCATTCCGCCAGGTTCAGGACGAGCCGCGTGTTGCCCGCCCCCGCCTCGTCCATGATCGCCTTCTGGAGATCGTCCGTCTCGGTGTCCCCGAAGAAGCTGCCCCTGGGGTACAGCACCACGATGCTCCGGACCTGCTTGCGGCGTACGCCCACGATGGCACCTCCGACCCGTCCACCCGGCGGGCTAGACGGACTCCTTCTCGGCGAAGCTCGCGATCGCCTGTTCCTCGGACGTGTAGACGTCGAAGACCAGCGACAGCTTGGTGATCACGAAGATGTTCTCGATGCGCTTGTCGACGCAGCAGAGCTTCATCTGGCCGCCGCGCCGCACGTAGTTCGAGTGCGCCGAGATCAGCACGCCCAGCGCGGTCGAGTTCAGGTGCTGCGTCTCGCCCAGGTTGATGACCAGGTGCTTGTTCCCCGCCTCGCTGAGCGTCTTGATCGCCTTCTCCAGCTCCTCGGTCTCGTCGCCCCCGGTCAGGTAGCCCCGGGGCGTCAGGACGGCGATGCTCCCCACCTGGCGCTGCTTCATGGAGCTCCTCCCTGCTTGGCCCCGACCTCGAGGCTCTTCAGTCCCTTCAGCGCTTCCTGGTTCTTCGGGTCGAGCGCGAGCACCCGCTTGTAGTTTTCGATCGCCTTCGCGCGGTTCCCCGAGTTCTGCCACGCCTGCGCCAGCCACACCCAGGCCTGCACGTCCTTGTCGTTGCACTCGACGGACGACTCGAGCAGCCGCGTCGCCTCCGGATAGTCCTTGCCGACCAGGCGGAAATAGCCCAGCGAGCGCAGCGCCAGCGCCTTGTTGGCACTGCACGTCGTGTCGAGCTCCACCGCTCGCTCGAACTCGCCACGGGCCTGGGGCAGCGAGTCGAGCTGCTGGTACATGATACCGAGCCAGAAGTGCCGGTCGGCCCGGGCGTCCGCCAGCGTGGCCGCCTGGCGCAGCGCCTCCAGCGCCGCCGGGTACTGCTTCATCTCCTTGTATGACAAACCGATGTAGTAGTAAGCCTCGTCGCTGTTCGGGTCAAGCGCGATTCGCCGCTGGAACAGCGTCACCGCCTGCGCGTACAGGAGCGTGTCCCGGGTCTGCGCGGCCGCCCGGAAGCGCAGCTTGCCCAGCTCGCCGAGGGAGAACACGGCCGACCGCGTCGTCGAGTCCTGGGCCACGATCGCCTGGTAGAGGGACTCCGCCTTCGCCGTGTTCTTCTGGAACACCATCATCTGCGCCATCCGCAGCATGTCCTCGGGCGCCATCTCGCTGCCGCTCCGGGCGTAGTCGGCCGACGCCGCGTCGAACTCCCGCCGCTCGACGTGGAGTCGCGCCCGGATCGTGAACAGCTCCTTGGTCCTGTCCCCCAGCGTGTCGGCCCGGTCCATCGCTTCGAGCGCCGGGTCCTTCTGCCCGAGGAAGTACAGGGTCCGGCCGAGCACGCTCCAGCCCTTGGGGTCGGCCGGCGCGAGTTGGACGTACCGGTCGAGCGGCTCGCGGGCCTCGGCGTAGCGTCGCGGATCGGCCTTGCCCGAGCGATAGAGCAGATCGCCGAGCGCGAGCTGCCCCGGCGGGTAATCGGGGTCGTGGTCCACCACCCAGCGGTACTCCTCGAGCGCGGAGTTGTACCGCTGGCCGTAGTAGAGCGCCTGGCCGAGCGCGAAGTGCAGCTCGACGTCGCTGGTGTCACGCGCCACCGCGGCCTGGTACTCGGGGTACGCGAGCTCGAACGTGCCGCGCTTCACGTAGAAATCGCCGAGCGCGCGGTGAGTGGCCGGGTCCTCCGGCGACTCCTGCACCGCGGTCGTGTACCAGATGCTCGCGTCGCGCAGCGAATCGCGCGCCGCCGAGATGTTGCCCAGCGCGATCAGGAACTTCGGCCGCCAGCGGCTCCCCCACCCCAGCCCGCGGTTCGCGGCCGCGATCGCCTCGTCGTAACGCCGGAGCCGGGTCAGGCAGTCCGCCAGGCTCAGCTGCGCCTCGGGGAACTTGCGGTCCAGCTCCACCGCCCGCTGCAGCGGCTTCACCGCCTCCCCGCACTGGTCCTGCTGGCGCAGCACCTCGCCGGTGCCGTAGAAGCCCAGGGCGAGGTTGGGGTCCATCCTGAGGGCCAGCTCGAAGGCCTCGGTCGCCCTGGCGTAGTGGTGCCGTTTGAGCCACACCAGGCCCGTGCCGGCGCGGCCTTCGGCGAGTCCCTGCCCCGCCGCCTTCTCGAAGAGCCGCGTCGCCTCGTCCAGCCGTCCCTGCTGCAGCGCGGCCCGGGCGTCCCTGAGTTCGTCGGCGCCGGCCGCGCCGGACGACGCCAGCAGCGCCACGCAGAGGACGGCGGCGGTCATCCGGAGGTTCGGTCTCGTGATCATGGAGGTTCTCATGGTGTCTCGCGCGAATCTCCTGTCAGTGGCTCCCCAGCATCGGGGAGCGCCTCACGAAGCGCACCGGCACCGTGGTCGGCACCAGGCCGCGCTCGCGCACCAGCTCCTGCCCGTCGCGGCTCGTCACGAAGGTGATGAACCCGGCCGCGAGCCGCGGACCGGAAGTCCTCTCGTACAGGTTGAAGAACCGGGTCATCGGGTATTCCCCCCGGTACACCGCCTCCAGGTCAGGCTTGCGATACGGCAGGCCGGTGAGCGACGCGAGGCTCAGCACCTTCGCGCCCCGCTCCGCCGCCGCCAGCGTCACGTAGCCGATCGCTGCCGGATCCCGCTTCACGCGAGCCACGACGCCCGAGTCCGAGTCCTCCGTGTAGACCCGGGCGCGGATCGGCTCGCCTCCCATCACCTGCTCTACGAAGAACTCCGTGACGTCCGACGCGACCGGCTGGAGCACCGGATGGATGGGTCCGCTGCCACCCGCCAGCGCCGGCCATGCCCCGGCCTCTCCTGCATACACTGCACGCAACTGCGGCACCGACATGTTCTCCACCGGGTTCGACTCGTGGACCACCGCCAGCAGGGCGTCCCGCGCGAACCGATAACCCTCGAGCGCCAGCCGGCCCCTGACCGCGGCTTCGCGTTCCTCCTGCGTCAGCTCCCGGGTGATGACCGCCAGGTCGCATTCCGCCGCGAACAGCGAGCGGACGGCCTCCCGCGAACTGCCTGGCCGCACCGTGATGCTCGCCTGGGGGTAGAGCGCCTGGAAGGCATCGCGCTCGCGGGCGATCAGACCGTAGGCTTCCTGAGCACTGACGACGGTGATACGCCCGCTGGTCTGGGAGTCTTCCACCGGTCCGGGGCGTGACTGTGGGGAGCAGCCGCCGAGGACCTGCACCGCGATGAGCAGTGGAAGGATAGGCCGGTCGCACCGCCACCGGCCGGCACCCCGGACGCCGAAGTGCAACGAGTGTAAGAAGCGCCTGAGCGGATTGTCAATCAATGTCGTCCCGCGTTCTCCGAAATCGGCGTCCCGGCCGCCCCGCCCCGGCGGACAAAGCAGGCGGGCACACTAGTGAGCGCTGGCGGGCGTGTCAAGAATCGGTGCCTCCGGCGCCCGGGGACCACCCGGACCTTGCAACACCCGGGCGCCACGTTCTAGACTGCGCCCCGCGTCACGCCCGGCCGCGGGTGTGGCGCGAGACGGAGCATTCAGGGGAGTCCCCGCGGACGCTCACGCACGCATCCAGGCGAAGTCCGCATCGTTGAAGCCGCGTGGGCTGCCGACTGCCTCTCGCTGGGGCGATGACGGACTCCCCTACCTTCCTCGCCGCCGTCCCTGCGCCGGCCGGCCAGGCCCGCACAGGGAGCGGGAGGCCGGGGCCGGCCGCCGCGATCGGAGTCGTCCTGGCGAAGCCCATGGGCATGACGTGCGCGCGACCCGCCCGCTGAAAGCCCGCTTCCCGGCAACGTACGGGCCACCTCCGGGTGGCCCGCGGCGCACCACCGCCTGCCGCGTCCCGCGATGAAGCCGCCCTCCGCCGACCGCCCGGCGCCCCGCGGGCCTGACGCGCGCCCCCGATCCCGCCCGCCGCTGCTGCCAACGCCCCGCGAGCTCGTCGATCCGCGCGGGCCGTTCCTCGTCCCGCTCCTGCTGCTGCTGGCCGCGCGCCTCTGGGCCTGGATGCTCCTGCCGCTGGCCTCGGAGGACGCCTACATCACGTTCCGCTACGCCCGGAACCTGGCGGCCGGGCACGGCCTGCTCTACAACCCCGGCGCCCGCATCATGGGTTTCTCCTCCCCGCCCTGGGCGCTGTGGAGCGCGCTCGGATACGGGCTCCTGCGCGACCCGGTGGCGTGGGCCCGCTGGACCAGCCTGGCGGCGGACGCGCTGACCCTGCTGCTGGTCGGCACGATGCTGGCGCGGCGGGCGTCCGCCGGGGCGCGCGCCGGCGCCTGGTGCTTCACGCTCTTCTTCGCGGCCTGGCCCTTCTTCGCGGTGGTGTCCGCCTCCGGGCTCGAGAGCGCCTC
Organism: Candidatus Eiseniibacteriota bacterium; assembly: GCA_016223045.1. Lineage (GTDB taxonomy): Bacteria > Eisenbacteria > RBG-16-71-46 > RBG-16-71-46 > RBG-16-71-46 > JACRPT01. The sequence continues at coordinate 44,594 of JACRPT010000013.1, forward strand.
GATGCTCTGTCTGGTCGCGCTGGCGGCCACGCTGACCGGCCGCGGGAGCGCGCTCGGCGGACCGGCGCTCGGGGCGCTCGCGCTGTGGCGGCCCGAGGGGATGGCGGCGGCGCTGGTGCTCGGGATCGGCGCGCGTCCGCGCGAGCGCGTGGTCGCCGCCCTGCTGGCCGCGGCGGGCCTCACCGCGCTGGCACTCTACTTCGGCTCGCCGGTGCCGCAGAGCGTGCTGGCCAAGTCCGCGCTCTACGGCACGCCGGGGCCCTGGAGCGGGCGAGTCTGGTGGCGCTGGCTGGTGCCGGTGCTGCCGGGCGGCAACGCGTTCTCCGGCGAGGGCGCGCAGCTGTTCCCGCTCGCCGTGGTCCTCGCGCCCGCGCTCGCCGCCGGCGCCCGGGCGCTGTGGCGCGAGCGCCGCGACCCGCTCGCGCGCACCGTGGTGGCCGCGCTGGTGGTGTGGTTCGGCTACGCCGCTCTGGGGGTGGCGTACTTCTGGTGGTACCTGGCGGTGCCGCTCGGCGGGATCGCCGCGCTCGCGGCGGTCGGGTTGCCCGCGATCGTGCGGGGCCGCGGCCTCTACGCCGCCGTCGCGCTCTACGTGCTGACCGCGTGGCTCGCCGGCCGCACGTTCTACCTGGGGCGGGCGCAGAACGAGTACTTCGGCTTCGCCCGGGCCGGCAGCTGGCTCGCCGCCCACGCCGGCCCCGGCGAGAAGGTGATGCTCGAGCCCATCGGCATGGTGGGCTACGCGGCCCCGCTCGTGGTGGTGGACGAGATCGGGCTGGTCTCGCCCGCGGTGGCGCGCCGCCGCCTGCGCGGC